>JAHEJV010000030.1:16805-21999 GCA_024638705.1 Deltaproteobacteria bacterium | reverse complement strand
CGAGTCCCGCGCGCAGCGCGGTCACCGGGACGCCTAGCACGCCGAGCGCGCTCTCCACCTCGACCCGGCTCGCCAGGTGCTCCGAGAGCTCGTCGTCGTCACCCTCGGGAACCAGACCCCCGAGGTAGACGATGCGTTTCACGCCGGCGCGCCCCGCGGCCCGGCCGAAGTTGTCGGCGAGCAGCAGATCGAGGTCGCGGAAGCCGCCCTGGGTGAGACGGCTGGAAGGCATCATCGAATGCACGAGATAGATGGCGACGTCGGCGCCCATGAGGGCGTCCTCGGTCTCGCGGAGCGAGAAGAGGTCGCAGCGACGCCAGCGAACACCGGGTTCGTCCAGATCGCTCTCCTGCGGTTCGTCGGAAACGTGACGCCCCAGCGCGACGACCGAGTGGCGCTCGCGCAGCGCGGGCAGCAACGCCCGCCCCACGAAGCCACTCGCTCCGGCGACGGCCACGCGGAGGACGCGCTGCGGATTGCCGGTCTCGGCCGACGTTTCGGGGGAGTCGACGCGGGAAGAGTCGTTCGCCATCGCGTCACCGTAGCCGGCTTCCGTCCAACGGCGAAGAACCGTCGCGCTCCGAACCGCCGTGCTCGGCCTGGGTCCGTCGCCCCAAAGCGCGTGCCCGGACCCGACACCGGTTGCACGCGTGAAAGATTCCTTGCCTTCATCACGACGCGCAGTGTATCCACGGGTTCGCCTATCAAACGTCCGGAACGCCTGGGGTGGCCAGCTTGGGAGACCAGCGGGCGATCGCCCGACTCGGGATCGTCGTCCTCATCGCTTCATCGCTGCTGATCGTCCCGACGCGCCCCATCCGCGCGGAGGATCCGGATGAATCCTGGGAGATCACCGAAGAGGAGCTGTTAGAGCTCACGGGCGAGAAGATCGAGGAGAGCGACCCCCCGGACAGCGAGAGCGGCGAGAGCGAGACATCCAACGAGAAACCGGACGAGCCCGTAGTCCGCGCCGAAGAATCTCCCGACGAACCCGCCTCCCCACCCGACGAAGAACCTGCCGAAGCCGACGAGGAACTCGTCACGCCCCCCGAGCTGACTGGCGTGACCGTGGACGACGACACGGAAGTCATCATCGTCCAGGCGCAGCGCCGGGACCAGGACCTCCAGAAGGTCCCCGAAGCGGTGAGCAGCTTCTCCGCGCAGGACCTCCTCGACCGCGGTCTCGTCGACTTCAACGACCTCCAGTTCAATGTCCCGAATCTCTTCTCGGGCGGCGGCCTGCCGAAGATCACCCTGCGCGGCGTCGGCAGCGAGATCGTCGGACCCGGCGTCGATCCCGGCTTCGCCGTTCACATCAACAGCGTCTTCTCCTCGCGCGAAGGGACCGGCCTGCGCGACTTCTACGACATCGAGCGCGTCGAAGTCCTGCGCGGTCCGCAGGGAACGCTCTGGGGTCGCAACTCGACGGGCGGCGCCGTCAACATCATCACGCACCGCCCCGAGCACGCATTCGACGTGAGCGGCGACCTCGAGTACGAGAGTCTCGAGGAAGGCGCCGAGGGCGTGCGCGCACGCGGCATGTTCAACACGCCGCTGATCGAAGACGAGGCCGCCCTGCGCGTCGCGTTCCTCGCCTATTCCAACGACGGGATCACCAAGCTCAACAGCGGGAACACCCAACAGCGCGTCAACGACGCGGAGACGCTCTCGCTTCGCGCGAGTCTCCGCTGGGAGCCCCGGATCGACGTGACGGTCGACCTGATCGGATCCTACTACCGCGACGACGGGGCCGGACCGCTGCCGAAGTTCGAGGGTGAGTTCGTCTCGGCTCCCGCGGTCCCGTCCGCGGGCGCCGGGCCGGGCCGCAACTTCGACGGCGCGTTGCCCAACCCGGGCAACCCCTACCGCGGCACCGAAGACGAGCGTTCGAATCTCGACTCGACCGGACAGACCGCCACCCTGCTCGTCGCCTGGGAGCCCGCCGACGTCAAGGTCGACTGGATCTCGGGCTACCAGGCCACGAACTTCGATCTCCACCGGGATGCGGACGGCTCGAGTCTCCCGATCTCGACACTCGATCTGATCGACCGATCCCGACAGGTGTCGAGCGAACTCCTGCTCAACTCGACCTGGGACTACCCTTTCCAGTACACGCTGGGCACGAACTACCAGTACGAGTGGACGCCGAAGACCGAGGCGTTCATCCCGAACGCGCAGAACACCGCCGACTCCGCCAACTTCGTCCTCATCCCCTCCCCCGCATTCGTCGACGACTGCGACGGGCCCGCGAACTGCCCGCCGGCGAAGCCGCTGGGAGTGATCCAGGACGACATCATCCACGCCCTCGTCGAAGTCGAGAACCACGTCTACGGCCTGTACGGAAACCTGCGCTGGGAAATTGTCGAAGACCTCACCCTCGGCGGCGGCGCCCGTTACAGCTATACGCATCGCGACTGGGACGATCAGACCCGCGCGCAGACGTTCGCATCGGGTTCCCCCGTCATCGGATCCCTCGTCCTCCAGCTCGGCAAGGAGCAGGAGGAGAGCTGGCAGTCGGTCACGTGGAAGGCGAGCGCCGACTACCAGGTGACCGACGATCACCTGCTCTGGGCGTCGACGGGCACCGGCGCGCGCGCGGGCGGATTCAACTTCGCCGACGAGCAGGAGTTCGAGGACGAGCGGATCTTCGCGGTGGAGGGCGGCTTCAAGAGCCGCTTCTTCGATCGCATCGTGCTGAACGCCACGGCCTTCTGGTACGACTGGGACGATCCCCAGATCCAGACCACCGAGGACCTGCTCCCCGTCACCGTCAACGCGCCGTCCGCGGAGTCCTACGGGATCGAGGTCGAGCTGCAGGCCAGGGTCACCGACGAGTTCCTGGTGAACGGCAGCTTCGGCTGGCTCGAAGCCACCTACGACGAGACCTTCATCACTTCCGACCGGACCGAACCCGACTTCGCCGCGGGTCTCAACGATCGCTTCCCGCCGATCGACATCGAGGGCAACCGGCTGCCGCGCAGTCCGGAGTACACGGTGTCGGTCGGTGCGCAGTACACGCAGGAGCTGGGCGGGCACGGAACGATCACCCCGCGCGTCGACTTCTACTGGCGCGACGAGTTCTCGTTCCGGCAGTACGACAACCCGAAGGACGTCCAGTCGAGCTATTCGCGAACCGACGCCCGCATCACCTGGCGCTCACCGACGGAGCGGTTCTGGATCGAGCTCTTCGGACGCAACCTCGAGGACGAGGCCGTCCGGACGAACCTCGAGACCCAGGACTCGATCTACCGCCTCTTCTACTACGACGACCCGCGCACCTTCGGCTTCCGGGTCGGCTACGACCACTGAGGTCGACGCTCCGACGAGGACGATCCGATGACGATGGAACTCCTGACCGCCCCCACCCCGAACGGGTGGAAGGTGACGATCATGCTCGAGGAGCTGCGCGAGGCGGGCCATGCGCTCGCCGACGTGACGGTGACGCCGGTCGACATCACGAAGGGCGAACAGTTCAGCGAGCGCTTCACCGCGATCAATCCGAACCAGAAGATTCCCGCCCTCGTCGACGGCGACCGCGCCGTGATGGAGAGCGGCGCGGTCCTGCAATACCTCGCCGAGAAGTTCCCCTCCTCGCTGCTCCCCGAGGACGACGCGCGCTGGGACGTGCTGCCGTGGGTCTACTGGCAGGCTGCGAACGTCGGTCCGATCTTCGGCAACAAGCTCGCCTACACCCGCTACATCACCGACGTGCCCGACGAAGCAAAGGCCCATCCGCTCGAACGCTTCGGCAAGGAGGCGCGGCGGCTCTCGGGTGTGCTCGATCGCCAGCTCGAAGGGCGCGACTTCGTCTGCGGCGATGATTTCACGATCGCCGACATCGCCATCTATCCCTGGCTGCGCGGCTGGAAGTGGAGCAAGGTCGACCTCACCGATCGCCCGAACGTGCTGGCCTGGCTGAAGCGCGTCCGCGCGCGCCCGGGCGTCGGCCGCGGCCTCGCCTACGGGGTGCCCGAAGGCGAGATCGACCGCTGGAGCCAGGAGCGGCGCGAGAGCTATGCGAAGGGCGGCGCGTCGATCGCATCGAACGAGCGCCTGCGCTCGGACCTCTGAACGCGAGACGCGACGCGGCCACCCCGGGCGAGCTCCGACCGCCGCGCCACGACGACCGCGACGACGCCGCCCTCCAGGAGCTGACCGCGTCGACGCTCGACGCGCTGAAGGCGGAGTCGCGAGACGAGATCGAGGCGCGTGAAACCGATACCACTACGACCGCGGGCGGACCCGCATGTTCTTCATCATGCCGTTGTCGCTGTGCTCGGAGATATGGCAGTGGAAGAGGAACTTGCCGACGGTCTCCGGGTCGGTGAACGGGATGATCACCCGACCGGACAAACCATTGGAAATCGCGGACGGGTGCACCCAGAATCATGCGCGTGGGAGCGGCGGCGTGACGAGATCCCGAACCACGCCAGCCGCCGCGACCCTTGGACATCCGTGACGGCTGCGAAATCGTTCCGACTCCCGGGAGGCCCGCTGTGACCGAAACCGATCCGCTCCTCGTCCGGCGTGATGGTGCCGTCGTGACGCTCTCGAACAACGACGCGCCCCGCAATCGCATGACCCTCGGCTACATGGACGCGCTCGAGCGCGCGATCGGCGAGTTCGGCGCGGACCCGTCGGTGCGCGCGATCGTCCTCTCCGCTGAGGGTGACGAGAACTTCTCCGTGGGCATGGACCTCAAGCAGCTGCCCGAGGGCGTGAAGCGGATGGGCAGCATCGAAGACGTCTTCGACCAGCGCCTGCGCGTCGTCGCGGCCATCGAGAACCTGAGCAAGCCGGTCATCGCCGTGATGTTCGGCTACTGCCTCGGCGGCGGCCTGGAGCTGCCCCTCGGCTGTCACTTCCGCCTCGCGGCGGAAGAAGGGGCGCGGATCGGACTGCCCGAAATGGATCTCGGCTCCGTCCCCGCCTGGGGCGGCAGCGCGCGGCTCACGCGCTGCGTCGGGCGCGACCACGCGCTCGACCTGATCCTGCGCGCCAAGAAGATCTCGGGGCCCGAGGCATTGCAGATCGGCCTCGTACACGAGGTCTGGCCGAACGCCGAGCTGAAGGATCGCGCACATGCCCTCGCCCACGAGCTCGCGCTCGCGCCCCCGATCGCCGTCGCGGGGGTGCTGCGCGCCGTCGTCGGATCCGGCGAGGCGCCGCTCGCCGAAGGGATCGCAGCGGAGCG
>JAHEJV010000030.1:0-16795 GCA_024638705.1 Deltaproteobacteria bacterium | reverse complement strand
ACCATGGGCACGAAGGACCAGCAGGAAGGCATGCGTGCCTTCCTCGAGAAGCGCAAGCCCGTCTTCATCGGCGAATGACCAAAAGGAGATGGCCATGGCCAGAACGGCTCTCGTGACGGGCGCCTCGAGTGGCATCGGGGCCGAGTTCGCCCGGCTGCACGCCGCGAAGGGAGGTGATCTCGTGCTCGTGGCTCGCCGCGAGGACGCGCTCCGCGCCTTGAAGGCGGAGCTGGAGAAGGCGCACGGGATCGAAGCGAACGTCCTTGCCGCCGACCTCGCCGAGCCCGACGCGGCGCAGCGGGTGTTC
This sequence comes from Deltaproteobacteria bacterium, assembly GCA_024638705.1. Lineage (GTDB taxonomy): Bacteria > Myxococcota_A > UBA9160 > UBA9160 > SMWR01 > JAHEJV01. The sequence continues at coordinate 16,488 of JAHEJV010000030.1, read as the reverse complement.
CAGGCAACGCAAGACGCCGGCCTCGAAATCGAGTTCCTGATCAACAATGCGGGCTTCGGGGGCCACGGCAAGTTCCACGAACGCGACCTGGCGGCCGATCGCGCCATGATGCAGGTCAACATGGGCGCGCTCGTCGACCTCACCCATCTCTATCTACCCGCGATGATCGCGAGGAAGTCGGGAAGGATCCTGCACGTCGCCTCGACCGCGGGCTTCATGCCGGGTCCGCTGCAAGCCGTCTACTACGCCACGAAAGCGTTCGTGATCTCGTTCTCCCAGGCGATCGCAGAAGAGCTCTCCGGCACCGGGGTGACGTCGACGGCGCTCTGCCCCGGGGCGGTCGACACGGGATTCATCGCAGCGGGCGATCTCGACGGCGCCGCGCTCTTCGATAAGCCCGGCGCGTCGGCGTCCTCCGTGGCCGAGTGCGGTTATGACGCGATGCTGAAAGGAGATCTCGTGACGATCAACGAGCCCTCGCTGAGCTTCGCGTTGAACTGGGTCGTTCCGTTCCTGCCGCGTCGGACCGTGTTGAAGATCTCCCGGAAGACCATGGAGAAAACGGACCAGACCGCGTGAGCGCAGGAGGAGGACGATGTTGAAGGTGGTGGGCGCCGGGCTGTCGCCGTGGGTACGGCGGGTGATGATCGTCCTCGAAGAGAAGGGCATCGAGTACGACCACGAGCCGTTCTTCCCGTTCGGAGATCCGCCGGACGAGTTCAAGCAGAAGAGCCCGCTCGCGCTGGTTCCGGTGCTCGAGACGGACGAGGGCCCGCTGGCAGATTCGAGCGCGATCTGCGCCTACCTGGAAGCGCGGTTCCCCACGCCCGCGCTGCTTCCGGACGGGCCTTATGCGCACGGCCGCTCGGTCTGGCTCTGCGCGTACGCGGATGCGCTCTTCAAGCACGAAGGAACGATCTTCTTCCAGAGAGCGGTACGCGGGCATCTCATGAAGCAGGAACCCGACGAGGACGCCGTCGAGGCCGCGCGTGCCGCAATCCCGCCCTTCCTCGCGTACCTGGAGAACGAGCTCGACGCGAGCCGAATGTATTTCTCGGGCGAGACGCCGTATCTGGGCGACATCACCGTGGCCAGCGTGCTGCTCAACTACCTCCATGCCGGCGAGCGGATCGATGCCCAAACCCACCCGAAGCTGCGCGGATTCCTCGACCGGATGTTCGAACGCAAGAGCTTCGCGGACCGGATCGAAGACGACCTGACGACCCTCGGCGGCCTTTCGACCGTACGGCGTTAGGCCGCCCCGCGCGACTCCCGCTCGAGGTCGAAGTCGGGCCGGCCGACCGTCACGATGCCAAGATCGCCGTCCACGGTGAGCCAGTCCCCGTCACGCACCGACTCGACCGCTGTGGCCACGCCGTTGACGCACGGGATCCCCAGCTCTCGGGCGATGATCGCGCCGTGGATCAACATGCCGCCGCGCCGCTCGACGATCGCGCTGCACAGGGGAACCAGGTGGGTCATCGAGGGCTGGATCGCGTCGCAGACCAGCACGTCCCCGTTTTGGAAGCGACCGAGATCCTCGGCCGCGCGAAGGCGCCGCGCAGGCCCCGACGCCAGACCGGGACCCGCGGGCTGACCGACCAGCTGGCGCGGGCGCTCGGATGAATCGGGCGCTGGCTTCGCCTGCGACGCGGCGGCCTCGGCGGAGAGCGCGATCTGCTCGTCCCCGGGCTCGCGCAGCGCGTGCACCACGACCGGCACGAGCTTCTCGTCCACCGCCGGGCGCCCCACCAGTCGACCGCTCTCGCGCAGCCGGTCGAGGCCCAGGGACACGGCACGCAGCAGCTGGCTCTCGACACGCCCGAGCAACAGGTTGTCGTCGTCACGCAGCCGCCAGCTCGTCTTCGCGATGCGCAAGACCTCACGCGCCTCTTCGTGACGCTCCGGACCCACCGCGTCGAACAGGCGGCGCTCGAGCGCGGGCGCACCGTCGCCCCCGGACCGGCGCCGCGTCGGCGATGCCCGGGACAGGGACAGCAGCAGGCGCCAGAGCAGATCCCGACGCTCGCCGAGCCGCACCCCTTCGAACGAGATGTCCATGATGCCCGTGAGCAGGCTCTCGCATTCCTCCAGGAACTCGTGCCCGTCGGGACGATCCGCGGCGCGGGCGAGCACCGCGCCGCGCGACTCCTCGTCCGCCGCTGCGAGCGCTTCTTCGAGGATCCCGCGCAATGCCTCGCTGCCGCGCAGCGATTCGGCGAGCGACGCGATGCGCTCGTTGCGTTCGAAGGCCGCGAGCGGCTGCTCGCTGAGCAGGCCCACGAACTCGTAGGGATCCTCCGGGCGGACGGCCTCGTCGTAGTAGCTGCCGAGCTGGCGCACCCCGTGCGCCAGCGGAATGAACTCGTCCCAGTAGATCTGTCGCCACCGCGAAAGCGATCGGCTGCGCTGCTCGATGGCGCGGGCCAAGGCCTCGTCGTCGTACCCATCGAGATCCTCGGACGCGAGCCGATCCCCCTCGCCCGCGAGCTCGGGGATCCGCTCGCGCTCGACCCGTCGGCACAGACGACGCAGCTCCTCCGCGCCGGGCCGCAGCGACAGGTACCACGCGCGGGTCTCGTTCTCGTCGGCGCGCGGTGGCGTGACGGGACGCGACTGGAGCAGGGTCAACTCCGCGACGCGCCCCGTCCACTCCACGTCCGGCGGCCAGCCGAAGAGCGACTCGACCTCGAGCAGCGTGCGCAGCAGGGTGGCGAGATCGTCCGCCGCGAGCAGCGGCTCGCCGCTGTCCGCACCGTCGCGTTCTCCACGACGCCAGTCGACCACCGTGCCGTCGCGGCGCGACAGCGTCCAGCGATCCGGGTCGACGCTCCCGTCGACGAGTGCGGCGCAGGGTCCGGCCACGGCCTCGATCAGCGCGTGCTCCCGCCGCGGCGCGCGCGGGTCGCGCGCAAAGGCCACGCCCGAGCGATCCGCGTAGCGCATGGGCTGCACCAACACCGCCATCGCACTCCCGATCGGATCGAGCGCGAGTTCGCGTCGGTAGAGCAACGCCGCATCCGACCAGAGCGACGCCCACACGACACGCACGGCGTCGAGCACGGCTTCGCAGCCGGCGAGATCGACGCGCGACTCGTGAAGCCCGGCGAAGGACCCTCCCTCGGCGTCCTCTGCGCTGCCCGACGAGCGGACGGCCCAGCGCGTCCCGGACGGCTCGGCCTCGACGGCCGTCCCGACCGCGCGCGCCAGCTCGGGCGGCAGCGCCGCCCCGAGAAAAGCCGAGCGGATGCGCAGCGCCGCGTCCCAGATCTCCTCCCAGCGCATCTCATCGAGCGGCTTCCGTCCCAGCTCCATCCGGATGACCGCGTCCAGGCGATGGCGCTCGAGGAAGGCGCGGTAGGCATCGGTGGGGATGCAGAAGCCCCCGGGCGTGCGGAATCCCGCCTCGGCGAGCTGCGCCAGGCGCTTCGCCTTTCCCCCGACCGCACCCCGCTCGCACTGCGCGGCTTCGCGCAGCGGGATCAGCCAGGGCGCGGGGGAATCCACTGGCGGACCTCCTGGAATCGCTCCACGTGGAAGAACCGCGTGACGTCCACGCGAAACAGGGCCGTGGAAGGCGCGGACAGAAAGGCGCCGAGGTAGCCGTGGCGTTCCAGAAGCTGCCGCTTCCAGCGCTCGAACTCCGGACCACTTTCCAGTTGCACCGCGCGGCCCGTGACGGTGACGGCCTCGATGCGCGTCATGTCCCGCTCGCCGAGCGAAGCGCGATTGTCGACTACCATCGAAACGCGGTCGCACGCCGTGAGGAGCTGGTACTTCCGCGTCGTCATCGGCGTCGCGAAAGCGGCAGCGGACAGCTCGTCCGAAAATGCGAACGCGACCAGCGACCCGTAGGGCTGTTCTTCGCCTTGGGTGCAGAGCACGGCGTAGAGAGAATCGTCGACCAGCGCGCGAATCCGCGACGCGAGCGGCGACGCTCCCGATCCGGCCTCCGCCGGATCCGCGCCGACGGCGGGTTCGTCGATGGCAGACAAATCGTTTTCCTCAGGCCCCCTTGGCCTCGGGCTTCCCGGACTTCGGTCGTAGTTTCCGGAGTCGCCGATGGTGAACCCGTTCATCGAATCTCCCGCCCGGCGTCCGGAATGCCGCTTAACAACTCAACGATCAATAGCCACCTGTCCCTGAGGCGCCAGCCCGGAGAACGGGCGGTGGGAGGAGTCGAATCAGGAAGGCCTGGGAGGCGCCGACATCACGCCCCTTCATCGATCGTTGACACTGTACGGTGTCGAAACATCTCGAAAGCGCCTCGCTCCCGAATCCTCGCAGGAGTCGGAACACGAGCAGACGACGAGTCATCTGGTGTGTCCCGGCTCGTGGAAGTCGGATTGACCTGAAATCCGGAATCCGGTCGGTCTAGAATGAGAGCTCTCCTCGGAGTGACCCGCTCCGGTGGACTTGTGCTTCGAGAGCGATGACGTCCCGCCTGAAATACGATCACGAGCCGGACGGGCCCGTGTGATCGACGTCCGGAACGCTGCCGGCGCCGCCGGAATCTTCGCACTCGGACTCTTCGTACGCGCCGCGACCTGGCCTCGCGTGTTCGGCGAATCGGGCATCATGCCGCCCCATGGCGCCGACGAGTTCTACCATCTGCGGCGCATCTGGTACAGCTTCCGCCACTTTCCCGACACGCTGTCCCACGACCCCTATGTCAACTACCCGGTGGGCGGCGAGATCGTCCTGGCGCCGGGCTTCGACCTGGCCGTGGCGGGGCTGGCCAAGGTGCTGCTGCGCACGAGCGACCAGGCTGCCGTCGAGGCGGTTGCGGCCTGGGTGCCGGCGGTGCTCGGAGCGCTCGCAGCCGTCGCCACGGCGGCCATCGCCGCGCGCGTATTCTCGGCGACGGCTGGCGTCATTGCGGGGGTCCTGCTCGCCGTCCTGCCCGGCCACTATCACTATTCCCAGGTCGGCTATGTCGACCACCACGTAGCCGTTTCGCTCGAGCTGGCGCTGCTGGTCACGGTCGCACTGGTCGTCGCTCGGCGACCCGCCGGCCGAAGCTGGATCTCGCTGGCGCTCCTGCTCGGAATGGGATCGGCCGCCTTCCTGCTCACCTGGCCGGGCGCCCTGCTCCACGTCGCGCTTCTCCAGGGGCTCGCCATCGTGTGGATGATCGGGGCCCGCAGCGCGGAGATCGCCGGCGCGCGCGCGTGGCACCTGGCGCTCGCCCAGGGCTCGGCTGCCCTGGCGCTGGCTCCCCAGACCCTGGATCGCGGCTGGAGCCAGTTCGGGAGCTTCAGCCCGCTCGTCCTCTCCAGCTTCCAGCCGCTGTGGTTCGCGACGACCGCGATCTCGTGTGCCCTGCTGGCAGGCCTCTGGACGCGCACCCGGAAGGGAAGACAACGAGGACAGCGCTGGCTCGGCGCGGCGGGCGTGGGGCTGGTCGCTCTCGCCATGGCGCTCGTGGCCGTTCCCGATCTCGCGAGCTCTCTCCGCGTGGCCGCGGGCTGGTTCGTCGAAGGGGAGGAGAACTTCCTGTCGGGCATCTCGGAGATCAAGCCCCTCTTCGACCCGGCTGCCAGGTCGGGCAATCTCGACGCCGAGACGCATCTGACCCGACTGATCTACGTCTATCCGCTCGCACTCGTCTGGCTGATCGTTCGCGCCGTGCGCAGTCGACGCTCGGATCTCTGGCTCGTAGCCGGCATTGCAGCGGTGCACTACGGACTGGTCCTGACCCAGATCCGGTTCCTGAACAGCTTCGCCATTTCCTACGTGATCGTGTGGGGTGGCGCGCTCGCCGCTCTCTTGCAGTTCGCTCGTCCACGGACGGAAGCCCGACCTTGGCCCATTCGAGCCGGCGTACTCGCCCTGGCGGTGGTCCTGGCGCTGTTCGCGCTGCAGCCCAGTGCCCGCTTCATGGGTCCTCTCTTGAGCATCGCGTGGGAGGGACCCGACGGCGCTCCACCGACGCGTCGTTTCGTGCGCACCCAGGCCTATCATTCCGCCGCGACCTGGCTGCGCGACCACTCGCCGACCACCGAGGGTTACCTCGATCCGACACGGCAGCCGCAATACGGAGTCCTGGCGATCTGGGACATGGGACATCTCATCCGCTACGTCGCGGAGCGGCCGCTCGTCATGGACAACTTCGGCGTCTACGCCGGGCGCGAGCAGTTTCTCGCGGGTCTGCGGTACTTCGGAGCCGATCGCGAGGACGAAGCCCTGCGCGTCGCCGGGCAGCTGGGCGTGCGTTACGTCCTGGTCGACCGCAGGGGCTCGGGCCTGGGTCGCGATCAAGGACCCGATTCGATGACGGGTCGCCTCTACCAACCGCGCGGCGGCCGAGGAGCCGGCGACGGCCAGTCACAGCGCGTCCTTCCCCCGCTACAACGTCACCGGTTGATCATGGAGACATCGCTGGCTCGCCCACCGTTTCCCCATGTGATGATCTACGAGATCGTCGCTGGAGCGCGAATCGAGGGCAGCGCCGCGCCGGGAGAAGTCGTGCAGCTCCGGCTTCCGATCCGGTCGAACATGCGCGCGGCCCCGTTTTCGTACCGGACCCGTTCCGTGGCCGATGACGACGGGCGTTATCGATTCGCAGTTCCCTACCCGACCGGTGCAGCGGCGCCGATCCGAACGGGCGCGAGGTACCTCCTGCGCTGTGGTGGGGAATCCGCTGCCGTCGTCGTCTCCGAGGCCTCCGTCGCCGACGGAGCGACGATTGCAGGACCGACCTTCAGCTGCTCGCCGCCCGCAACGAAAACACCCGGGCCCTGACCCGGCTGATCGAAGAGCAGCTGCGAGCGGCCGCGAACTTGCGCTCGCGATCGGCCGCGTCCTCGAAGCAGGCGAGGATGTCGTCGTGTTCGAGGTAAGGGAACTCGGCGAGCGACTCAACTTCGGTCATTCCGCCAGCGGCGAGCGCGCGGGGGCTTCAAACCGGGCGGGGATCGGGAACCGCGACTCGGGACCAGAAGATCAGAGATCCCTTCCCCCGCAGCCGGAACCTCAGCCGCGCACGTGCCTTGCGCCCGCTTCGGCGAAGGCCTTCCGCGCGTGCTCCGCGTGCTCGTGCACGGCAGGGACGGCGACGACGATGCCGCCCTCGCCGAGCGCCTCGGCGTGAATCTGCGCCTCGTCCTTCCAGAAGCCGAGCCCGGCCAGCGCACCGACCTCGAGTCCGACCGCGGCGCCGGCCGCGGCACCCTTCATCGCGGCGAGCAGTGGACCGGTCGCGAAGACCCCGAGCGCGGGGGAGACGATCACGCCGGTGGCGACGAGCGTCGCGCCCAGCGCACCGAGCACCGCGCCGAGGGCGGTGCCCGTCACGGCGCCTTCGGCGACGCCCGTGTCGTGCTCGACGGCCTCCTCATGTTTTCCCGCGCGGTCCGTCACGACGATGCTGATGTCCGCGGGAGCGAAGTGCGTGTCGATCAGGTTGCGGACGGCCTCCTCGGCCTTCTTTGGATCGTCGAAGATCCCGGTCACTTGGTGCGACATCGTATTGCTCCTCTCCAGCGAGCCGATCCGATTCGCAATCGACGTGCCAAGGCAAGAGCCCGTCCTGCAACACCACGAAGCGTGAGCTGCGGCGCGCCGCCTCGCCGCGAGGCGAACCGCCGCACCCATCTCCCTCCCGCACCTCGATACGGAGCGAGGATCTGGCACCGATGCTGCAATCGAGTCCGGTCGGAGGAGGAGCCCATGCTGAGCCGACTGGCCAAGGATTCGATCGCCACCGTAGATCCCCGCTGCACGGTGAGCGAGGCGGCGCGAGAGATGACGATGCTCTCCGTCGGAGCGCTCGTCGTCATCGACCCGGAAAGCAGCGCACCGATCGGGATCGTGACCGATCGGGACCTCGTGAAGATGATCGGGGAAGGGCTCGACGCGAAGGTCGCGACCGTCGGATGCTTCGCCGGTGGCGCGCCACTCCAGACGATCGCGATCGGAACCCCGCGCGATCAGGTGCTCGCCCAGATGCGCCGACATGGAGTCCGACGTCTACCGATCGTCGACGACGAGGGTCGCCTGGCTGGCATCGTCACCCTGGACGACCTGCTGCTGAAGCTCGGGTCCGAGCTGGGCGAGATCGCCGGCTTGCTGGAGGCCGAGTTCGAGAACGAGCACCCGGTGCCCTCGGCCCACGACCGGAGCCTCTAGAGCGGGCCGGCTGGGGGCCTCGTGGAACCCTTCGCCTGGATCCTGTTCGGCGGCTTGGCCATGAGCGCGATCGCACTGGTCGGCAGCTCTACGCTGCTGCTCTCCGAGGCGGCGCTCGATCGCATCGTGACGCCGCTGGTCGCATTCGCGGCCGGCTCGCTGCTGGGCGGCGCCTTCCTGCACATGTTGCCAGCGGCGCTGGCGGGCGGCGCGGACCCGGCGAACGTGTTCCTCTGGTCGCTCGCCGGCTTCACGTTGTTCCTCGCACTCGAGCAGTTCCTCCACTGGCACCACTGCCGCCGCGCCGCCTCGGATTGTCGCAAGCCGCTCACCTACCTGATCCTGCTCGGAGACGGACTGCACAACTTCCTCGGCGGGCTCGGCATTGCCGGCGTGTTCCTGGTCGACGTCCGGCTGGGAATCGCCGCCTGGCTCGCCGCCGCCGCCCACGAGGTGCCCCAGGAGCTCGGCGACTTCGGCGTGTTGATTCACGGCGGATGGAAGCGCAAGAGCGCGCTGCTGATGAACCTGGCCTCGGGACTGCTGTTCCTGCTCGGCGGCCTCGTCGCGTACGCCGCGTCCTCTCGGTTCGACGTCGGCTTCCTGGTTCCTTTCGCCGCGGGGAACTTCCTCTACATCGGAGCTGCCGACCTCGTCCCCGAGGTCAACAAGCATCGCGACGCACGCGACAACCTGATCCACTTCTGCGCGTTCGGCCTGGGGATCGCGCTGTTGTGGGGGATCCGGATCGGACTCGGGGGTTGACGGCGCAGCGGTCTACGGACCTCGAAGCGCAGTGCGGCGATGCCATGCTCTCAACACAGCACCCCGGGCCCGACGACTAACCCGGCCTCCCGTCGGGACGCGGCGTGGTCAGAATGGGCCAGTAGCGGATCGCGAAGAGACCGAACGCGGCCGCCCAGGCGATTCCGCTCACGACGAGGAGCGGCCCCTGCGTCTCCGCTGGAAGGAACGGCGCCACGACGCGGGCCACGGCAGCCACGTGGACGAGCGCATAGCACGACACCATGCCTCGCGGGAGCACGAGCGCGCGCCCGGTGTGGCCGAGGCCGACGCGCGTGATGACGGCGAGAATGGTCGTTCCCATCGCGCCCGCGGTGAGCGCGTGAAGACCGGCGGTCGCTGGAATCGCGGCGCCGAGATCACCCGCTGCGACGAGCAGGAGACCCACGACCACCCATGTGGCGCCGGCGTGGAGCGACCACACGAGCGGATCCGAGCGCGTGTGCCAGCTCCGCCAACCGGCGAGGCGCACGGCCGCCGCCAGTCCCGCGAGCGCAGCGAGAAACCCGGTCGCCGGCGAGCGCCCTGCGAGCGGGGTCACGAAGGCCAGCGCCGCCGCCGCGGCGATGGCGAGCGCGCCGGCCGATCGGCGGGGGCGGAGCGACACCTCGAGCCCGGCCCGCCGGAACGCGTTCTGCGTGAACGCGGGGGTGATCCGACCGCCGATCACGAGCAGCAGCACGACGATCGCATCGACCGCGAAGCGCAGCGCGCGCCCGCCCCAGCCCGTGACGTAGCCCAGCGCCTCGGCGTGCATGAAGGCATTCGCAACTGCGAGCACCGCGACGATCGCGACCACGGCGTAGTTGCGGTGCTGCCCCGATCCCCAGAGCGTCCGCACCGTCGCGAGCGCCACGGCGGGGAGGAAGGCGCCGTCGACCGCGGCCAGCAGCCAGGTCGGCACTGCGCCGGCGGCGAGCATCGAGATCCGGCCCGCTGTCCAGAGCCCGAAGAGCAGCACCAGCGGTGTGCCGGCGAGAGCCGGTCCTCCCGACCAGACCGGCGACGCCGTGAGCAGGAAGCCGGCAATCGCCGCGGCGACGAATCCGAAGACCATCTCGTGGCCGTGCCACCAGTGGGGCGCGAGCCAACCGGGCGCCGGGACGGCCCCGAGCCAGGACGCGGTCCAGAGCGGGACGGCGAGCGCGGCCCAGACCGCGAGACCCAGGAAGAAAGAGCGGAACGCGCGGCCCCAGAGGCCCGACGGTTCGTTCGCTGTCGAGTCCGCTCCGACTCCGATCTCCGGCGACGCGGCCCTAGCGCGCTGCGACATCGCCGCAACGATAGTCGACCTCGCATCGAACCTGCGAGATTGGTGAGCGCGCGGGGGCTCGAACCCCGGACCGAGATCCAGTCGCGCGTCGACGCCTACAGGGCGCCCCAACCTCGAATGGCTGCTGGTCCAGATGGCCACGGCACGCATCGGCGCGGTGCTCGTCAACGTGAATCCGGCCTACCGACCCCGCGAGCTCGCCTACGCGCTCGAGCACTCCGAGATCCAGGGCCTGTTCACGATTCCCGCGTTCCGAAGCAGGGACTATGATCTTCACGCACCCGAGCGCGGCGCAGGTGGCCGTGTTCGGTCTGCCGGACGAATTCTACGGCGAGACCGTCGCCGCCTGGATCCAGCTCCACTCGGGGTAATCGATGACGGTGGAGGACGTCCGGGAGTTCTGTCGGAAGCACCTCGCCCACTTCAAGGTCCCGAGTACGATCCGCTTCGTCGAGGAGTTCCCGATGACCGTGACCGGCAAGCTCCAGAAGTACGGGATGCGCGAGATGATGCTGCAGGAGCCGGGCGACTAGCGCCGGAGGGGGCCAGGGCTTGCTCGAGCTGTTGCGGACGCGAGTGGAGCGGATCGAGCTCGGCGACGAGGCGCGCATCGTCGATCGCGTGCTGACGCTCGACGCGCCCGCGCTCGAGGACGCAGTGCGGCGGGCCGCCCCGGAGCTGGCGCGTGTTCGCGTCCACCTCGCGCATCCTGGCGACTCGATCCGCCTCGCATGCGTCAAGGACGTGATCGAGCCGCGCCGGAAGAATGCGGGCGGTCGTGTCGGCGAGGGGCAGGTGCGCGTCCTCGAGGGCACGGCGGTGGCCACCTGCGGACGCATCGTCGGCTTCCAGGAGGGCATCATCGACATGTCCGGGCCCGGGGCGGCCTACTCGCCGTTCTCGGAGCTCGCACTCGTCGCGCTCGAGCTGGATGTCGCCGACGGGACTCCACCGCATCGACACGAGGCGGCGCTTCGTGCGGCCGGCCTCGCCGCGGCGGATCACGTGGCCCGCATCCCGGGGCCCGAGCCCGAGGGGGTCGAGCACATCGCCTGGGCACCGGCGCCGTCGGGTCTGCCGCGCGTCGCCTATCTCTATCTCGTGCTCTCCCAGGGGCTCCTCCACGACACCTGGATCGAGGGGCGCAACGCAAGCGAGGGACTGCCGCGCTCGGTGGACCCGCGCCTCCCGCTCGAAGGCGGCATCGCGTCGGGCAACTGCGTGAGCGCCTGCGACAAGAACACCACCTGGCACCACCAGAACAACGCGGTCGTCCGCGAGCTGCTGCGGCTGCACGGTCGAGAGCTCGAGCTCGTCGGCTGCGTGCTCTCGAACGAGCCGGTGCGACTCGCCGAGAAGGAGCGGTCGGCCCGCGAAGCCGTCGCGCTGATCCGCGAGATGGGCGCGGAGGGCGTGGTGATCTCGAAGGAGGGGTTCGGCAACCCCGACGCCGACCTCATGATGCTCGTTCGCGGGCTCGAGCATGCGGGCGTCCGGACCGTGGCGATCAGCGACGAGTTCGCGGGTCGGGACGGCGCCTCGCAGAGCCTCGCCGACACGACGCCCGAGGCCGACGCGGTGGTCTCGGTGGGAAACGCGAACGAGACGCTCGAGCTGCCGGCCCTCGAACGATGCATCGGCCCCCGGTCACAGCTGCCACGGCTCGCCGGCGTGGGCGCCGGTTCCGGGAGTGACGGTGACGATGTGCCGATGGAGGTGGAGCTCTAGGTGATCGTCGGAGCGACGAACCAGCTCGGCGCCGGACGGCTGACGGGTCGAGGCGTCTGAGTGGCCCGCACGCTTCGCATCGTGCACGCACTCAACCAGTTCTTCGGCGGTGTCGGCGGCGAGGAGGCGGCCGGGATCGCGCCCCGTCTGCTCCCCGGGCCGCAGGGGCCCGGGCGGCTGCTCGCGAGCCTCGCGCCCGACGTCGAAGTCGTGGCGACCGTCGTGTTCGGCGACAACGACGTCGCCGAGCGCGGCGACGCGGCCGTCGCCGACGTGATCGCGTGCCTCCGCGCAGCGGGCCCGGCCGACGTCCTGATCGCCGGGCCGGCCTTCGCGGCGGGCCGCTACGGCATCGCCTGCGCCGCGATCTGCCGCGCGGCCCGCGACCAGCTCTCGCTGCCCGCGCTCACCGCCCTCGACCCCGACAACCCGGCCGTCGCGCTCTACCGCGCCGACGTCCCGATGCTCGCGAGCGAGTCCGACGTGCTCGGCATGCACGACGCGCTCGAGCGGCTGCTCGCGGCGGGCCGCAAGCTCGCGCGCGGGTTGGTGCCGGGGGAGGCGGAAGGAGCGCTGCCACGCGGCGTGCGTCGCAACGTGTTCGTCGAGAGCACGGGGGCCGAGCGCGCCGTGGCGATGCTGCTCGGCAAGCTCCGCGGCGACCGCTTCGAGACCGAGTACCCGATGCCGGCGTTCGACCGCGTACCGCCTGCGCCACCCGTCGCAGCGATCGAGAGCGCGCGCATCGCCCTCGTGACCTCCGGCGGCATCGTGCCGCGGGGCAATCCGGATCGCATCGAGTCCGCCAATGCCTCGCGCTTCGGCGTCTACCCGCTCACCGGAATCGAGACGCTCTCCGCCGAGAGCCACGAGACCGCTCATGGCGGCTACGATCCGACCTTCGCGAACGCGGATCCGAACCGCGTCCTTCCCGTGGATGCGCTGCGGGCGCTCGAAGGAGAGGGCCGCATCGGGGCGTTGCACGAGCGCTACTGGGCGACCGTCGGCAACGGCACGTCGGTCGATCGCGCGCACCGTTTCGGCGAGGAGATCGCAGCCCAACTCGTGGCCGACGGGGTGCAGGCCGTGATCTTCACCTCGACCTGAGGAACCTGCACTCGTTGCGGCGCAACGATGGCAAAGGAGTTCGAGCGGGCGGGCCTGCCGACCGCCCACGTCTGCTCGATCGTCCCGATCTCGCGGACGGTCGGCGCGAATCGCATCGTGCCGAGCGTGGCGATCCCCCATCCGCTGGGCGATCCCGCGCTCCCCCCCGATGATGAGCGCGCCCTTCGGCGTCGGCTCGTCGAACGTGCGCTCGGAGCGCTCGCGGCCGCGATCGAGGAGCAGACCGTCTTCGACTAGGAAGCGCGCGCCTCTCCGCGCAGCTCGGAGAGCGTCGCGAAGATCGCCGCCGCCGTGTCTTCTTCGATCTCGAGCTCCTTCATGGCCATCTCCTCTCGCCACACCTCCGCGGGCACCTCGCCTTCGAGTTCGAGGATGTGCCAGGTCGGCAGCCCGAGCGCGATGCCGGCGAGCGCACCCGTGAAGCTCGGGTCGCCATCGCGCACCGTGGTCGCGACGACGCGAAGGTTGCGTGGTTCGTTGAGCCCGCAGACGACCACGAGGTCGTCGGTCCCGTGCTCCGCCGCGATGCGCTGGATCTCTTCCTGGTCCGCCAGACCGGCGGCTCCGGCCGCCGTTCACACGAAGCAGGAGGTGATCTCGTACACCACCGTCGCTCCGGCAGCCTCCACGCAGCGGCGGATCGCGGGTGCCGGTACGTCGTCCCGCTCGCCGAACACGATCACCTTCTTGCCCTCGAGCATGCGCTCCTCCTTCATCCAGACCCGCGCGACGTGCCGCGCGCGCCACTGTTTGCCTCGAGCATGAACGACACGCCGTCGTAGAGCTCCGTGACGCGCCCGAGGAACAGGCTCGCCTTGGCCAGGAAGAAGACGCGCCGGAGCTCGCCTCGTACCAGGCCATCGTGCGCGTGGCCCAGGTAGGCGACGCCCGATGGGATGTGGCCCTGATCGGGCGCGAAGCCGGGCATGCCGACGCGCGTGACGAAGGCGTCCATCTCGCTGCGCTCGAGCTGACCCGATAGGACGCCCATCGCGGCGATGACCCGGTAGTTCTTGTGGGCGACGTCGCCTGCGCCGCCGAGCTCCATGATCTCCGCGTTGTGGAGCTCGGGGGCATAGCGGTCGACCTCGTTGAGACCGATGCCCATCGCCTCGAGCGGCTCGATCAACAGGCTCCGGTAAACCGCTTCTTCCGACGTGCTCGCACCGATCTTCGCGAGTCCGAGCGCGTCCGGCTCGAGCCGGATCACGGGGCTCACGCCGTCGTCCGGCGTCACGAGGTAGGCGCACGAGGCGATCACGTCCTCGAGGATCGGCAGCCCGCGCGCGAGCGCCGCCTGCATCTTCATGCCGAGCTTGGCGAGCGAGCCGCCCGCCACGACGACGACGCGCTCGTAGACGCCAGCCTTGACGAGCGCGCCGGCGAGCACGAGCGCGTTGGCCGGCGCCGCGCAGAAGTTCTTGACATCGATGCCCGACGCTTCGACGCAGCCACACATCTCGCCGATCGCCTTCGCCATGCCGCCGCCGCCGCGCTGGTAGCGATCGCCGACGGCCTCCTCGCCGCAGCTGATCAGATAGTCGACCTCGTCCGCTTCGATCCCCTCGCGTTCGAGCAACCAGCGCAGCGCGAGCGCACCGGTCGCCTTGGAGGCGAGGTTCTCCATGAGATGATGGGCCTGGAGGTTCTCGTCGTCGCGACCTTCGGCGCGCCGGTCACGGCGCACACAGCCGACGAGCGTGTCGCCGACGTGGAGGGGGAGCGCGGGCTCGGGCTGCTCCGAAAGCGCCTCGGCGACCGCGTCGTCGTCGCCGGGCTCGAGCCGATCGGCCTCGCCGGCGAGCAGCGGGTGCGCCGCGAGACGCTTCGCGAGCTGCTCCCGCCCGGCACGGGTGAGGCGCACGAGGGACGGCTCGAGGACGTCGGCCCGCGCGAGGAGCGCGGTCGCGAGCGCCGTATCCCCGATTTCGCCGAAGGGCGCGAGTGCCTCGCGCTGCGGGTCCGCGGAAGCGTGCACCGCATGCCAGGGTCGAGGGATCGACACGAGGGCTTCCGGCGCGAGTGCACCGAGGTAGGCGCGGTTCGGCGGATACGACACCGCCTCGGCGAAGGATCGCGCTGCGTCGCCGAGGCGCTCTCCCAGGGTCGCATCGCGCGCGATCTCGCGCCGCGGCTTCGAGCCGTAGCGGACCCACTCGGGCACGTGGGCCAGACAGCTCGCCGCGTTTCGAACGACTGGATTCGATGAGACCATGACGAAGTGGGCGCGAGTGTGACCGGGCGAAACACGCGACGCCAGCGCGAGCGCTGCCGGAGTTCGCGCGAAGATGCCCCCGCGTCGCGGTACCATCGCCGGGTGAGCTGGAGGAACCCGTGCAGCGCATCCTCGTAACGGGCGCGCTCGGTCAGATCGGCAGCGAGCTGGTGCCGTCGTTGCGCGCACGCTACGGCGCGGACGGGGTCGTTGCCTCGGACGTGCGCGTGCCGGCGGGCCCCGTCGAGGACGAAGGCCCCTTCGTCTACGCTGACTGCCTGCACATCCGACAGATCGACGACGCCGTCCGACGCTTCGACGTGGGGACGATCTATCACCTCGCGGCGTTGCTCTCGGCGGTCGCCGAGGAGCGGCCGCGGGCTGCGTGGGACCTGAACATGGGCGGTCTCTACCGGGTGCTCGAGGTCGCGCGCGAGCACGGCTGCGCGGTCTTCCTGCCGAGCTCGATCGGCGCCTTCGGCCCCGGCACACCGCGGATCGCCACGCCTCAGGACACGATCCAACGCCCGAGCACGATGTACGGCATCACGAAGGTCTCGAGCGAGCTCCTCTGCGACTACTACCACCGGCGCTTCGCTCTCGATACGCGCGGCCTGCGCCTGCCCGGGTTGATCTCGCACGTGGCGCTTCCGGGAGGCGGGACGACCGACTATGCCGTCCAGATCTTCCACGACGCGATCCGCTTCGGTCGCCACATCTGCTATCTGCGCGAAGACACGAAGCTCGACATGATGTACATGGCGGACGCGCTGCGCGCGATCGAAGAGCTGATGGAGGCAGACCCGTCGCGTCTGCGCCACCGCAACGCGTTCAACGTCACGAGCATGGCGGTCACGCCCGCCGAGCTCGCCGCGGAGATCCAGCGGCACCGGCCGGGCTTCACGCTGGACTGCGAGCCGGACCCGGTGCGTCAGGCGATCGCCGACTCGTGGCCCCAGTCGATCGACGACTCGGCGGCCCGCGAGGAGTGGGGCTGGGCCCCGCGCTACGACCTCGCCGCCACCACGCGCGAGATGCTCGCGCAGCTCGAGACGAGGCTCGCGGCAGAGGCATCGTCCGGCCCGGCTCCGCGAGCGGGGCGCGATGCCGGTTGACCGGCTCGAAGCCGCGCTCGCGAAGCAGCTCGAAGCGCTCGAAGTGGCCGGCACGCGCAAGGGCGACGAGACCGTCACCGCGGGTGTGGTTCCGG
>JAHEJV010000029.1 GCA_024638705.1 Deltaproteobacteria bacterium | reverse complement strand
AGCGGCGGGTGGGGACGCGGCACCGTCATGACGAGGTCGTCTGGATGGATCGGCTGCGGCTTCTCGCCGGGGCCGATGTCGATCGCGGTCATGCCCGAGAGCAGGCAGCCCACATCGAGCGCGCGCTCGACGAGCGGCAGGACCGCATCGTGCACCGGCATCTTCTGGAAGACCGGGTCCTTTGCGAGCAGGTTGTAGGTGCGCAGGGTCGCAAAGCCTTCGGAGGGATTGCCGCGCGGCGCGGCGTCGCTCTCGGCTTCGATGCGCCGGATCGCGGCGACGAGTGACGCGACGAGGTCGGTTTCGATGGCGTTCTCGAAGATCGTGTAGCCCTGCTCGCGCAGCTCGGCTTCGCCCCGTTCGAGCAACGAAGATTGCATCGGTCTCCCCTTTCAAGGACGGCGCCATTCTAGCTTGCTTGGGGGGCGCATCGGGACGCGTGTGATGCGTGAGCGGTGTTCGTGTCGATTCTGCGCGGGTGGATTGCGGGCGCGGTGTTCTCGTCGGCAGCGGGATCGATGATTCGGGCGGTGTGAGGCCTGGCGGGAGGCGGAGGCATCCTTTCGACTTCGCTCGCCTTCGGCTCGCTGCGCGCCGCCCGCCTGCGGTGGGCGGCTTGCTAACGCCCCCGGAACACCGGGTCGCGGCGCTCGACGAAGGAGTCGACGCCTTCCTTGGCGTCCTCGGTCTGGGCGAGCTTCGCCTGATCGGCGCGGAAGGCGGCGACGGCGGTGGCGAAGCCCTGCTCGACGAAGCGGCGTGAGGAGGCCTTCGTCGCCTGGACGGCGAGCGGTGCCATCGAAGCGATCTGCTCGGCGAGCTCGAGGGCGCGGTCGAGTTCGCGGCCGCGCGGCACGATCTCCTGCACGAAGCCGATGCGCCGCGCCTCTTCGCTGTCGAACTCGTCGCTCGTGAGCAGGTGCATCATCGCGTTGCCCCAGCCGGCGCGCTCGACCATCCGGATCGTCGCGCCGCCGGTGGCATGGATGCCGCGCTTCGGCTCGAGCTGGGAGAAGCGGCAGTCGTCTGCCGCGACGACGATGTCGCCGGCGAGCATCACCTCGATGCCGAGGGTGAAGGTGATGCCGTGCACCGCGGTGACGATCGGCTTGCGGCAGGCGCGGCCGAGCGCCACCGGGTCGACGCGCTCGTCGTCGTCCTCGCGCCGGTTCTTCCCGTCCTTCATCGCCTGGCTCCACTTCGGGAGATCGAGCCCCGCCGTGAAGTGCGGACCGTGCCCGAACAAGACGCCGACCCAAAGCTCGGGATCCTCGTCGAGGCGCGTATAGGCCTCCTGCAGCTCGCGCATCATCTTCGGCGTGAAGCCGTTGTACTTCTCGCGCCGGTCGATACCGATCAGCAGGATGCGTCCGCGCACCTCGACGCTGATCTGGCCTTCCGGATGTCGCTTTCCGGTGTCGCTCATCACTCTTCCTCCTACCACTTCGCGATGATGTCGTCGGCGAAGCGGCGCATGCCGTCCTTCTTCTCCTGGAGCACCTTCGTATCGCCGTGGCTGAAGATCCATGGCAGCGTCAGCACATGAGTGACGCCCGCTTCGGCCAGGCGTCGGTAGCCGTCGAGGGTGAAGGCGTCACTCGCGCTCGCCATCACGTCGAAAGGCTCGTCGCCGCGTCCGGCTTCTTCCCGCCAGGCGCGCACCTTGTCGATGCACTCGACGATCTCGGCGGTGGTCTGGAGATCCGAGAGCCAACCGTCGTTGCGGGCGGCGCGCTTCAAGGCCGGGTCGGAGATGCCGCCCACCCAGATCGGGATCCGCTCGGGCGGCTTCGGGTTCGACTCGAGGGCGTCGAAGGAATAGAAGCGGCCCTGGTGCGACACCATCTCGCCGGTCCAGAGCTTGCGCAGCACCTCGATCATCTCGTCCGTGCGCTTGCCGCGCGTCCGGAAGTCCTGCCCCATCAGTGTGTACTCGACGTTCGACCAGCCGACGCCGAGCGTCAGGGTGACGCGGCCGCGCGAGAGCGCTGCCGCCGTGGCGATCGCCTTCGCGGCCAGGAACGGGTTGCGCATCGCCAGGACGAAGACGTTGTTGGTGAAGCGCAATCGCGTCGTCACCGCCGCGCAGGCCGAAATCGCCACCCACGGATCGACCCAGGGGGTGAAGGCCTCCCAGCGCCGCGAGCCGTCCTCCGTATAGGGGTAGGGCGTGTCGAGCTGCTCCGGGTGCACGACGTGGTCGGGGAAGGCCATCGCCTCGAAGCCGCACTCTTCCGCGGACACGGCGAGGTCGAGGAGGTGGTCGGGGTCGTTGAACGCGGCCGAGACGACGAATTTCAAAGCGGGCTCCTCGGACGACACTACCACCAGCCGGAAGTGGAGGCTGCCGACGCTGCGGTTAAGATGGCCCCGATGACGAAGGACACCCCCCCCTCCCGTCGCGGCGTCGTCGCGGCTCTCGCGGCGACTCTCACCCTCGGTTTGCTCGCCTGTAGCGATGCCGATCGCACGCGATGGTCGGCCCGGTTCGGCTCGGCGGAAGCGCAGTACTCGATGGGCGAGCGCCACGTGGCCGGCCGCGGTGTCGAAGAGGATCTCGTCCAGGCGATCGAATGGTTCGAGGGCGCCGCCGAGCAGGGCCACGTCGCGTCCCAGATGCGGCTCGTCGAACTCTACGAAGAACGCGACGCCCCGGGCGATGCAGAGCGCGCGCTCGAGTGGCTGAAGGCCGCAGCCGAAGCGGACGAACCCGAGGCGCAGTTCCTGTACGGAAAGCGTCTCACCGAGGCGGGCGAGATCTCCTCCGGCTCGATCTGGATCGACAAGGCGGTCGAAGCGGATCATCCCGCCGCGCAGGTCGTGAAGGCCCGGCAGCTGGCGCGCGAAGGTGGCAGCAAAGGCCGCATCATCCAGCTGTTGCAGTCATCGGCGCGACAGGGCGACCCGGACGGCGCATACGAGCTGGCGCGCGTGGCCGAAAGCGGCGCCGTCACGATGACCGCCGAAGAGATTTCCGCACTGCTGGAAGAGGCCGGCGAGAACGGCCACGCGGGAGCGCAATTCGCGGTAGGCGAGCGCTATGCGAACGGCTTGGGCGTCGAGCAGGACTATCGCGAGGCATTGAAGTGGTATCGCCTCTCGGCGAAGCAGGAGTTCCCACCAGCGCAGGAGGCGATGGGGATCCTCTACCAGGCCGGATACGGCGTGGATCCGAGCCCCGGCGAGGCCGCCCGCTGGTATCGTCTCGCCGCCGACCAGGGACGCGCCGCCGCCCAGAACCAGCTCGGTTCGATGTACGCGCAGGGCCTGCTGGCCGACGAGGAGACCGCCGATCGGATCGCGATGTTCAGCGCCTCCGGCGAGAACGAGGACGAGCTCCGCGAGCTCGGCGAGATCGCCCGCAAGAACAACGATCGCCGCGCCGTCGAATGGTACGAGAAGGCCATCGAGCAGAAGTTCACCGCCGCGATGATCAACCTCGCGAAGCTGATCGATGAGGGACGTGTGCCCGGGCGCGAGTCCGAGGAAGCGGTTGCGCTCTACCGGCAGGCGGCCGAGCTCGGCAATCCGATCGGCCAGAGCCAGATGGCGGTGCGTCTGTCCCAGGGGAAGGGCGTCGAGCGGGACGTCGAGGCGTCGCTGGCGATGCTCGAAGAATCGGCGCGCGGCGGACACGCGCCCGCGCAGCTGGCGCTGGCAGCCGCGTATTTCCAGGGCGTCGAAGGCGAACCCGACCCGGAGAAGGCTGCCTACTGGTACGGCGTCGCGGCGCGGGAGGGCGTGCCCGAGGCGCAGACGCCGTACGCTTCGATGCTGATCGGCGGCATCGGCGTTCCGAAGGACGAGAAGGCGGCGCTCGCTCTCTTCGAGCAGGCGGCCGAACGCGGCGACGCGGCGGCCCAGTACAGCCTCGGGGTGTTGCACGCGGAGGGGCGCGCCGGTCTGGAAAAGGACCCGACCACCGCCGCGATGTGGTGGAAGCGCGCCGCGAAGCAGGGGCAGCCGCACGCACAGGCGCGGCTCGGCATTGCGTTGATCCGCGAGGAGGGAGTGCCGAGGAATCTCGTCGAAGCCTATGCGTGGCTCGCGGCGAGCGGCTTGCAGGAGACCCAGAACTGGGTCGACACGCTCGAGAAGGAGATGCCCGACCTGATGCTGACACGCGCGAAGAAGCTCGCCGAGAAACGCAGAGCGTTGCGCGAGTCCGCTCCCGAAGAGGCGGTGGACGTCGAAGCCGCCCTGCAGTGACCGTGGCGGGATTGCTCACGGGCGCGGGGTTTGCGAGCCAGTACGGCGCGCGCGTGAAGGCGATCGCGCAGGAGTCGGGTCGCGAGATCGAGCTGATCACTCTCCCGAGTGATCCCTCCGCTCGGCTCTCCGCCGAAGAGACCGCCGCCGTCGAGCTCGCCTTCTTCTCGGGCGACGTCTATCCCGATTCGTCGCCGGCGTTCTTCGCCGCCGCGTTCGCCGCCGAGAACCTGCGCTGGGTGCACTGCTTCAACGCCGGCACCGATCACCCGGTCTTCGGCCGCCTCCGGGACGGCGGCGTGGTGCTGACCCACTCACCCGGATCGAACGCGATCCCGATCGCGCAGACGGCGATCGCCGGCTTGCTCGCGCTCGCCCGACGAATGCCGGTCTTCGCCGACGCTCAACGCGAGAAACGCTGGCTCGAACACTCGGAAGTGGCCACGCCTCCTGATCTCTCCGAGCAGACACTCGTCGTGGTGGGCCTTGGTGGCATCGGAACCGAGATCGCGCGCCTTGGCCGCGCGCTCGGGTTGCACGTCATCGGCGTGCGTCGCAGCGCGCCCGGCCCGGATTCCCCGATCGATGCGTTCGTTCCGCCCGAGCGGTTGGACGAGGTGTTGCCCCGGGCCGACTGGCTCGCGCTGGCATGCCCGCTCACGGAAGAGACGCGCGGTTGGATCGACGCCGCCGCACTGTCACGTCTGCCGCAGGGCGCGCACGTGCTCAACGTCGCGCGGGGCGAAGTGATGGTGGAGTCTGCGCTCGTCGCGGGCCTGAAATCGGGCAGGATCGCCGGCGCCTATCTCGATGTGTTCGAAGTCGAACCCCTGCCCGCGTCGTCGCCACTCTGGGCGCACCCGAGCGTGATCCTCACCCCGCACGCCGCATCGATCTCTGCGGGCAGCCAAGCTCGCCAGGCCGAGATCTTCCTCGCCAACCTCGAACGCTGGGCGCGGGGCGAAGAGCTCGCGCACCCCGTCTAGATCCGTCGCAAGAGCGACGCACACCTTCGTCGCTTCTCGGAACCTGGTGTCAGCAAGGGTAGCGCTGCATCGCGGGCGTCCGCGGCATCAGCGACGAGAGATCGCGGCGTGCAGCGCGCGCAGCCAGTCGCGCGCGTCGTCGTCGTCGGGAGCGTCAGCGCCGATCCGATCGGCGAGTGCGCGCGCCGAGCGCGCGCTGAGCCGCCGCGCGTCCTCCACGTCGAGGTACTCCACCCGGCGCAGGGTCTGACGCAGCAGCTGTCGCTCGGTCGCACCGACGCGATCCATCTGCTCGCGCGTGAAGGGCACGTGCTCGGCGTCGGCGGGCGCGACTTCGAGCGGCGCCACCGGACGTCCGCGGTCGTAGCGGATCACGATCGTCCCGGCGGCAATGTCGCCGAGGCGGCGGGTCGGTTCTGCGACGAGCATCGTGACGAGACCGGTGAGGTAGGACAACGGGAGGATGTCGACCGCGCGCAACAGGTTGCGCACGAGCGACGCGGTGAACGAGACGGGCAGGCCGTTCTCGCCGACGACGCCCAGTCCGAGTGCGCGCTTTCCGGGAGAGCTGCCGCGCCAGAACACCTCGAAGAAGACGAAGTAGAAGATCTCGATGACGAGTTGCAAGCCGATGTAGAGCGCGATGAGCAGGAGACCGGCGTTGCCCAGGCCAGGATCACCGCTCTCGTCGCCGACCAGCTCGTCCGCGGCGCGATCGAGCAGATCGATCAACCATTCCGCGATCGGCAGCGCCCAGATCACGAGCGCCAACAATCCGATCGAGAGCGCGATCATCAACGTCGCGTCGATCGCATAGGCGAGGATGCGTGAGGTCGGCCCGGCGACCGGAAGCTCGAGCGCCACCTGCTCGGGAGAGCGCACGACTTGACGGGGTGCGTCGTGTGTGATGGCTTCGGCTCCGTGGCGACTTCGAGGACTCTCGGATCGATCGGCGAACCCGGTTCCTCGCTGGAGTCCGCTCGAAAACCGGCGCCCGAGTCGGGCGTGGCTGCGCTCGCCGCGGCGCGAACCCGTTTCGAAGCGCTGCTCGACGCCGCCGAAGCGAGGCGCACACCGCGCGTGTCGTTCCGCGAGCTGCGCGAGCTCGGCAGACTCTATCAGCTTCATACCGCGCTGCTCGCGCGTCTGCGCGACACGGACGACGATCCCGATGAGATCCGCCATCTGAACCATCTCTGTGTGCGGGGTTATGCGTTGCTCTACGCCGCGGCGCCGACGGACAGAGCCCCGCTCGGCCTGCGCGATCTGCTCGCCGCCACCTGGCGCGTGCAGCTCGCTGCGTGGCTGCTGCTCGCGGCGGGCGGCTTGCTCGGCGCCGCGCTCGTCTGGACCGAGCCCCAGGCGCTCGGCGCGCTCGTCCCGGCTCAGCTGGGTTATTCGGCGGGTGGACTCGAGCGTCTCTGGGAATCGCCCGAAGCGCGCGCGGAGTTCTTCGCGCGCGAGGCGACGCCGTTCTCACAGAATGCGGTCTTCGGTTCCTATCTGTTCGCGCACAACACGCGGGTCGGGATCACGTCCTTCGCGACGGGGATGCTCGCGGGCATTCCCACCGTCGTGCTCCAGCTCTACAACGGCGTGATCCTCGGCGCGCTCTCGGCCGTGTTCTTCCGCGATCCGTTTCCGATCGACTATCTCGCCTGGATCCTCCCCCACGGCGTGCCCGAGTTGATCGCCCTGTGTCTGTGCGCGGCCGCCGGCTTGCTGCTCGGCGTGGCCGTCGCGGCGCCCGGTCGCCGCAGTCGGGCCGAGGCGCTGCGCGACGCCCTGCGTCCCGTCGTGTTGATGCTCGGCATCGCGGCGCCGCTCTTCGGAGTGGCGGCGCTCACCGAGAGCTTCCTGCGCGAGTCGGCGCTCGGCACCGGCATCCGGCTCGCCGTCGCCGGCGCCTGGATCGCCGTGACGGTCGGATTCCTCGCCTGGACGCGCAGGCTGCAGCGCGAGCGACGGGGCGACGCCGCCTGGCTCGACGAGCTGTCGATTCCGGGCGACGCGGCGTCGGCTCAGGCCTCGCCGAAGCGCAGCGCGAGGTAGCGGTTGAGCAGCGGCGGCGTGACGTCGGCCGGCGTCGTGTCGATCGTGACGACGCGCCGCTGGCGCAGCTCGGCGAGCGCCACTTCGCGCTCGTGGAGCAGGTCCCAGGACACGATGCGCCGATAGCGGTCGAGCTCGTCGCCGCGTTCGCCTCCGGCGGCGATCTCGTCGACGAGCGGATTGCGCAGCGCGACGAGCAGCAGCCGGTGTCGCTTCGCGAGCAGCGCGAGCGGGTCGTGCACGACGCTGTGCTGCGCGTAGGCAAAGTCGCTGAACAGCACGACGACCGACTGCTGGCGCTGGCGGCGGGACAGCTCGCGCGAGAGCCGGGTGTAGTCGGGCTCGACCATCCGAGGTTGCACTTCGCTCACCGCTTCGATCAGCGGTCCGAGCGCGCGCCGCGACCGCCGCGGCGGCACGTAGCTCCGGATCGCGTGGTCGAAGAGCACGAGGCCGACGCGGTCGCCGTGGTGCAGCGCGGTGTAGGCGAGGGCGAGGGCGCTCTCGATGGCGAGGTCGAGCGTGTTGCCGCGGCCGCAGCGTGTGCCCATCAGGCGGCTCGTGTCGATCGCGATCAGCAGGGGATGGTCGCGCTCGTGGCGATACACGCGGGTGATCGTGCGTCCGCGGCGCGCCGTCGCGCGCCAGTCGATGTGGCGGACATCGTCGCCCGGGACGTACTCGCGCAGCGATTCGAAATCCATGCCGGTTCCGCGAGGTCGCACCGGCTTCACGCCGAGGGCCGCGAGCAGACGCTGCGGGTCGAGCGCTTCACGCGGGAGCAGCGAAGATGTATCCGGCACGACGCGCAACGCACCGTCGGCGAACGCGAAGCGACGTTGGAAGAGCCCGATCGGGGTGCGCAGCAACGCGATCGCCTCCCCGATCGGCCGCGTCCCGCGCCGACGCGGTCGCAGGGTGTAGGGGCAGCGGATCGCCTCGCCCGGCGCCAGCGCGAGATCGGTGAACGCCGGGTCGTCCGGGGCGAGGTCGCGCGCGACTTCTTCGTGGAGATCGGCTCGCAGGGGGACGTCGTCGCAGTTCTCGAGGGTGAGGGTGACGAGCGCGTCGCGCCCGAGCGGTGCGCGCTCGGGCAGCGTGCGCGAGAACGCGGGCCCGCGCAGCCGGGCGAGCCTCGAGGCGTCCCAGGCCGCGACGAGCAGACCGGCGAACGCGAGCGCGCCGAGGGCGGGTCCGAACCCGCCGAGCGGCACCGCGAAGAGCGCCGCCGCCGTCCACGCGAGGCCGAGCGCGATGGCGCGCGGCGTCGGGTAGAGGCGCATCGTCTCCCGCCTAACGCGGCACCGCGACGCTCGAGAGCGCGCGGGACAGCGCTTCGTCGGCGAGCAGGCCCTCGACCTCCGCGCCCGGATCGAGCTGGATGCGGTGGCGCAGCGTCGGCAGCCATACGTGCTGCACGTCTTCGGGAAGCGTGAAGTCGCGTCCCTGGGTGGCGGCCTGTGCCTTCGCGGCGCGCACCAGCGCGACCCCCGCCCGCGGCGACGCGCCGAGCGAGAAGAGGGCGTCGCTGCGCGTCGCGCGCACGAGACTCGCGACGTAGCCCACGATCTCCGGGCTCACGACCACGCGCTCGACGAGGGCGCGCGCGGCCTCGAGGTCGTCGCCGTTCGCGACGGCGTCGAGCGCCGCCGGAGCCGCGTCGTCGCGATGGTGACGGGACAACAGCTCGAGCTCGGACGCTTCGTCCGGATAGCCGACGGTGATCTTGAAGAGGAAGCGGTCGAGTTCGGCCTCGGGCAGGCTGTAGGTGCCCTCGTGCTCGACCGGGTTCTGGGTCGCGAACACGAGAAAGTGCGGGCCGAGCGGGTGCCGGGTGCCGTCCACCGTCACCGTGCCTTCCTGCATCGCTTCGAGGAGCGCCGCCTGGGTCTTCGCCGGCGCGCGGTTGATCTCGTCGGCGAGCAGCAGGTCGGTGAAGATCGGCCCGGGGTGGAACTCGAACTCGCCGGTCTGGGGACGCAAGACCGGTGTTCCGATCACGTCGCTCGGCATCAGATCGGGCGTGAACTGGACGCGGCCGAAGCGGATGTCGAGCACCCGCGAGAGCGCGCGCACCAGCAGTGTCTTGCCGACGCCGGGCACGCCCTCGAGCAGCACGTGGCCGGAGCAGAGCAGGGCGAGGAACGCTGTGTGCATCGCGTCCGCCTGGCCCGAGACCACCTCGGCGACGCTTCCCGAGACGCGTTCGCGCAGCGCGGCGACGGGGGTCATGTCGACGGGATCCGCGCTCATCGCGTCGCCTCGAGCAGCCGGTCGATCGCCGCGCAGGCGCGCGCGAGGTTCGTCGCATCGACGTGCCGATCGGCGTCGAGCGTCGCGACGTCGGACGCGTCGAGCCCGCGTTCGCGCAGCACGTCCTGCACGCGCTCGGACGGGGCGTCGTGGGCGAGGCGCAGCGTCGTGCGAAGCCTGGCGAGCGCGTGCTCGCGATAGCGCGCGAAGACTTCGCCGTGATCACCGGCGCGCGAATAGAGCCGGGCGAGCGAATCGACGTAGGTGCGCAGCGTGGGCGGCGCGGGAACCGATTCTCCCACGCGTCGCCGCGGCAGGCTCGCGCCGGCCCAGCCGAAGAGCAGGCCGGTGGCGGCGATGCCGGCGAAGACCGGAAGCGCGGGGGAGCGCACGAGATAGGCGGTGGTGGAAGGCGCGTCGCTCAAACCGTGCTCCCGTTCGTCGAGACGGGGCACACCGTAGGCGCGCACCCAGTCGAACGCGAGGGGCGCGGCGTCGCCGGCGTCGAGCCAGAGGTTGCGCAGGAAGACCGAGTCGGCGACGAGCACGAGGCGGCCGTCGCCGAGCGGCGCCTCGAGTGCGAAGGGCGCCCCGTCTGCTTCCGCGATCACCTCGAAGCCGTCGGGTACGCCGTCGAAGGTCGTGAGCGTCGGCAGCGGGAGCCGACGGGTCTCCGCGAGGACGCGGCCCGTCACCGCCTGCTCGGGCCAGTCCACCGGCCGCTCGAAGGGGTCGAACGACTCCTCGAGCTCTTCGTCCGTCACGTCCGGATGATCGTGGCCCGGCGCTTCGCAGTCTTCTTCCTCGTGCTCTTCGAGATAGGGAGGCAGCGTCGCACCCGGGAGCGCGAGGCCGCCGATCTGCATGGCCCGCTCGCACTCGGCGACCGCCGCCGCGAAGATCACCGCGGTGCCGCCGCCGCGAATCCACGGCGCGGGATCCCATTCCGGAGCCAGCCTCTTGGGGTCGTCGTCGTCGTCGCCGGCGGGCTCGGCCGCGAGCTTCGTGCAGATCCGGTCGGGCTCGATCCACCAGACGGTGGCGTCGGCGGGCAGCTTCTCCGGCGCGGCGAAGCTGCGCTCGACCGGCGCACCGAGCTCGGCGAAGACGTCGTGGAGTGCGCCGTAGGCGTTCGGCAGCGTGCCGTAGCTGGTGGGCGAGAACTCGAGCGGGTCTTCGCGAACGAAGATCGAGATCGTCACGGCGATGACGAAGAGCGCACCGAGGCTCGCCGGCCAGAGCGACTTCACGAAACGGCTCCGGACAGGCCGCGGTGGATCCGCTGCCAGTCGGCGTAGAGGTCGGCGCTCGTCTCGCGGTCGCGGAACCAGCCGCGCTCCAGCGCGTCGATCGCGGCGATCAGCTCGTCGCGCAACGCCGGTGGCAGCGACGACCGCCGCAAGCGCGCGCGGAGTGTCGCGTTGCCGTGATGCCGGGCGAGCTCGAGCGTGCCGCGGCGCAGCAGCAGGTCGAGGCAGGCGAGCTGGAGGGCGCGACAGGCGCCGAGGGTGTCGCCGACCGAGGCGAGCCGTTCGGCCTCCGCCGTGAAGTCGCGCGGTGCGCGCGGGGAATCCAGCTTCGGCGTCGCGGGCGCGCCGCGCATCGCGACGCGCAGCGACCAGACGATGTGCGCGATCATCACCACCAGGACGACGAGCAGGCCGCCGAGCAACAGGAAGAGCAGGACGGGCGAGGCGTCTCCGAGGTCGCGCAGCCACTGGAGGACGCCCTCGATCCAGCGCTGGAACGCGATCACCCAGTCGGGCTCCACGAAGCGGAAGCGCGCGTACTCCTCGCGCGCGAGCACCTCGACCGCCGCCGCGCGGATCTCCTGGTCCGAGGCGCCCGGGAACGCCATCCCGAACTAACGCACCGGAGGCGCCGTCGGGGTGCCGCTCTCGACCAGCCGGGCGAGATGTTCGAGGTCGAAGTTCTCCTTGCGGCAGCGCAGATCGAAGTAGAGCACCACGCTGACGGCCGTGAGGAAGGCGAGCCCGATGCTCTGCACGATCGCGCTGACGACGCCGCGAACGACCGGGACGCCCATGAGCACGAGGTCGAGCCCGACCTGGAGGATGCTGACGATGATGCCAGCGACGATGAAGATGCCGAGCGCGCGCAGCATGTGCTCCTTGAGGAGCTCGCGGCTGCGCCCGAGCGCCGTCGGCCCGGCGACGCCTTCGAGCATCACCACCTGGGTGGTGAGCATCCACGCCACCATCAGGTAGACGCCCGGCAGCACGAAGAGCAGCGTCCCGATCATCACGCCGATCGTGTAGAGGATGTAGGTGCCGACGAGGGCGAGCGCGCGGCCGAGGCCGCCGCGGAAGGCGTCGCCCAGCGCCATCGTGTTGCCGCGGTAGACGTCGCCGATCGCGAGGGTCATCGCGCCCTGGGCGATCGGAGAGAGCGCGACGAAGCTCAGCAGGAAGAAGCTGGCCACGATGATGGAGGTGCCGCTCGCGTCTTCCGGGTTCTGCACGCCGGCGAGCAGCTCCTGCGCGATGGCGAGCGGGCCGTAGAGCACGAGGCCGATGCCGACCAGCAGTGAGAAGTGATCGCGGATCAGCCGGAAGCCCGTGTCGAGCACTTCCGAGAACGACATCGCCCGGATCTCGTACGCCATCTGCACCCCCGTCCCCGCGGCGTTGCGGGCTTCCGCATGGTAACGGCATGGCGGGCAGATGGGCAGCGCGATCGATCGTTCCGTCGGGCCGCGGGCGCCCGGCGCGCTGCTAGGTGAAGCGCAGCGGCAGGCGCGCGAAGCCCTGGACGAACTCGGTCCGCAGGCGCTCGGCGTTCAGGAGATCGACTTCGTATTCCGGCGCCCGCGAGAGCAGCTCCTCGAGCGCGATGCGGGCCTCGGCCTTCGCGACGTGCTGACCGAGGCAGGCGTGTGTGCCGTGGCCGAAGGAGAGGATGCGCGGCGGCTTGCGGGCGATGTCGAAGCGATCGGGATCGTCGAACTCGCGCTCGTCGCGGTTCGCCGAGGCGTAGAGGAAGAAGACCGCCTCGCCCGGGGAGAGCTTCTCGCCGTGCAGCGTGGTCTCCTTCGCGACCGTGCGTCCGAGCAGCTGGGTGGGCATGTCGAAGCGAAGTGCTTCGACGACCGCATCGGGTGCGATCGCCGGATC
The DNA here is from genome assembly GCA_024638705.1 of Deltaproteobacteria bacterium. Lineage (GTDB taxonomy): Bacteria > Myxococcota_A > UBA9160 > UBA9160 > SMWR01 > JAHEJV01. The sequence goes on along the minus strand of JAHEJV010000029.1, from coordinate 9,408 downwards.
GGCGACGACGGCCGCGCGCTGGTCGGGGTGTTCGGCGAGGCGTCGCACGAGGTTGGCGAGCACCTTCGGGAAGGTCTCCGAGCCGCCGATCAGGAGCAGCGACATGTGGGAGGCGATCTCCTCGTCGCCGAGCCGCCGGCCGTCGGTTTCGAAGTCGATCAGCATGTCGAGGGGATGGGCGCCCTCGGTGCCCTCGGCGCGACGCTTCGCCACGAGGTCGCCGAAGTACTCGAACATCTCGCCCATCGCGGCGAGGCCGTCCTCGGTCACGCTGTCGACGCCTTCTTCGCGCGCCATGAATCGCGCGACGAGGGGATAGAGCCTGTCGCCGTCTTCGATCGGGATGCCGGCGACGGTGGACGCGACGATCGTCGCCACGCGCGTGCCCATCGCTCCGACGAGGTCGCCTCCGCCCTCCTCGACGAAGCGGTCGAGGTGCTCGGCGAAGAGTCTTCGGATCGTGGGCTCGAGCTTGCGCACGCGCGCCGGCCCGAAGAACGGGCGCAGCTTCGCGCGCAGCGCGGTGTGGTCGGGCGGGTCCATGCTGCTGATCATCGGCGTCACCGGCTGCACCTTCGTGATCAGCTGAGCGGGCGTCGTGCCGCCGGCGACCGAGAAGTGCTCGGCGTCCATGCTCGCGTTCCACACGTCCTCGAAGCGCGAGAGCACCCAGCACGGATGGTCGGCCAGCCGGTAGACCGGAGCGTGTTCGCGCAGCTGGCGATAGACCGGGTAGGGGTCGGCCCAGAGTTTCTCGTCGAAGGGGTTGTACTCGACCATCGGGGGCTCCTGCGCGAACGGGATCGGGACGGGCCTCGGGGATCGAGAAAGGTGCCCCACCCCACGGCGTCGCGCCGCTATCTTTCCGCCGCTTCCGAGGAGGATCCATGACGGAACCGGTGCTGCGAGAGCTCGACGAGGAGGGCGTGCTGCTCGTCACGCTCAATCGCCCCGAGAAGAAGAACGCCTTCAACGACCCGCAGTGGGACGGTCTCGCCGCCGCCCTCGACGAGGCGAGAAAGGACCCGCGCGTCGCGGTCGTGGTGGTGACGGGCGCCGGCGACGACTTCTCCGCCGGCCAGGACCTCACTGCGTTCATGGGCGGGGCCGAGCCGCGATCGGACGGACATCAGAGTGGCTACCACGCGTGCATGGCGTCGCTCGTCGCCTTCGACAAGCCGCTGCTCGCCGCGGCGAAGGGCGTGGGCGTCGGCATCGGTGCGACCTTCCTCTTCCACTGCGACATCGTCTACGTGGGCGAGAGCGTGCGCCTGCGCCTGCCCTTCGTGTCGCTCGGGCTCGTGCCGGAGGGTGCGAGCTCGTATCTGCTCCAGCAGGTGATCGGATCGCAGCGCGCCGCCGAGCTCTTCTACACCGCCGAATGGATCGACGCCGGCCAGGCGGTGAAGCTCGGCATGGCCGCCGGCGTGTTTCCCGACAAGCAGCTGCTCGAAGCGACGCTCGCCGTCGCGGGCGAGATCGCGGAGCACCCGGTGTCGTCGCTCCAGGCGACGAAGCGGACGCTCCTGCGCGCCCACCGCGACGGCATCCGCGCGGCGCTCGAAGCCGAGGACGAAGGGATGGCGGCCCAGGCCGGCTCGCCCGAGAACATCGAGGCGGTCAAGGCGTTCATCGAGAAGCGCAGGCCCGACTTCGCTCAGTTCCGGCGTTAGCCGACGGGCTCCCACCCCGGCGCGACCCGCGCTTCCGTCCTAACTTCCGCCCGCCATGGCCCGCCAGATCCTCGTCACGAGCGCGCTTCCGTATGTGAACGCGGACATCCATCTCGGGCACCTGCTCGAGCACGTGCAGACCGACATCTGGGTGCGCTTCCAGCGGATGCGCGGACACGACGTCCGCAGCTTCTGCGGAGACGACACCCACGGCACGGCGACGATGATCCGCGCGCAGCAGGAAGGCCGCGAGCCCGAGGCGCTGCTCGAAGAGGTGCGCACAGCGCACGAGCAGGACCTCGCCGCCTTCGACGTCGTGTACGACCACTACGGCAGCACGCACAGCCCGAGCAATCAGCTCCTCGTCAACGAAGTGTGGGCCGCGCTGCGCGCGGGCGGACACGTCACCGAACGGGAAGTGACTCAGCTCTACGACACCGAGGCCGGCATCTTCCTCGCCGACCGCTTCGTGAAGGGCGCGTGTCCGCGCTGCGGCACCGGGGACCAGTACGGCGACAACTGCGACGCTTGCGGCGCGGTGTACGGCCCGGAAGAACTCACCGACCCGAAGAGCACGCTCAGCGGCACGACGCCCGAGCTGCGCAGCGCCACCCACTGTTTCGTCGAGCTCGAGGGCTTCCACGATTTCCTCGCCGAGTGGACCCAGGCGCCCGGTCGCATGCCGACCGAGACCGCGAACTGGCTCGCCGGCGCCTTCCTCTCCGAGCCGCTGCGCGACTGGGACGTCTCGCGTCCGGCGCCCTACTTCGGCTTCGAAATCCCCGACGCGCCGGGCCACTTCTTCTACGTCTGGCTCGACGCGCCCGTCGGCTACATGAGCTCGACCTTCGACTGGTGCGAGCAGACCGGAGAGGACTTCGACCACTGGTGGGGAAACGAGGACTGCGAGATCCACCACTTCATCGGCAAGGACATCGCCTACTTCCACACACTCTTCTGGCCGGCGATGCTCTCGGCGTGGGGTCGTCCGCTGCCCACGCGCGTGCAGGTGCACGGATTCCTCACCGTGAACGGCGAGAAGATGAGCAAGCGCAAGGGCACGTTCGTGCTCGCGCGCACCTGGCTCGAACACCTCTCGCCCGAGGCGCTTCGCTACTACTTCGCGACGAAGCTCTCCGGCGGCGCCTCGGACATGGACCTCAACCTCGAGGAGTTCGTCGCGAAGGTGAACTCGGATCTCGTCGGGAAGGTGGTCAACCTCGCGAGCCGCACCGCGCGCTTCGTCGAGGGAGGGAAGCTGGCTGCGCACTACCCCAACGACGACGGTCTCTTCGCGTCGGCCGAGCGGCTCGGCGACGAGATCGCCGAGGCCTACGAGGCGTGCGACACGGGCAAGGTCACGCGTCTGGTGATGGGCCTCGCCGATCGCGCGAACGAGTACGTCGAAGCGCACGCGCCGTGGACGTTGCGCAAGCAGGAAGGCCGCGAGGACGAGCTCGTCGCGGTGTGCAGCGTCGCGCTCAATCTCTTCCACCAGATCGTCATCTACCTGACGCCGATCCTTCCGCGTCTCGCCGCCGAAGCGCGCGATCTTCTCGGTCAGAGCCCGACACCGGCGTGGTCCGAATCGAAGACTGCGCTCACGGGCGTCTCCGTCGGAAAGTTCCGCCATCTGATGGCGCGGGTCGATGCAGAGAAGGTGGACGCGATGATCGCCGCAGGCACCACGGCAGAACCGACCGACGGCGCCTCCGAGGCGGCATCCCCGGAGGCTTTCGCCGGCGAACCGCTCGCCGACGTCATCGAGTTCGGGGACTTCCAGAAGCTCGACCTCCGCGTGGCGCGGGTCGAGTCGGCGAAGGCCGTCGAAGGGGCCGACAAGCTGCTCGAGCTGGTCGTTTCCCTCGGTGGGGACGAACGCCGGACGGTCTTTGCCGGCATCAAGGCCGCCTACGAGCCGGACTCGCTCGTCGGCCGGCTCGTCGTGGTCGCCGCGAATCTCGCGCCGCGGAAGATGCGCTTCGGCACGAGCGAGGCGATGGTGCTCGCGGCGGGCGAGGGTGGAAAGAACCTGTTCGTGTTGGGCGTCGATTCCGGCGCGGTTCCGGGACAGCGCGTCCGCTGAAGACGCTGCGCGTCGCGGACTAGCCCGCGACGCTCGGACGCTTCGCGAAGCGCTCGCGCCACGCGGCGACGTTCTCGTAGCGCGGGTCGATCTCGACGCTGCGCCACGAGCCGAAGGCCAGGCCGGCCCACAACGTGCAATCGGCGACGGTGACGCGGTCGCCGGCGACGAAGGGTCCGTCGCCGATGCGCGGGTCGAGCACGTCGAGGTTGCGTTCGAGGATCTCGCGGAAGGATCGTGCGATCTCGGGCTGCGGCGGCAGGCCGAGGGGTGAGTTCGTCGCGTGCACGATGCGGGCGATCGCGAGCAGGACGCCGAGGTCGCAGATCCGTTCGAGCTCGCGGGCGCGCGCGCGCTCGACCGGCGTCGTGCCGATCATCGGCGGGTCGGGATGGAGCTCTTCGAGAAACTCGATGATCGCGAGCGACTCGGTCAGGTAGGTGCCGTCGTCGAGCTCGAGGACGGGAAGGCGGCCGGCCGGATTGCGCGCCAGGAACTCCGGTGTGCGCTGCCCGCCCTCGGGCAGACTCACGATCTCGCGTTCGAGCTCGATGCCCTTCTCGGCGAGAAAGACGTTCACCTTCGTCGGGTTCGGGGCGACGAAGAAGGTGTAGAGCTTCACGATGCGGCTTCGTTCTCTTCCTGGGCGCCGCGGAGCAGCATCTTCAGGGTTCGCTGGAGCTGATCGAGCTCGCCCGCGTCGAGGAGCTCTGCGTAATCGTGCCAGATCTCGGCGAGCACCTCGGCGGCGTCGCACACGAAGTCGAGACCGGCCGGGGTGAAGCGCACGATCTTCGCGCGGCCGTCGTCCGGGTCGGGCGTGCGCTCGACGTAGCCGAGGCGCTCGAGGTCGTCGACGATCTGGCCCATCGCCTGCTTCGTCATGCTGGCGCGACGCGCGAGGTCGGTGAGGCGGGTGCCGGTGCGGCCGAGGCTCGCGAACACCACCTGATGCGACGGCTGGAGGCGCGTGTGTCCGCGCGCGCGCAGGGTGGTGCGGGCGCGTCGCTCGAAGTCGCGCGAGAGCTGCTGGAGCAGCACGCCGAAGTTGTGGCGCCCGAAGGTCGCGAGCGAGGCGTCGATCGAGTCGGCGTCGCGCGACGTTCGGGGGGAGGATTCCGAGGCGTCGACCATGACCCCGGCACGGTAAGGCCGCTTGACCGTATAGTCAAGATTGCTTACTACTCTCGGCCCCATGCACTTCGGACTCACGGAAGAACAGCAGCTCCTCCAGGAAACCGTGCGCGGCTTCATCGCCGGCGAATGTCCGCCGACGCGCCTGCGCGAGCTCTTCGACGAGGGGAAGGGTCACGACCCGGCGCTCTGGAAGGGCCTCTCCGAGATGGGCCTCACCGGGCTGATGATTCCCGAGGAGGTCGGCGGCGCCGGCCTCGAGCTCCTCGACATGGCGCTCGTGATGGAGGAAGTGGGCGGCGGCGCGCTGCCCGGACCGCTGCTCCCCCATGCGCTCGCCTGTCTCGCGATCCAGCTCGGCGGCGACGACGCGCAGCGCAAGCGCTGGCTGCCGGCACTCGCGTCGGGCGATCAGATCGCCACGCTCGCGCTGTGCGAGCAAGGCGACGTCTGGGAGGCGGAACACTTCGCGGTGTCGCTCGAAGGCGGCGCGCTGCGCGGAACGAAGCGCCACGTGCCGCTCGCCGCGATCGCGGATCTCCTCGTCGTCGCGACGGCGGACGGCGGCTTCGCCGTGCTCGAACGCGGAGCCTCCGGCGCGACGATCGTCGACGAAGAGGGCATCGACCACAGCCGGCCGATCGCCACGCTCACCCTCGACGGCGCGCCGGCCGAGGCGCTCGCGAACGCGGGCCCCGACGTCGCCGGCCGCGTGCGCGACGCCGCGCTCGTGCTGCTCGCTGCCGACGCCTTCGGCGCAGCGTGGAACCTGACGCGCCAGACGGTGGAGTACGCGAAGAGCCGTCAGCAGTTCGGCGCGCCGATCGCGCAGTTCCAGAGCGTGAAGCATCAGCTCGCCGACATGGCGACGACGATCGAGCCGACGCGCGGACTGTTCTGGTTCGCGGCGCACGCCTGGGATCGCGAAGAGCCCGGCGCCGCGCGCGACTGCGCGATCGCGAAGGCGCACATCACCGAGTGTGCCTGCGAGATCGCGCGCGCCGCCGTCGAGCTGCACGGGGGCATCGGCTTCACCTGGGAGTGCGACGTCCACCTCTGGCTGAAACGCGCGATGTTCGATCAAACCTGGTGCGGCGCGCCCGCGCATCACCGCGCCCGCATCGGCGCGCTCGGCGACTGGTAACGCGATGGACCTCTCCTACGGCGAAGAATACGAAGCCTTCCGCGCCGAGCTGCGCGCCTTCCTCGACGCGGGCTGGCCGCTGCGCGGCGACGAGGCGAAGCTGCCGCGCGAGGAGCAGGAGCGGATCTTCCGCAAGCGCGGCATCGAGGCGGGTTATGTCTACCGCGCAATCCCCGCGGAATACGGCGGCGCGGGGCGCGAGACCAACCCGCTCTACGACCGCATCATCCAGGAGGAATACCTCCGCAGCGGCGCGCCGGGAAACAAGATCAATCAGGGTCCCGGCCTGCTCGTGCCGACGCTGCTCGAGTTCGGCACCGAGGAGCAGAAGCGGAAGTACATCCCGCCGACGCTCGCCGGCGAGATGGAGTGGTGCCAGGGCTACAGCGAGCCCGGTTCGGGCAGCGACCTCGCTTCCTTGCAGACGACGGCGCGCCTCGAAGGCGACGAGTGGGTGATCAACGGCCAGAAGATCTGGACGAGCAGCGCCGGCGAGGCCGACATGATGTTCGGCCTGTTCCGCACCGAGCCCGAAGCCGGCAAGCACGCCGGCATCTCCTACCTGCTCGTGCCGATGAAGGGCCCGGGCATCACGGTGCGTCCGCTCAAGCAGATGACGGGGAGCCTCGAGTTCAACGAGGTGTTCTTCGACGACGCGCGTTCGCCCGCCGATAACCTCCTCGGGCAGCGCGGCGAGGGCTGGTCGATCTCCCGCGCGACGCTCAAGCACGAGCGCAATCTGATCGGCAACCCGCGCCTGATGACCGGCCAGTTCGACGTGTTGGTCGAAACCGCGCGCAAGATGACGCGCAACGGACGCCCCGCGATCGAAGACCCGGTCGTTCGCGACCGCATCGCCGAGATCGAGTGTCTGGTCCGCGCCAGTGAGACCACCAACCTGCGCATGCTCTCCGCCACGATGCGCGGCGAAGAGCTTCAGGTGATGCTGCCGATGATGATGATCAAGCTCTTCTCCACCGAGGTGATGAAGAAGATCGCGGCGCTCTCGTGGGACCTCCTCGGCAGCGACGGCCTCCTCGAACCCGCCGCCGAGAACGACAGCATCTACGACGAGTCCGCGGAGATCCGCGGCGTCGTGCACAACTATCTCTACTCGCTCGGCCCGGCGATCGCGGGCGGCGCCTCGAACATCCAGCGCAACATCATCGGCGAGCGGGGGCTGGGGTTGCCGCGGGACCTGCGGCCGCCGGCGTAGACGGCGACGCGGCCAGCCCGCGTCGCCCTACAGCGCCCGCTTGTGGATCACGCCGTCCTTCATGATCAGCCGCAACGTCTCGTCCGGGCGCTCGAGAATCGACAGATCCTCCAGCGGATTCCCCTCGATCACGAGGAGGTCCGCGCGAGCGCCTTCCTCGATCACACCGAAGCGCCCATAGCGGTTGAGCGGGCCGGACATGGCGATGAGGTCGTAGGCGACGGAAGTCGCCTGGCGCAGCACTTCGGCCGGAGTGAAGTGCTCGCCGCGCAGGGTGAACTCGCGGTTCTGGAACTGCTGGTGCGGGCCGACGATGTCGGTGCCGAAGGCGACGTCGATGCCGTGCTTCTTCAGCAGGGCGAAGTATTCGCCGGTGCGCGCCACGATGTCCCGATTCTTCGCGAGGCTCTCCTCGCTGAGCCCGGCGCGACGCCCGAACTCTTCGTTCAGCCGCGACCACACCAGCTCGGCCTGGATGACCACACCCTTCTTCGCCGCATAGCGGATCGTCTTCTCGGTGAGCAGGTGTCCGTGCACGATCTGGCGCACGCCGTTGTCGATCAGCATGCGCACCGAGCGGTCGTGATAGGCGTGGGCCACGACGTAGGTGCCGTGGTTCTCCGCAGCCTGCACCGCGGCGCGCACTTCCTCGGGCGTGTACTGCACGGCGTGGAGCGGATCGAACTCGGAGGTGACGCCGCCGCCGCCCATGATCTTGATCTGGGTGGCGCCGTGCTTGAGGTTCTCGCGCGCGGCGGCCAGCACTTCGGCGCGGCCGTCGGCGAGCACCATCAGGTTCGCGAAGGTGCGGAAGAAGGCGATGTCGTCGAGCATCGGGTGCGGCGCCGCGCCCAGGCGGAAGTCGCCGTGTCCGCCCGTCTGGCTGATGCCGCGGCCGGAGGGAAACACGCGCGGCCCGGCGATCAGGCCGTCGTCGACGGCGCGGGCGATGCTGCCGTCGGCGCCGCCCGTGTCGCGTACTGTGGTGAATCCGCGTTGCAGCATCTTCCGCATGTTGTCGGCGGCGGCGAGAGCGAGGGTCCAGTCGCTCGCGTTCATCATCTGCATCACGTGAAGCGATGTCATCAGGTGCACGTGCGTGTCGACGAAGCCCGGGGTCGCGACGCGTCCGCCGCCGTCGATCACGCGCGCGCCTTCGGGCAGCGCGCCCGTGTCGGGCGCGACCTTCGCGATCGTCGCGCCGCGGATGACGATGCGGCTGGTTTCGCTCAGCGTGTCGCCCGTCCCGTCGAAAATGCGGACGTTGCGCACGACGGTGGTATCGGAGTCTTCCTCGGCGAACGCGGTCGGGGCGAAGAGCAGGATGGCGGCGCAAACCGAGCGGAGTGACATTGCTTTCATGGGCGCATCGTCGCCGATCGCCCATCGCGGGCGCCACCGCACTTCTCGGGTGCTCCCGCGCTCGGGGCGCATGCCCAGCGGGCACGTAACGGGCGTCCAAGGCATCGGCACGGGCACTGGCACGCGATCTCCGGCGCGCGCATCTTCCGGAGACGAGAAGCGTCGCAGTGCGCCCACCCGACGAGGATCCGCCATGTCCATCTCCATCGATCCCTACGACCTGATCGCCCCCGATCACTACGGCGAGAAGGGCGCCCCGCACGACGTCTGGACGAAGCTGCGCGAGCACTCGCCCGTCCATCGCTGCGAGTTTGGCGGCGACTACGAGGATTTCTGGGCGATCACGAAGCACGCCGACATCATGGACGTCTCGGGGAAGCCGCATATCTTCGCCAACCGCGAAGGGCCGGTGCTGCTGAGTCGCTTCCAGAAGCAGCAGATGGACAACCGCGCGAACAGCCCGATGGGCCAGATGCGCACGATCATCGAGACCGACCCGCCCGAGCATCGCGACCTGCGCAAGGTGGCGAGCGGGTTCTTCACGCCGCGCAGCATCAAGAGCCTCGACCAGATCGTGGCCGAGAGTGCGAAGAACCTGATCGACTCGCTCGGGGAAGAAGGAGAGTGCGACTTCGTCGCGAAGGTCTCGACGCGCCACCCGCTGCGCGTGCTGGCGACGATCCTCGGCATCGACCAGGACGACGAGGAACGCCTCCTCGAGCTGACCCAACAGCTCTTCGCCGGCGACGACCCCGACCTGCAGCGCGCCGGCGACGACCGGGAGAAGGCGCAG
>JAHEJV010000280.1 GCA_024638705.1 Deltaproteobacteria bacterium | reverse complement strand
GTGATGCGGGAGATCCACTCATGACACGCCTCGTGCTCGATCCCACCGGCGAACGCAATCCCGCGAAGCGCGAGCGCCTGCCGCGCCTCGACTCCCTCGAAGGACGCACCGTCGGCCTGCTCGACATCAGCAAGCCGCGCGGCGACCTCTTCCTCGACGTCCTCGAAGCGCGCCTGCGCGACCGCGGCGCCGACGTGAAGCGCTACAAGAAGCCCACCTTCACGAAGCCCGCCCCGCCCGATCTCCGCCAGGAGATCGCCGTGCAGTGCGACGCCGTGGTCGAAGCGCTCGCCGATTGAGGCAGCTGCACGTCGTGCAGTGTGCACGACACGGTGGATCTCGAAGCGCGCGGCCTGCCGAGCGTGTTCGTCGCGACGACGGAGTTCGTCGACGGCGCCGACGTCCAGGCGAAGGCGCTCGGCGCCGACCCGGCCGCCATCTACGTGCAGCACCCGATCCAGGACCGCACCGACGACGAGATGCGCGAGATCGCCGAGAAGGCGATCGACGCGGTGTTCGAGAATCTCGTCCGCGGGCAAGGTTAGTCGAAGCGTGACGCGCCGAGCCGCCCGGCCGGCGACGCTCGGGGTCGCAGTGCTGCTCGGACTCGGCCTCGCGTCCGCCACATCGGCGGAATCCTGGGTCCGCTTCGCCTCGCCGGACGGCACGTTCTCGATCGAGATGCCCGGCGAGCCCCGGCACGAGAGCGACGACCGCTTCACACCGGTCGGCAGCGTCGTCGAGACGAAGTACTGGCTCGCGGTGGACTACACCGAGCTCTCGGTCGAGACCCACGACATCCCGACGCTGGCCGCCGCGATGATGAGCGACGCGATGCTGCTCGATCAGGCGCGCGAAGGAGTGATCGACAACGAGGGCGGCACCGTGATCGCCACGCGCGATCTCGAGTTCGAGGGCGCGCCCGCGCGGGCGTTCACCTACCGCTATCCGGGCGAGCCGGTGCGCGTCGAGCGCGTCCTCACCGTGCTGGTGGGAAGCCGGATCTACCTCCTCACCGGGACGGGCCCCGACCCCGAGGCCCACCCCGGCGTGACGCGCTTCTTCGACTCGTTCACCTTCACGAAAGGCGACGGCGGCGAAGAGCAGGAGAGGCGTTAGGCGATCGTCAGGCCGCGCTCACGTCAGCGGCGTGATCGAGTGCGGCCTCCATGCGGTCGTGACCCCAGTAGAGCTCCCCGGCGGCGGTGAAGCTCGGGGCGCCGAAGATCCCGAGGCTGCGCGCGCGGTCGGTCTGGTCGCGCAGGCGGAGCTTCGTCTCCGGCGTCTCCGACCGCGCGAGCCATCCCTCGGCGTCGTGGCCGAGCGAGGCGAGGACATCGGCCACGACATTGCGCTCGCCGATCTCCCGGTCCTCGGCGAAGTTCGCGTGGTAGAGCGCGCGCACGAGGTCCGCCAGCCAGGGCTCGCCTTCCGCCGCGATCGCCACGCGCGCCGCGATCAGCCCGTTGCGCGGAAAGCGCGTCGGCTTCTGCCAGGGGATGTGCTCGGCGGTACAGATGCGTTCGAGGTCGCGCCACATGTAGCGACCCTTCGCCGGATGGAGATTGAAGGGCGAATCGTTCCAACCCTGCTCGGCGAAGATCGGCCCGAGCAGGAAGGGCCGCCACACGACGGGGACCCCGCGCTCGCGAGCGAGCGCTTCGACACGCTGCGCCGCGGGGTGCGAGTAGGTGCTCGCGAACTCGAACCAGAATTCGACGGTGCCTGCGCCCACGGACGCGTCCTGGCCAACCATCGCGCGAGCTTACCCTCCTCGCTGCAGCGGAGGTCGTCCCGCCGCGCGCCGCCCGTGAGCGCCCCCGTCAGGCGACGCCCGGCTCGGCGGCCACCACCGGGACGACGCGCTCGGCGGCGTCGGCGAGCGGACGGGTCGCGCCCGCCGGGACGCCGTCGTCCAGCTCGGCGCCGACTGCACGCTCACGCTCGCCGCCCAGGCCGCGCTTGAGCTCCTCCAGCTCGCGGCGCGCGGCGTCGTGACGGGCGTCGTCGCGGATCGCGCGCAGGCGTCGCTTCATGCCGTCGTCCTCGCCGCCGTTGATCTCGCGATCGAGCTGCCCCTCGGTGGCGACGCGCGCGATGTGCTCGCGCACGCCTTCGAGCGCGCGCATGTCCGCGTCGACCGACAGTCCTTCGAGCGCCTCGGTGAGCTTCCGCCGCGCGTTCGCGTTCGCGAGCGTGGCGAGCATGCGGCCCTTCTCGTGGGTGAGCGTGCGGATCTCCTCGCGGAAGCGCACCAGGTTGGCCTTCGCCTCCTCCGCCTCGCGGCGCAGGTCCTCGAGCTCGCCTTCCGATCGCTCGAGGTCTTCGAGCAGACGCTGCTTGCGCTCGATGAAGGCGAGGCAGAGGTCGTCCTGCTTGCGACGGATCGCGCCCTTCACGTCGTCGTGGAGGCGCGCGATCTCGGCGCGGCGCTCGTCGAGCTCGGCTTCGAGCTTGTTGCGCATGTAGAGGATGCCGGCGACGGCCTCCTTCAAGTCGCGGTACTGCTGGGTGCGATCTTCGATCGCCTGCTCGTAGACACGCGCCGGGTTGCGACGCTCGCCGCTGCGCAGCCAACCACCCAGGGTGGTGCGCACGAGCTGGGTGAAACGGGCGATGAAACCGCGCGGTCGTTCGTTGGTCAGACTGGTCATGTTCTTCCTCCTTCAGGAACGGGGAATCGGGAAACGGAAACGGGAATGGGAGCGCGCGCGTTTCGCGCCCGCGATCAGGTCTCGCGGCTCCAGTCTTCGGAGCGGAGTCCGAGCTCGCGGATCTTCTGTTGCAGGCTTTGGCGCACCATCCCGATCGACTCGGCAGTGCGCGAGACGTTGCCGTCGTGCTCGCGCAACGCGTCGAGCAGGAAGGCGCGCTCGAAGCCTTCCACCGTGCGCTTCTTCGCCTCGGCGAAAGTCGCTCCTTCTTCGGCGCCCGGGAAGGCCGGCGCGTTTGCGGGCGCGCCGTCGAGGCGTAGATCGGATTCGCCGATCACCGCGCCGCTCGCGAGCACGGCCGCGCCTTCGATCGCGTTGCGCAGCTCGCGGACGTTGCCGGGCCACGGGTGCCGCACGAGCGCGGCCATCGCCGCCTCGCCGATGCGCTGCTTCTCGCGCCCGAGTCGCTCGTTCACCTGCTCGAGGAAGCGCATCGCGAGCGCGGGGACGTCCTGGCTGCGCTCGCGCAGCGGCGGCAGCTCGAGCTCGACGACGCGCAGACGGTAGTAGAGGTCCTCGCGGAAGCGGCCGCTCTTCGCGTCCTCCTCGAGGTTGCGGTGGGTCGCGGCGACGACGCGCACGTCCACCTCGATCGGACTCGTGCCGCCCACGCGCTCGAGCGAACGCTCCTGCAGCACGCGCAGCACCTTCGCCTGGGTCGCCGGCGCCATGTCGCCGATCTCGTCGAGGAAGATCGTGCCGCCGTGCGCCGCTTCGAAGCGTCCCTGGCGCATCGCGTCGGCGCCGGTGAAGGCGCCCTTCTCGTGGCCGAAGAGCTCGCTCTCCACCAGCTCGGCGTTGATCGCGGCGCAGTTCACCGCGACGAAGGGCTTTTCCTTGCGGTTGCTCCGCTGGTGCAGCGCCTGGGCGACGAGCTCCTTGCCGGTGCCGCTCTCGCCGCGGATCAGCACGGTGAGGTCGGTCTCCGCCACCTTCTGGATCGTCTCGAAGACGCGCGACATCGCCGGACCCGAGCCGATCAGGTTCTCGAAGCCGAACTCGCGCTGGACGCGGTCGAGGAGCATGCGGTTCTCGCGCGCGAGGCGCGTGCGCTCGAGCGCGCGCTGCACGACGAGGCGGATCTCGTCGTTGTCGAAGGGCTTCGGCACGTAGTCCTCGGCGCCGGCCTTCATCGCGTCGACGGCGATCTTCTCCGACCCGTGCGCGGTGATCATCACCACGACGATCTCGGGATGCAGGCGCTTCGCCTCCACCAGCACGTCCATGCCGGAGGGCCCGCGGCCGAGGGCCAGGTCGGTGAGGACGAGGTCGATGCCGCCGGCTTCGAGGGCGGCGATCGCGGAGGCGCCGTCGCCAGCGACGTCGACGTCGTAGCCGGCCCGCGTGAGCAGCCCCGAGAGCGCGATCTGGATCGCGCGCTCGTCCTCGACGACCAGGATGCGCGGCTTCACGCCGATGCTCCGGCGCTCGCGCCGCCCTGCTTCGGCAGCGTGAGCACGAACTCGGCACCGCCGGACGAACTCGGCTTCGCCTCGATCTCACCGCCGTGGCTCTCCACCAGCTTGCGCGTGATCGCGAGGCCGAGCCCGGTGCCGCCGGGCTTGTTCGTGTAGAACGGGCTCCACATCTTGGCGAGCGCCTCGTCGTCCAGGCCCGGACCGTTGTCGGCGATGCGCAGCCACACTTCGTCGCCGGCGAGGTTCTCGCCGAGCTGCACCGCGATGCGTCCCTTCTGCGCTTCGCTCTCGCTCGCGGCGTCCACCGCGTTTCCGACCAGGTTGATGACGGCGCGGCGCAGCTGTTCGGCGTCCCCGTCGACGCACCCGTCCGTCGCCATCTCGCGCTCGACCTCGATGCCGCTGCGCGCGAAGCGGTCGCGGAAGGTCTCGAGCGCGGAGTCGACGACGTCGGCCATCCGCACCGTGCCGACGCGCATCTCCTCGTCGCGCGCGAAGCGCAGCAGGTGCGACACCGAGCGCTCGACCCGCGACAGCTCGGCCATCGCGACGCGCGCGTACTCGACGTTCTCCGGCGCCTCCGGATCCTCCTCCATCTGCTGCACCAGGCTCTTCGCGGCGGTGATCGGATTGCGGATCTCGTGGGCGACGCGGGCGGAGAGCTCTTCGAGCGAACGCGCGTGCTCGTTCTCGAGCGCGCGACGCTCTTCCGAGATGTGCTCGTGCACCTGCTTCTCGATCTCCTCCTCGAGGAAGCGCTCGCGCAGGCGCGGCAGGGCGACGAGGCGGTAGAGGAAGCGCAGGTGCTTCGGGCCCCAGATCACCAGCGCGGCGATCCCGATCGGCCACGCGAAGGCGAGCAGCAGGATTGCGATCAGGCTGAACTTGAGGGCGTCGCCGGTGCGCTTCGCCTTGTCGTCGGCGATGCGGTGGGCTTCGTAGAGGGCGCGCTCCTCGGCGTTCATCAGCTCGGGATCGATGATGGGGGCGAGATCCTTCTCGTCGTCGCGGTGTCGCGTTCGTCGGCGGTGATGCATTCGGCGTCTCCTCGTCCTGGCTCGTTCAAGCGCGGGTGCGGTCGCGCTGCTTCGGGATCGTGATCGTGAACTCGGCGCCCTCGCCCGGCCGCGACGTCGCCTCGACCCGTCCGCCGTGCGCGTCGACCACCTTTTTCGAGATGGCGAGGCCGAGGCCGGTGCCCGAGTCCTTCGACGTGAAGAAGGGGCTCCAGATCTGGTCGAGGGTGTCGGCGGCGATGCCAGGGCCGTTGTCGCGCACGCGCACCCAGCACTCGGTGCCGGCGAGGTTCTCGCCGGCGGCGATCTCGAGCGTCGGGTCGGGGGAAGCGCCCTGCCCGAGCGCGTCGAGGGCGTTGTTCATCAGGTTGATCAGCACGCGGCGCAGCTTCTCGGCGTCGCCGCGCAGCGTCGCTTCGGTGTGCACGTCGCGCACGACGCGGACGCCCGCGGCCTCGATCCGCTCGCGGACGCTCGCGAGCGCCGAGTCGATCACGGCGTCGAGGCGCATCTCGGCGAGCTGGAGGTCCTCCTCCCGCGCATAACGCAGCAGGTGCGAGATCGAGCGCTCGACGCGGTCGAGCTCTTCGAGGGCGACCTTCGCGTAGCCGACGTTCTCGACCGAGCCCGGATCCTCGCCCATCTGCTGCACGAGGCTCTTCGCCGCCGTCACCGGGTTGCGGATCTCGTGGGCGACCTGCGCCGAGAGCTCTTCGAGCGAGCGGACGTGGGTGTCCTTGCGGGTCTGGCGTTCGCGCGGGATGTCCGTCGCCACCTGGCGCTTCACTTCGCGATCGAGGAAGCGGCGGCGCAGCTCGGGCGCGACGATCGCGCCGAAGTAGTGGAAGCCGACCCCGATGCCCCAGGCCAGCGCGAGGAGGAATGCAGGGCGGAAGCCGGCGCGGAAGAGGACGAGCGTGCAAACGCCGGCGTAGGCGATGAAGTGGTAGACGAAGCCGAGGCGCGCCCCCGCGCGACGCTTC
>JAHEJV010000279.1 GCA_024638705.1 Deltaproteobacteria bacterium | reverse complement strand
CCGATCGAGCAGATCGCGAGCCTCGTCGGTCTCACGCAGAACCCGTGCTGGCGCCGGATCAAGCGGCTCGAAGCGTCGGGGCTGATCCAGCGTCGCGTGGCGATCGTCGATCCCGCGAAACTCGGCCTCGGTCTCACCGTCTTCGTCGGGATCCGAACCAATCAACACACCGACGACTGGCTCGA
Source organism: Deltaproteobacteria bacterium (assembly GCA_024638705.1). GTDB lineage: Bacteria > Myxococcota_A > UBA9160 > UBA9160 > SMWR01 > JAHEJV01. The sequence continues at coordinate 5,963 of JAHEJV010000279.1, read as the reverse complement.
GCGCTTCGCCTCGGGTGTCCGCGCGATCCCCGAAGTGACCGAGCTGTATCGGATGAGCGGCGAGACGGACTACCTGTTGAAGGTGGTGGCGCGCGACGTCGCCGACTACGACCGGATCTACAAGCAGCTCATCCAGGTCGCCGAGCTCTACGACGTCAGTTCGAGCTTCGCGATGGAGCAGATCAAGCACACGACCGAGATGCCGCTCGGCTCCCTCGAAACGACCGACTGAAATGCCCGACCGACCGCTGATTCCGGCTCGGTCATCGGTGTAGAATGCGCGGCCCCGCATGGCGCGGGACCGATCCAGATTTCGTCCCGGAGTCGCCCACTTGATTGAAAGCGCAGTCCCCCATGCGATCTCGACGCTCCCGCGTGTCGTCGGTGGACGATCGCGCGCGCGAACGATCGTCGTTTCCCTCGGGCTCGCGGCCCTTGTCTTCGGGTCGCTCGGTTGTACGTCGATGTGGGATGCGATTCGCGAGCGTCAGCGGGTGTCATCGATTTCGCTCTCGCGCGACTTCGTGAAGCGCGAGGAATGGGCGCGCGCCTTCGAGAGCATCGAGCGGGCCCAGACGCGCCGGCAGCTCGGCGACTTCGCGCCCGAGTCGATCTACCTGAAGGCGGTCGCGCTGGCGGGCCTCGGTCGCGCGGAGGAAGCCCTCGCACATTGGCGGATGCTCCACGACCAGTACGGCGATACGCGCTGGGCGAAGCGGATCCCTTCCGAGGTGCGTCCGCTGCTCGGCGAAATCGAGCCGCTGCGGGCGCGAGCGGCCCCGATCGCGTTCGAGATGCCCAAGCCGCGCTACGGCCGCGGCGCACAGCGCGCGAGCATCGCCGGGCCGGTCTGGGTCGAGTACCGGATCGACCGCCAGGGCGAGCCGACCGATCTGCGCGTCGTCCAGTCGGCGCATCCGCTCCTCGCGGCCTACGCGTTCGAAGCGGTTGCGTCGGGACGCTGGCGCGACAGCGCGGGCACGAACGTGGAATTACCCCGCCGCGCCTTGTCGCCGTTCCGCTTCGAGAGTCTCTGGATGGACGAGGCCGACGAGGAGCCGCTGACCGGAAGTGTCGAACCGTGGCCGCCACCTCCGGAACAGGACGAGGATCCGGATGAAGAAGACGACGGCGGTTGGGACATCGAATGGTTCCCGCAAAGTTGATACCCCGCGGGGTGAAGAGAAAAGATGTTTCCCACCGAGCCCTTCCGGTGCCGTAGGCTGGTCGCCCACGTAGGGTTGGTGCCTTCGACTCCACAGAGAGTTCAGAGGAGAGTGTTTCATGGGATGGTCTAGGAACGTGCTCGCGGCGGGCGTGAGTGCGCTCGGAGCTGCGATGCTCCTTTCGACGGTGAGCTGGGCTCAGTCGGATCAAGAGAAGCTCGGCAGGATCGTCGACGAACGTGCAGCGGCGAACGAAGACGCCGCCGCCGTGCAGAAAGAGATCGACAAGCTCAGTGACGAGACGGGTGACCTGCTCGAGCAGTACCGGACGGCGCTCAAGCAGATCGACGCGATCACGGTCTACAACCAGCAGATGCGTTCGCTCATCGCTTCCCAGGAAGCCGAGATGACGTCGCTGGGTGACCAGGTCGACCGCGTCGAGATCGTCGGTCGCAGCGTCACGCCGTTGATGCTCCGGATGATCGCCGCGCTCGAGCAGTTCGTGCAGCTCGACGTGCCGTTCCTCCTCGAGGAGCGCACGAAGCGCGTCGTAGACCTGAACAAGACGATGCAGCGCGCCGACGTCAGCACGGCCGAGAAGTTCCGGCAGATCATGGAGGCCTATCAGATCGAGAACGAGTTCGGTCGCACGATCGAGGCCTACCGCGGGACGCTCACCGTCGGTTCGAGGGACGTCACGGTCGACTTCCTCCGCTTCGGTCGCATCGCACTGGTCTATCAGTCGCTCGACGAATCGCAGACAGGCGTCTGGAACAAGGAAGAGAAGCGGTGGGACGAGCTCGACTCCGACTACCGGACGGCGATCCGTCAGGGCCTGCGCATCGCGCGCAAACAGGCCGCACCGGACCTGATCCGACTCCCGCTTCCCGCCGCCGACAGAGGAGAAGGTTGATGTCTCGCGGAATCGACATGCGAAGGATTCTCGCAGGCAGCTTCGCCCTGCTCTGGCTCGCCCTCCCGCTCGCTGCCGGAGCGCAGACTGCGGGCGAGGTGGTCAACGCGCCGAAGGCGAAGTCGCTCGACGAGCTGCTCTCCCTGGTGCGCGACGGCTTCCAGGCCGAGCGCGCCGAGAACCAGCGACGCATCGAAGAGTTCAAGCGCGCGAAGGCAGAGCAGATCGAGTTGCTCGCCAAGGCTCGGGTGCAGCTCCAGCGACGCGAGGCGCTCTCCCAGTCACTCGAGTCGACCTACAACGAGAACGAAACCAAGCTGGCCGAGTACGAAGCGCGTCTCACCGAGCGACTCGGCGAGATGGGCGAGCTCTTCGGCGTCGTGCGCCAGGTGGCCACGGACATGAGTGGTTACGTCTGGGACTCGCTGACCAGCTCGCAGCTCGGCTCGCGCCGCGACCTGCTCGAGAAGCTCGGCCGCAGCAAGGAGCTGCCCTCGACCGAGGATCTCGAGAACCTCTGGTACGAGCTGCAGCGCGAGATGACGGCGCAGGGCGAGGTGGCGGCCTACACGGCGCCGGTGCTCACCACCGAGGGCGTCGTGCGCGATCAGGAAGTGATCCGGGCCGGTCCGTTCAGCGCGGTGTCGCAGGGGAAGTATCTGCTGTGGGAGGTCGAGGAGCAGAAGCTCCGCGAGCTGACCCGTCAGCCCCCCGCCCGCTACGTGGGCACGATCGAGGGCTTCGCGAGCACGACGGGCGGTTATGAGGAGTTGGCGGTCGACCCGTCGCGCGGCTCGCTGCTCAACGCGCTCACCGACACGCCCGGCATCGTCGAGCGCGTCAACCAGGGCGGCGTGGTCGGCTACGTGATCATCAGCCTGGGTGCGTTCGCCGTGATCCTCGGTCTGATCCGCTGGGTGGTGCTCGCGAGCGCGAGCCGCAAGGTGGAAGCGCAGCGCAAGGCCTCCGGGGCGCGCAACGACAATCCGCTGGGTCGCATCCTCGGCGTGCACGAGGAGAACCGCGAAGTCGATGCCGAGACGCTCGAGCTCAAGCTCGACGAGGCGGTCCTGCGCGAATCGTCGAAGCTCGAGAAGTTCCTGTGGCTGGTGAAGACGGTCAGTGTCGTCGCACCGCTGCTCGGATTGCTCGGGACGGTCACCGGTATGATCCAGACGTTCCAGGCCATCACCCTCTTCGGCGCAGGCGATCCGAAGATGATGGCCGGCGGCATCTCCGAGGCCCTCGTCACCACGATGCTCGGCCTGTGCGCGGCGATTCCGCTGGTGCTCCTGCACGCTACTCTCGCGAACAGCGCGCGACGCATCATCGATATCCTCGATGAGCAGAGCGCCGGTCTGATAGCGACGCGAGCGGAACAAGGGAATGTTTGATTTCGAGGCCGTCGGTGCCGTACGCGACTTCGTCGAGCTGGGCGGAAGCGTCCTCCTCGTCATCGCGTTCGTCACCGCCGTCATGTGGACGCTCATCATCGAGCGTTTCTGGTACTACCGCACCGGTCACCAGGAGGAGAAGGCGCGCGTGAAGCGGGAGTGGGACGCGCGCGCCGACCACTCCTCGTGGAACGCGCACCAGATCCGCCGCATGATGATCTCGGACGTCCAGTTGAAGCTCGAACGGGGCCTCAACCTGATCAAGACGATCGTGGCGGTGTGTCCGATGTTCGGCTTGCTCGGCACGGTGACGGGCATGATCGAGGTGTTCGACGTCATGGCGATCGCAGGCAGCGGCAACGCCCGCGGCATGGCGGGCGGCGTGTCGAGGGCGACGCTTCCCACCATGGCCGGCATGGTGGCGGCGCTGTCCGGGATGCTGTTCAGCATCCAGCTCGATCGCTTCGCCCGTGACGAGGGTCAGCGGGTCTCCGATGAACTCGAAGTCGTGAACGACTGATCATCCCAACGGGAGAGAAGATGAGACGCCGCCGAGGCAGAGCCCAAGAGGAAGATGAAGTCAACCTGACGCCCATGTTGGACGTCGTGTTCATCATGTTGATCTTCTTCATCGTGACGGCTTCGTTCGTGAAGGAAGCCGGAATCGACGTGAGCCGCCCTCCGGCCGCGCAGCCGAAGGAGCAGAAGGAACGCGGCAACATCATCGTGATGATCACGTCGAACAACCAGGTCTGGATGGACGGGAGACCGGTGGACGTCCGCGCGCTGCGCCCGAACGTCGAGCGCATGCACGCGGAGAATCCGCAGGGCTCCGTGATCATTCAGGCGGATCAGGAATCCGAGAACGGGCTGTTGGTCGCCGTGATGGACGCCGCGCGTCAGGCGGGTGTCGAGAACGTCTCTCTGGCGGGCGACTGACGTGGATTCGGAGCACCTGCGGTTTCCGGTCGCGATCGGATTCGCGATCCTCGTCACCTTCTTCCTGTTCTGGGGGATGCAGGCCCTCGTGACGGTGGACGGGGAGCTGAAGGAAGGCGGGAACATCGCGAAGATCGAGTTCGTGCGTCTGAAGCGGGACACCGCGCCCCAGGCGCAGAAGCGTGAGCCGCCGAAGCGCGAGAAGCCCGAGCAGCCGCCTCCGCCCCCGCAGATGAACCTCGCGCAGAACATGAACCCGAGCGAAGGGGTCGGAGAGATCGTTCCGGTCGTCGACACCACTGTCGAGCTGGCGAGCGCGACGAGCCTCGGAGCCGGCGGTGGCGACCAGGACGCGGTGCCGCTGGTGCGCGTCGAACCCCAGTATCCCCCGCGCGCCGAACAGCGCGGCATCGAGGGTTGGGTCGAGGTGGGTTACACGATCGCGGCGAGCGGGGCGGTGAAGGAGGCGTGGATCATCCGCGCGTCCCCGCCCTCGATCTTCGACCGCGCCGCGCTGACCGCCGTGAAGAAGTGGAAGTTCAATCCGCGAATCGAGAACGGTCAGGCGGTCGAGCGTCCGAACATGGCGACGCGCGTGGTCTTCGAGTTGGGGAAGAAGCGATGAGCCTGCTGAGGATGGCGATGGCAGGCGCCCTGTTCGCTGCACTGTGGTGCGTCCCGGCGGCCGGCGAGGAGGGCGACGCGCCGTCCGGAGCCGAAGCGGCGGCATCGACCGAGGCCGACGCGTCTGCCGAGGCGAAGCCCGAGCCTCCGAAGAAGAAGAAGCGCAAGAGGAAGGCGCGGCTCACGGCCGAGCAGCGGGAGAAGCTGACCCGCAACATGGCGCTCAACGATGAGCGCAAGAAGCTCCAGCGGAAGTATCCGTTGCGCTCGCGGACCGGCCGCCTCCATCTCGCGGCAACCGCGGCGCTCGACGAGGAGCGCACCGAGGATGCCGTCGACATCTTGTCGAAGCTGACGATCGCGCGTCTCAATCCCTTCGAAGCCGCTCGCACCTATCAGCTCCGTGCCTTTGCCGCCTACGCGAACGGCGATCCGGCTGCAGCGGTGGAGAACTTCCAGAACGCGATCGCCCAGGAAGCGCTGCTGGTCGACGAGGAGATCGGTCTGCGTTTCAACGTGTCGCAGCTCATGGCCGGGCAGCAGCGATGGGCCGAAGTGATCGACAGCCTCCACACCTGGTTCGAGTACGCGGTCGAGGAAAAGCCGATCGCGCACTACCTGCTCGCCGTCGCCTACTATCAGACGGAACAGCCGGACAAGGCGCTCGAAGAGGCGAAGATCGCCGTCGACCTCGCCGAGGAACCGAAAGAGGGTTGGCTCACGCTGCTGGCCGCGCTCTACGTCTCGAAGGAGATGTTCGACGAGGCGATCCCGGTCTTCGAAGAACTCGTCCTGCGCTATCCGAAGAAGCAGTACTGGGTGCAGCTCTCGCTGCTCTGGGGCGCCCGCGAGAACTACAAGCACGCGCTCGCCGTCCAGCAGCTCGCCTACGAGCAAGGCCTCCTCGACGAAGGCGACGAGCTCGAG
>JAHEJV010000278.1 GCA_024638705.1 Deltaproteobacteria bacterium | reverse complement strand
CCGCGCGCCTCGAGATGGGGCGCCATCTGGACGAGGCGGATGCGTGTCGAGGGCGCGTTCGCCTTCTCGTACACGAGATGCAGCGTGGCCACATCGCCAGGGTAGGAGCCCGACGCGGGCGGCGCCGCGCGCGACGCACCGATACGCTGGTCCGCCGTCGCGCGTGGCGCGGGGGAGGGCGGATGCAGACGCCGCGCTGGGCGGTGTGGGGTGCAGCCGGTGCGGTGACGCCCGCGCTGTTGTCGGGCTTCGGGATGTCGCCGGGGCTCGCGCTGCTGGGCGGGATCGGGGTGGCGGCGCTCGGCCTGCGGCGGGGAAGTGCGACGGCTCTGCTGCTCGTCGCCTCGCTCGCGATCTCGCTCGTCCTCTACGCGCTCGTGCTGAACGCGACCGGCCTCGACGAAGCGATCTACTACCGCCCGCACGAGCGCTATGCGACGTGGGATTCGCGCTGGTCGCATCGCGCCTATCAGCCGCGCGTCTCCGTCCGCATGGACGTGCCCCACGGTGATCTCCAGGGCCTCACGCGCGCGGAGATCGCCGAGCCGAGGCCGATGCGCTTCGCGACCGACGGCGACGGATTCCGCAACGACGCCGATTACGCGGGCGAGCCCTGGGTGCTGCTCGGGGACTCCTTCGTCGCCGGCAACGGGACGAGCCAGGAGCACCTGCTCCCCGCGCGGCTCGCCGCGCGCGGCGTCCGCGCGGTGAATCGCGGCTTCCCCGGCGGCATCACCGACTACGAGCAGTTCTGGCGGTCGTTCCGGTCGCGTCACGACGGCGCGCGGGCGTTGCTCTTCCTGTTCGAGGGGAACGACTTTCCCGAGAACGCGGATCGGCGCGAGGTCGCGCCGTGGCGCGCGGCGATGAAGCGCCGCGTGCGCGACGCGACCGCCGGGTTCCGCCGGCTCCCGACCTCGCGCGTCACGCGATCGCTCGCCGCGCGCGTCGCGCATCTCGGCGCGATCCGGGGCGGCGACCTCGTCGCAGTGCACCGGGTGGCCGATCGGCCGCTCGCGTTCTATCTCGAGTACGTGAAGAAAACGCGTCGCGAGCAACTGCCGGAGATGACGGGATTCGACGCCGCGTTCGCGCGCCTCGCCCCGGATCTCGACGCCGTGTTCTTCATCCCGACGAAGTACCGCGTCTATCAGCGGTGGGTGGCGCCGGAGGAGGATCTGCCCCACGCGAGCTGGCGTCATCTCGCGGCGTCGTGCAGGGAGCAAGGGGTGCCGTGCGTCGACCTGACCGCAGCGCTGCGCACCCGTTCGGAATCGCTCCTGCGCGAGGGCCGCTTCACCTGGTGGCGCGACGACACCCACTGGAACGGCGCGGGCATCGACGCCGCCGCCGAGCGCGTGGCGGAAACGCTCGCCGCGCTGGAGGCGCGCCAGTGAAGGTACGCAAGGCGCTGCGCCACGCGCTCTACGCGCCGCCCTTCGTGTCGCGCTGGATCACGAACCGCTTCCACAAGCTCTACTACTACCGCCGCGCCCAGACCTGGCGGAACACGCGCTGGCTCGGCACCGACGTACTGAAATGTCCCTTCGACCTCTGGGTCTATCAGGAGCTGCTTCACGAGCTGCGACCCGACTGGATCGTCGAGACCGGCACCGCCTTCGGCGGGAGCGCGTCGTATCTCGCGACGCTCTGCGACGTGATCGGGCACGGTCGGGTGCTGACGATCGATCCCGTGGTGCGCGAAGGACGCCCGGAGCATCCGCGCGTCCGCTACCTGCTCGGCCTCTCGACCGACGGCTCCGTCCTCGAGGAGGTGAAGCGCACTCTCGCCGATGCCCGGACGGTGCTGGTGCTGCTCGACTCGGACCACTCGCGCGACAACGTGCTCGCCGAGCTGCGCGCCTATCACCGCTTCGTGACGCCGGGCAGCTACTGCGTCGTCGAGGACGGCAACGTCGGCGGACACCCGGTGGCGCGCGAGTTCGGCGCCGGACCCACCGAGGCGATCCGCGCCTTCCTCGCCGAGAACGAGGATTTCGAGATCGACCGCGCGCGCGAGAAGTTCTACCTCACGTTCAATCCGGGGGGATACCTGCGACGGCGCGGCGACCCGCCGCCGGTCGGCGGCTGAGCCGTGTGTGGCCTGTGCGGGGTCGTGGGCGAGGGCTCGGAGGAGACGCTGCGCGCCACGGCGCAGGCGATGTCCGACACGCTCGTGCACCGCGGACCCGACGCGGGCGGCGTGTTCGTCCATGCGTCCCACGGCCTCGCGATCGGGCACCGCCGGCTCTCGGTGATCGACCCGTCGCCGGACGGCGCGCAGCCGATGACGTCGTCCTGCGGGCGCTACGTCGTCGCCTACAACGGCGAGCTCTACCGGCATCCCGAGCTGCGACGCGAGCTCGAGACGTCGGGTCGGCGCTTCCGCGGCGGCTCGGACACCGAAGTGCTGGTCGAAGCCTTCGGCGCTTGGGGCGTGGACGCGACCCTCGCACGCCTCGATGGGATGTTCGCCTTCGCGCTCTTCGACGTGCGCGAGTCCCGCCTGCATCTCGTCCGCGATCCGATCGGGAAGAAGCCGCTCTACTACGCCCAGCGCGGGCGGTCGCTCTGGTTCGGCTCGGAGCTGAAGGCGCTGTGCGCCGACGCCCGGTTCGCGGCGAAGCTCGAGCTCGACCGGGAGAGCGTCGCGTCGTTCCTGCGCTTCTCCTTCATCGCGGCGCCGCGCACGGTCTACGCCGGGGTCGCGAAGCTCGCCGCGGGCGAGCATCGCGTGTTCGACCTCGCGCCCGGCCAGGGCGTCGTCGCGGCGCGCAGCGAGCGCTTTGCCTCGGTGCGCGAATGGGCCGAGGCCGGCGCGCGCGACCCGTTTCGCGACGGACCCGATGCGGCGCTCGACCCGCTCGACACCGTGCTGGGCGACGCCGTCGCGCGCCGCCTCGTCGCCGACGTCCCGGTCGGCGCGCTGCTCTCGGGCGGGATCGACTCGTCGCTCGTCGTGGCGATGATGCAGGAGCGCAGCGCGACGCCGGTGCGGACCTTCTGCATCGGCTATGCGGAGGCGGCCTACGACGAAGCGGGGCACGCGCGGCGGGTCGCCGAGCATCTCGGCACCGACCACACCGAGCTGCGGGTCACGCCGGCGGAGGCGCGCGAGGCGATTCCGCGCCTGCCGATTCTCTACGACGAGCCCTTCGCCGACACGTCGCAGATCCCGACGGCGCTCGTGTGCGCGCTGGCGCGCGATCACGTCACCGTCGCGCTCTCTGGAGACGGCGGCGACGAAGCGTTCGCGGGCTATCCGCGTTATGCGGCGTGCGTCGATCGCGCGCGTCGCCTGGCGCCGGTCCCGCGCGCCGTGCGTCGCGCGCTCGCCGCTCTCGCGCGGGGTGTCGATCCCGGTCGCCTCGACCGCGTGGCCGAAGCGCTGCGCGCCGAGGGTGTGGAGGGCCAGTTCGAGGCGGCCTGCGCGCGCCATGCGCCTGGGACCGGGCTCGTGCTCGGCGCGTCTCCGGCGACGTGGCCCGGGACGGCGCCGGCGCTCGGCGATCCGCTCGCGCGGCTCGCGGCCCTCGATCTCACCACGCGACTGCCCGAGTCGATTCTCGTCAAGGTGGACCGCGCCAGCATGGGCGTCGGGCTCGAGGTGCGTTCGCCGCTCCTCGACGCCGAGGTCGTGCGCCTCGCCCTGCGCCTTCCGTCGGCCGTGCGTGTGCGCGACGGTCGCGCGAAGTGGCCGCTGCATGCGCTGCTCGGGCGACGACTCCCGAAGGCGCTCTTCGACCGGCCGAAGCAGGGCTTCGGGGTTCCGATCGGGGAGTGGCTGCGCGGTCCGCTCCGCGAGTGGGGCGACGCGCTCCTCGCGCCCGCCCGGCTGCGCGATCAGGGGCTGCTGGACGCCTCACGGGTGCGGAAGATCTGGGACGGGCACCAGCGGGGTGGGGCGCCGCGCCCCTGGCTCGTCTGGAACCTGCTGATATTGCAGGCGTGGATCGATTCGAGGGCTTGACTCGCCGGGCCGGGAGGCCGATAAAGACGCCATGACGATCCGAACGTCTCGTGTGATGTTGCGCCGCGCGCTGGCCGGTCTTGCTGCCGCCGCTTTGCTGGGGGCTCCGACGGTGGCTCTCGCCGACGATTACGACCCGCAGCGCGCCGGTCACCCGGTGCGCATGATCGCCTACGCGCTCCACCCGGTCGGCGTGATCGTCGACATCCTCGTCCTGCGCCCGGCGCACTGGATCGGGAGCCTGCCCGGTCTCGACGAGTTCTTCGGCCACGAGCCCTACGACGACTGAGCCGCCTCGGGCGCGCTCCTGATCGCATTTGGCTGGCCGGAATCGGCGCCGCTCCGGTATGGTATTTGCATGTACCAGCTCCTGAGCCCCAGCCGGCGCGACCGCCGAAGGCCGTCGCTCTCGCGTGAGGACGCCGTCGCGCCCGTCGCGACGCTGCGCTCACGCCGCTGGCGCGGTGCGCTCCTCGGCGTGCTAGTCGGCGGCTTCGCAGCCGGCGTCGGCGTCCCGAGGGTGCTCCACGCGGCCGACGTCGACGCCGCCGCGCTCGAAGTCGAGGGCATGACCTTCGTCGGAAGCCGGGCCGGCATCCGCGAAGTCGTCCTGCGCTCGGCCACTGCCTCGTTGCGCCCCGAAGAGAACGTCGCCGAGCTCTCCGACGTGCGCGCCGAGCTCTCCGACGACGAAGAAGGGCGCAACGTGTCGATGACCTGCGCGCGCGTCGAGCTCGACATCGAGACGAACGACTTCCTCGCCGAGGGCAACGTCCGCGGCCAGACCGCCGACGGACAGGAGTACGAGACTTCGTGGGTTCGCTACCAGCACGAAGATGGGCTGCTCTACACCGACGCGCCGGTCCAGATGATCGACCGGCGTGGGAGCTTCCGCGGCGACGGGTTCCGGTATCACGTCCAGGAACGCCGCTTCGAGCTGCTCGGCAATGTCCGCGTGGAGCAGCGCCCGTGATCCGAGGCGTGATCGCCGCACTCGCCGGCTCGTTCGTCGCACTCGCGGCGGGCGGCGTCGGGCCGGACCTCCCGCCCTTCGGGCTCGGCGACTTCCAGCGCAGCGAGCCGATCGCGATCACCGCGGAGAAGCTCGAGGCGCAGGACGCGTCCGATCGCCGGACGCTCGCATTCCGGCGCAACGTGGTCGTGAAGCAGGGACCGCTGCGCCTGTCGTCGGACGTGTTGTCCGCCGAGTACCGCGACGGCGACGACCAGCCGCGACGGCTCGAGGCGCGCGGCCGCGTCGAGATCCGCGAGGGCCTGCGTCGGGCGCGCTGTGACCGGGCCATCTACGACCGTCCCGCCGAGTCGATCCGCTGCCTCGGCGACCCGGCCGAGCTTTGGGACGGCGACGACCGCCTGACCGGCTCCGAGATCCGCTTCGACCTCGCGTCCCGCAGCGTGGCGGTGACCGGCGGTACGCGCGTCGAGATCCGCCGCGACCTCACCGAGACCGAGCTCTCCGACTTCGGCGAGATCGAGGACGAGGAGGTGGCCGAGCGGCTGCGCGAAGGCGGTCCGATCTCGATCGTTTCCGAGAGGCTCGAGGCGAGCGACCCCGGCGACGAGCGGCGCATCCGCTTCGCCGGCGATGTCGTGCTCGAGCAGGGCGACGTCACGCTGCGCACCGAAGAGCTCGTGGCGATCTATCCGCCCGAGGCGACCCAGCCCGAGAAGCTGCTCGCGAGCGGAGACGTCGTGCTCACCGAGGGCGCGCTGCGCGAGGGGCGCTGCGAACACGCGGAGTACACGCTCGCGGAGCGGGTGATCGTGTGCGAGGGCGACGCCGTGCTGCGCGAAGGCGCAGATCGTCTCGAAGGCGATCGCATCGCCTTCGATTTTCGCGCGCGGAAGGTCGACGCCGTGGGGCGCACCCGGCTGACGGTGAGCGCGCGCACGCTCGAAGAGGGGGCGCGATGACTGCGCTGACCGGCACCGAGCTGCGCAAGCGCTACGGCGATCGCGACGTCGTGAGCCACATCGATCTGTCGGTCGAGCCGGCCCAGGTGGTCGGCCTGCTCGGTCCGAACGGCGCGGGAAAGACGACGACCTTCAACATGCTGGCCGGCGGCATCCGCCCGACCGACGGCAAGGTGTGCCTGGGCGACGAGGACATCACCGAGCTGCCGATGTACCGGCGCGCGCGGCTCGGCATCACCTACCTGC
>JAHEJV010000277.1 GCA_024638705.1 Deltaproteobacteria bacterium | reverse complement strand
CCGGACGTCCTGGAACTGCGCCAGCTCGGGATAGTTGGTGAAGTCGTAGATGCGACGGTGCTGGCCGGCCGCGCCGAGCACGAAGAGCGGAATGAAGATGCAATTGAAGGGGATGATCGTCCCCCAGAAGTGAATCTTCCCCAGCGTGTCGTTCATCATCTTCCCGAACATCTTCGGGTACCAGAAAGTGATGCCCGCGAACACCGCGATGATCGCGATCGGGAAGAACGTGTAGTGGAAGTGGGCGAGCACGAAGTAGGTGTCGTGGAAGTAGATGTCTGCGCCCGACGCGCCCAGGAAGATGCCCGTCACGCCGCCGATCAGGAACTCGGCGATGAACGCGAGGGCCCAGAGCATCGGTGTCTTGAGCCGGATGTCGCCCCCGTAGAGGGTGGCTATGAACACGAACATCATCTCCGCGATGGGGATGGAGATGAGCAGCGTCGTGATCGTGAAGACATGCGCCATCCGCGGGTCGATGCCGGCGACGAACTGATGGTGCGCCCACACCGTGAAGGAGAGCACGCCGGTGCCGAAGGTGGTGTAGAGCACCGTCCGGTAGGCGAAGAGCTTCTTCCGCGCGAAGGTCGTGATGACCTCGGCGGTGATCCCGACGGCGGGCAGCAGCACGACGTACACCTCGGGATGGCCGAAGAACCAGAAGAGGTGCTGCCAGAGGATGGGATCGCCGCCCGCGTTCGGGTCGAAGAAATGCGTCCCCAGGTTCTGGTCCATGAAGAGCATGATCGCGCCCGCGATGAGCGGCCCGACCGACGCCATGAACAGGATGCTCGCCACGACGATCATCCAGATCACGATCGGGATGTCGTAGAGCTTCATGCCCGGGGCGCGCGAGTTCATCACCGTCGTCACGAAGTTGATGCCGCCGAGCAGGAAGGCGACGAACTCGAGCGCGACGGCGATCAGCCATAACGACGACCCGAGTGGCGTCAGGCTGTATTCGTGCTTCGCCGAGAGCGGCGGATAGGCCGTCCAGGCGCCGCCGAAGCCGCCGTTCTCCACCACGAACGAGATGATCAGGATGATCGCCGAGAGCAGGAAGATCTGGTAGCTGAGACGGTTGATCTTCGGGAAGACCATGTCGTCGCAGCCGATCATCAGCGGGATCAGGTAGTTGCCGAAGGCCGCGATCAACACGGGCATCGCGACCCAGAAGATCATGATCGCGCCGTGGTTGGTGATCAGCGCGTTGTACTGGGCCGGCGTGACGAGGCCCCAGAACGGCACATCCATCCCCGGGAACGCGAGCTGCATGCGGAACGCGTAGGCGAAGAAGCCGCCGATCAGCGCCATGAACATGCCCGTGAACAGGTACTGCATGGCGATCATCTTGTGGTCGGTGGACCACAGATACTTGCGGAAGAAGGACTCGTCGTGATGCCCGTGGGCATCCTCCTCGTGTCCGTGACCGTGTCCGACGCCGATCGTCTCAGCCATGCCTAATTCTCCAGAGCCGTCGATGCGTCGGTGACGGCGGCAATCGACGTCACCGGCGAGTTGTCACGCACCCAGGCCGCGTAGTCTTCGGGCGATTTCACCTGGATGCGAGCGCCCATCAATCCATGTCCGATGCCGCAGATCTCGGCGCACTGGATGTCCCACTCGCCGGTTTCCGTCGCCTTCCACCAACCCGTGATCACGCGGCCCGGGATGGCGTCCTGCTTGAGGCGGAAGACCGGCACCGAGAAGTCGTGCAGCACGTCCCGCGACTCGAGCCTGTAGATGTAGGTCTTGCCGACCTCGGTCACGAGCGTGTCGACGCTCTGGATGTCGTCGGCGGTGCCGAGCTCGCCGTCGGCGCCGGGCGTCACGAAGCTCCACGCCCACTGCTGAGCGACGATGCGCACCTCGGCGTCGTGCGACTCGGGCAGCACGCGCTTCACGTCGTCCCACACGCGGACGGCGCCGTAGATGATGAAGAGGTCGCAGATCAGCACGAGTGCGTGCGGGATCGTGATGAAGCGCTTCTGGCTCTTCTCTTCGCCGGTGACGTACTGACCCTTGTGCCCGTCGCGATGGCGGAACTTCCAGATCAACCAGAAGAAGACGCCCTCGGAGATGAGGAACCAGACGCCGACGAACCAGGCGATCAGGATGATCAGACCGTCGATGTCGCCGGCGAACGTCGAAACCTGCGGGAGAAATTGTTCGATCACCGCTCGCTCCTAGAGGATGAAGATGAACACCACGGCGATGAAGGCCGCGATGCCAGCGATGCTCACCCAGAAGGTGCGCGACGCGAGTTCGTCGGGTTCGTATGCCTTGCCCATGACTGCGCTCCTGCCCGCCGCTACTCCGCCGGAGTCGGCGTGAGGGTGTTGATGTAGGCGACCACGTCGTGGATGGCCTGGTCGTCGGCCAGGGTCATCGACATCGGGCGCATCAGCATGCCCGTGGTGTCGTACGGGTTCGTGCCGCGGATGCCGGCCTTGAACTTCTGGATCGACCGCACCTGGTACCAGTCGGAGAGGCCCGTGAGCCGCGGCGCGTTGAGCGCCTGGTTGCCCTCGCCGTTCACGCCGTGGCAGGCGATGCAGGGCGTGTACTTCGCCTTCCCCACCTCGACGTCGCCCTCGACCGTCTTCTCCACCGACGGGATCGGCATCGACGCGACGTAGGCGGCGACGGCGGCCATGTCTTCCTCGGTGTCGAGCCACATCGACATCGGGCGCATGCGCATGCCCTCGATGTCGTCGAAGTGGGTGCCGCGGCCCCCGTTCTTGAACTTCACCAGCTGTCCCTCGACGAACCACTGCGGCTGGCCGCCGATCGACGGCGCGAGCGCAGCCTGGTTGCCGGCGCCGTCGGCGCCATGGCACTGCTGACACAGCGAGTAGAGCTGCTCGCCGCGGGCGAGGTCTTGGGCGGCGGCCGGCGCTGCGGTGAGCACGCCGGTGGTGGCGATCAGTGCAAAGAGGACCCAGGACGCCAGGTGCCGAGTCGAGTTCATTCGGTCCATCCCATCGTGGTCGGTGCGATTCGTGACGGTTTCGGAAGCGCCGCGGACGGGCCGCCGGCGCGGGCTCGGGAAGAGCGGGCGTCACCGGTGGGGGCGTTCGGACGGTCGGACGGGTAGCCCACCGCGTCCGCCCATTCAAGGCTTGATGCGGACGGGTTTCGTCCCTTTTCCATAGGGAAACCCGCGGCTTGCGATCGAAGCCCGTCTTTGTCAGACGGCCGGGTTCAAGTGATAGAGAATCCAGTAGATCGCGACGCCTGTGACGGAGACGTACATCCAGATCGGCCATGCGATGCGCGCCAGGCGGCGGTGCCGATCGATGCGCCCGGCCAGGCCGTGGCGGATCAGCAGGATCGCGAACACGGGAACGGTCATCGCGAGGATCACGTGACTCGCCAGCAACAGGAGATAGGCGGTCTTGAGCGCGCCCTCGACGGCGAGCGTCGTGTTCTCGAAGGAGCGTGACGCCTTGTGCGTGAGGTAGAGCGCGAGGAAGAGCGCAGAGACGGCAAAGGCGGAGAGCATCGTGCGGCGATGCGCGTCGACGCGGCCGGCGCGGATCAGGAGCCGTCCGCGCACGAGGAGCACCGTCGCGACGGCGTTCAGCGAGGCGTTGACCGCGGGGAGGAAGGACAGGTCCACGGCGCGGCTCTTATAGAGTGGGACGGCGCATCATCGGGCGAACGGCGTCGCCCCGGCGTCCGGCGGTTGGCAGTGCACCAGCTTCTGGTGCGCGAGCCCCTTGAACTCGAGCAGGTTGAGCATGTGGATCGGGCCGTCCGAGGGAGCGCCCTTCGCGAACGCGACGAGCTGCTCGGGTCGGGGGGCGGTGGTCATCAGGGCTCCCTGAATGGCCGGCGGGCCGGCGGCCGGGTGGCGCGCCATCGCAAGGGACGGGGCGCATTCTGGGGTGGACGAGGGGATTTGAACCCCCGGCCTCCGGAACCACAATCCGGCGCTCTAACCAACTGAGCTACGCCCACCGCAGAGCTGCGGAAGCTATCCAGGGGGCGTGGGGGTGTCAATCAGACTGGCGGAGCCGCCGGCTCCCGGAGGATCGGATCGAGCCGGTGGAAGAAGGGGTTCTTCTCGTCCGGATCGGTGCCCGCGGCGATCATCGAGAAGCGCAGGATCCGCCGGTGCAGCGCCTGCACCCACGCTGCGTCGCGCGCCGGGTCGTCCTTCGAGATGGCCTCCATCGCAGCGGCGTCGGCCGACGCGAGGTCGTCGAAGGATCGACCCATCACGCGTCCCACGTCCGCGAGCGTCTCGGCCTCGAACCAGTCGCGATAGCGCGCGTGGTTCAGCAGGAAGTTCGGGATCGCGCCCAGGAGATCGCGCTCCCAGGGCTCGAAGGCGCTCGAGGTGGGCAGGCGCTCGATGTCGACCAGGAGCTTCCGGAGCCCGGAGTCCTCGAAGGTTCGGACGTCCGGCTCGGGCAGGTGCAGGCCGTAGTCGAGCTCGAGGCCCATCAGCTCGGCGATCGCCTCGAAGGCCCGACGCGTGATGCTCCCGTACTCGAGGATCCCCTCGATCCAGTTCGCGCCGCGGATCTCCGGGTTCATGAAGGTCCGGGCTGCGATCGAGGAGAGCTGCATGAAGTTGACGGTGTGGTAGCCGACGACGCGCAGGTCGACCTCGACGCCGGTGGCCTCCGCATAGCGCCGGTAGAGCGCGGGGATGTCGCCCATGTTCTCGTAGGGATGACGGCCGCGGAAGCAGGCGAGATCCCAGTGGGTGTCGCCGATCGCGGCGATCTCGAAGTCGAGCAGCGCGGCCACTTCGGTGCCCGCCGCCATGAACTGGCCGGCGTCGCCGGTGACGAAGCGCGCCTCGGTGCGGTGCTCGGGCACGTTGCGCCGCAGCCACGTCTGGAGGAACTCGAGCGGCGGGTCGATGTTGCCGGTCTTCGCGCCGTAGCCGTACATGCGCTCGGTCTGTTCGAGCGCGATGTCCCGGGCGGTCTCCGGGAACGAGAGCCCGCGGATGTGCGTGAAGGCGTCGACGGGAACGGCGTGAACCTCGGCGAGGTGATCCATGTAGTGGAGCATCGCCTGCCAGCGCTCGTCGCTCATCGTGGTGGGATTCTCGATCGCGGTGTGCAGCATGCCCGGCGCGCGGTCTTCGGTGTCCACCCAGTCCATGACGAAGGCCTTCGGCGAATCCATCCAGCCATGGATGTGGGGCACGCGGATGCCGTTGGCCTCGAGCGCCTGCATCACCTCCATCTCGAAGCGCAGCGCGTGCTTGCCGGCGATCGGACGGTTGCCGCGCACGAAGATCGCGTCCGTCTCGTCACCGTCCGTGTACGTGACCTTCCAGCAGGGCCGCCAGCGTTCGAGCCGCTCGATCGCGCGCACCTTCCCGCCGAGATGCGTCGCGACCCACTCGGTGATCCCCCGGTGCTGCTCCGCTTCGAAGGCTTCCTGATCCTGGGTGTCGGGCGGTCGGGTGTGCGCGCTCATGGCCCGACATCATAGAGCCCGACGGCGCGCGGGTGTCGCGATTCGCGCTAGACGTTGGCGGCCCGAACCCGGCGGATGTCGCGCCCGACGTTCGCCGCGGCGACGAAGCAGACGAGCGCGCTGATCCCGGGAGCGACGGTCGGGATCAGCAGCGAATAGCGCAACGCCTCCTGGGCGAAGCGCGCCGTGAACGCGTCCGACACCGCTCCGACCAGGAGCGGCCCGGCGGTGAGCCCCACCAGGGTGCTGATCAGGGTGGAGATCGCAGCGGCGAAGGCGCGCATGCGCAGGGGCGAGATCGTCTGGATCGTGGCCAGGAAGGGCGCCGTGAAGAACGACCCCGCGATCGACCCGAAGAAGCTCCACACGAAGGCCACCGGCAACGCCTCGAGACCGGCGACGACGAGGAAGCCCGGGAGCGGGATCACGTGGTCGGCAGGCCAGAGCAGGAAGGCCACCAGGACCGGTACGGCGATGAGCTGGCCGATCGCCGGCACCCACATGTAGGCGCGCGGATCGCGGCGACCGAAGCGGTCGGCGAGCGCGCCGCCGAGGAAGATGCCGAAGATCGACGGCAGCGGGCTGGTCAGGAAGTACCAGGTGCCGGCCGTGAACTCGCCGAGCCCGTAGCTGCGGATCAGGAACGACGGTTCCCAGAGGTTGCGTCCCATTGCGGCGAAGAGCGAGAACGCGTTCGCGAGCAGGATGAAGCGATAGGTGCGCGAG
>JAHEJV010000276.1 GCA_024638705.1 Deltaproteobacteria bacterium | reverse complement strand
GACCGCGAATTCCTCGAGAACGTGCCCTTCCTCGAGCCGTTCACCGTCGTGCCGGCGATGGGCGCCGTCACCTCGAAGCTCCGCTTCTCGACCTCGGTGTACAAGCTGGCGATCCGTCAGCCCGCGGTCGTCGCGAAGCAGCTCGCCTCGGTGGCGGTGCTCACGAAGAACCGCTTCACCTTCGGCGTCGGCATCAGCCCCTGGCCCGACGACTTCGCCGCGTGTCAGATCCCGTGGGAGAAGCGCGGCAAGCGGATGACCGAGATGATGGAGATCGTCCGCGGTCTGCTCACCGGGGAGTACTTCGGCTACGACGGCGAGGTCTTCCAGATGGATCCGATCCGGATCAATCCCGCGCCGAGCGAGCCGGTGCCCATGTTGATCGGTGGACACGCAAAGCCCGCCCTCCGTCGCGCCGCAAAGCTCGCCGACGGCTTCATCCACGCCGGCGGCTCGGCCGAGGAGTTCAAGGTCGTGATCGACGAGATCGACGGCTACCGCCGCGAGTTCGGGCGCGACAGCGAGCCCTTCGAGTACCAGTCGATGAGCGGGGATTCCTTCAACCCCGATGGCGTGAAGCGCCTCGAGGACATCGGCGTGCAGGAGTCGATCGTCGCCTTCCGCAACCCCTACGCCGCCGAGCCCGACACGCGCACGCTCGACGAGATGATCGGCCAGCTGCACTGGTTCGCCGACACGGTGATCGCGAAGGTCTGACGGTGCGCGCCGCCTGGGCTCCCGCGTGACCCGCCGAGAACGCCTACCGCTTCCTCGACGAGTTCACGCGCGCGCTCGACGCGCGAATGCGCGACGGATCTACGGAGGCGGCGAAGGGGCCGACTGATCTTGTTGACAGGCGCGGGGACGAAGCGCACGCTGCGCCCGGTTCGGCGCGCGTTCGCACCCTTCGCGAGTCGGCGTCGAGAATGGACCGCCAAGCACCGGAAAGGACCTCGATGGCAAGCCCCGAGCTGGACAAGTTCCTGGCCAACTTCTCCTCGTGCATGATGGATGCGGACGACCCGCTCGAGACCGTGCGCGCGAAGATGATGGCGATCCATCCCCGCAGCCACGCGCCCGACACGGTCGTCGATCGCGTCGAGATCGGCGGCGTCGCGTGCGCGTGGATGTCGACCCCGGCGACGGACGACTCGCGCCAGGTCTTTTTCGTGCACGGAGGCGCGTTCGTCTCGACGGGCATCCCCGAGTACATGACGTACGGGCAGACCGTCGCGAACTTCTGCCACGCGCGGGTTCTGGTGCCGGAATACGCGCTGGCGCCCGAAGCCCGGGTTCCGCATCAGCTCGACGAGCTTCTCGCCGTCTGGGACGCCGCGGGGCTCGATCCGTCACGCACCGTCTTCATGGGCGACTCGTGTGGAGGCGGCATGGCGCTCGCGCTCCTGTGCCGTCTGCGCGACGACGGCCGCGAGCTTCCCGCGTGTTATGCGGGCCTGACGCCCTGGTTCGACGCCCGACAGCAGGGCGACGCCGCGCAGCAGCCGCGCGGGGTCGACCCCTTCGTGAACGCGGCCTGGATCCGCGCGCGCTTCCGAGACTACGCTGGAGCCGCCGACCTGGACTCCGCCGCCGTCTCACCGCTCCACGCCGACCTGTCCGGCCTGCCGCCGCTCTATCTCGGCGTCGGCACGATCGATACGGTGTGCGACGACGCCACGCGCCTCGCCTCGCGCGCGGGCGCGGCCGGCGTGCAGGTGTTGCTCGACGTGAACGCGGGGCACATCCACGGGCTCCACGGCCTCGCGGGCATGTGCCCCGAGTCCGACCGGGCGATGGAGCGCGTCGGCGAGTTCGTGCGGACGTACATCCCCTGAGCGTCCCGGCAGCGCGGTGCTGCGACTGCGATCGACCGCGTCCTAGGGCTTGAACCAGACCGGCGACGTCCAGGCCATCTCCTGGATCGTGCTCGGATAGGAGCCGTCGGAGCAGACGGCCGGGCGCTCGTCCTCGGGGATGCGCATGCAGTCGTGCACGCTCCAGCGCGCGGTCGGGTTCTCCACGACGCGCAGGTAGTAGTAGCTGGGCACGGACGGGTCGAAGCCCCCGTCGCGGTGCACGACGCAGAGCTGGTCGTGCCCATCGCCAAAGGCTTCGCCGGTTTCGAGGTCGACGCCGGCGTCGTTGGGCCCGCCGGCGATCGTCGTCACCTCCGTGCGCAGCGCGCCTTCCGCGTCGACCCAGCCCTTCACGAGCTGCAGCTGCTGGAGCGGTGTCGCTCCCGGCGCCGGATCGCGCAGCGCCGACGCCACGAACACGGGCTTCGAATCCGCGGACGGGGCGGACGGGAGGTCGCCGCCCATCGGCACGCCGCCGGCATAGCCGGCTTCCGCCAGGTCGCCGCTGTCGCACAGGCCCGCGTCGTAGCTCCAGCCGGCGAAGAAGCGCGGGACGATGCGCGGCCCCGTCGTGCCGAACACTTCGCGTCGCTCCATCGCGTCGAAGATCGCGTCGCGCGAGTTCTCGACCGCCCACACGGCGGCGAGGCCGCCGGGGTTGCCGTCGATGCCGCTGGTCAACAGGCCCGGCAGGAGCCGCTCCTGCGGCGTCGCCTCGACGGAGACGTGCCCGCGCCAATCGTCTTCGACGGCGGCACCCGGCGTCGCGGCGTGGGTGTCGGTCGAGCCGATCGCGCCGAGCTTCACCGGGTTGACGCCGATCTCCTGCTCCTCGGCGAGCCCGACGACGAGCCCCGAGCGGTGGTAGTCGGTGGGATGGACGCAGCCCGCGCCGACCATCCCGTTCGCGCCGACGCCGTCCCCGCATTCCTCGGTCACTTCGGTGGCCGTGCCGAGCACGAGCTCCGGACCTTCGATCACCTGAGTCGAGTAGGTCTCCTCGCGCCCGATGAAGCGCACCGCCTCGACGTCGCACAGTTCATCCGGCTCGGAGAGCACGCTCGACAGGCCGTTCACGCATTCGGACCCGCCCTTGTGCTGGAAGATCTCCATGATCGGCTCGCGTTCGAGGCGCTTCTCGGCGTAGGCGCGGCGGTTCTCGAGCGTCTTCTCGAGGCGCATGTAGGGCGCCATGCGCCCGTTCGCGAGATTGCTGTTGTGCGGAATGGTGAGGTAGTCGCAGCCGTCCTCGGCGCGACACGCGGCGTCGAGCTTCTCCCAGAGCAGGCTGTCGTAGGGCGCGTCGATGTACGAGACGGGCAGGGCGGGCACGTTGTCGTTGCGGAAGATCACGTTGCGGTGATAGTTCGACGTGCCGGGGGTGCCGGTATACTCGTAGGCGACGAAGCTCGTGAATGAGCAGTCGGCGCTCGTGTCGTAGGCCTCCTTCGCCACGCGCGCCATCTCCCGCCAGGGCTCCTCGGCGAAGTCGCGGCAGAGCGCGCCGTCCTCGCCGCACACTTCGGGGATGCGGGAGGGCGTCTCGGTGGTGATGACCTGCCCGAAGAGCATCATCGACTGGCGCTCGTCCTCGCGCGTTGCCTTGCAGAAGTCGGTGCCGTAGGAAGGCGAGCCTTCTTCTCGGCACAGACGACGCTCGCCGAGGAACTCCCCGTGATCGGTCACCGCGAGGAAGTCGAGCGGCCGGTCGATCTGGTAGCGGCCCGCCGGGTTGGCGCCGTCGTCGAGCGGCCAGAAGTCGATCGGCTCGCCCTTCGCGAAGCGATGGGCGTCCTCCGGACCCTGGCCGATCGTGTTCGCCGCCGCGTCGAAGGAGAAGTTGGTGTGGACGTGGAGATCGCCGAAGAGCGGCAGACGCGTCTCGGTGTAGTGATCGCACGGCGCGCGCTCTTCCGAGTAGGTGACGGAGCGGGCGGGAGCGGGGTCGGGCGTCGCGACCTCGGTGGCGTCCATGGCGTCTTCGGTGGGCTCGGAACGTTCTTCGGCGCACGCGGCGAACACCAACAGGACGCAGCAGAGCAGGCGGACGTTCATGATTCTCCCTCCCGGAAAGCGATTGGAGACGCGAAACGATCGGAGACGGATTCGTCGCGCTCGACCCGGGGCGAGGTCGAGCGCGCGGCTGCATCGTACACGTCTCGCCGCGAGTTCGGGCACGCGACGGTGGGGCGAAGGCCCCCGCTAGCGGGGCTTGCGGAACGACAGCGTGAAGCGGTCCGTGTTGCCGGTGACGCTCTTCCGGCCCACCTCGTAGCGCAGCTCGTCGTCGGGCCGGTAGTGGAGGTCGCTCCAGCCGTCGAGCTCGAAGCCGGCGGCTAGCGCCTCTTCGATCGCGACGACGGGGTCGAGCCGGCGCCGGTTCTCGGGATCGTCGGGCTGCATGTGTCGGCGGGTGTGGTCGACGACGAGGTACACCCCACCCGGACGCAGCGCTCGGAACACGGCCCGGTTCAGGATCGCGCGCGCTTCCGGCGTGAGGTTGTGCAGGTTGCGGAAGGTGAGCGCGGCGTCGAAGTCGTCCTTGCCGAGACTTCTCTCCGCCGAATCGGGCAGGCCGTAGATGCCGCGCTGATCCGTCGCCTGGATGACGACGTCGTCGGCGACGCGCTTCACCTTCTCGAGGCCGGGCTGGTCCATGCGATCGGCGAGGCGCTCGATGCCGACCCACACGGTGAGGCTGCCGTCCTCGGCGAGCGCCGGCGCGAGCAGCTTCGTGTACCACCCGCCACCCGGCACGATCTCGAGCACGTCCATGTCGCCGGTCAGGCCGGCGAAGGCGAGCGTCTCGACGGGCTTGCGGTTCCCGTCGCGCGCGATCTCTTCCGGCGTGCGGTTCGGGGAAGTCATCGCTGAGCGAATCTTTTCGTCGAAGGCTTCGCGAGCGTCCGTGTCGGAGGAGGCGGAGGAGGCGGCCGGCCCCGCGGCGATCGCGAGTACCAGGGCGAGAACGAAGCGGGCGTGCGCGAGGGCGCGAAGCAGACGTCGATCGGGGAAGAACAAGCGTGAAACCCTCCGCCGCCGAGCGGGCGCGTGCACGGCGGCTATCTGCGTGAATGAGGGCGGAAGCTAACACGCGCGGGCCTTTCGGCATGCGGCGCCGCGTCGATCCGAAGTCGCCGCAGGCGAAGCGTCCGGCGCACCTCAGTCCGCCCGCCAGGTGAGCAGCTCGCCCCCCCGTCCCATCAGCAGGGTCCCCGGAAAGACGCGCAGTCGCCACGGCGCGAGTTCGAGCACGGCGAAGCTCTCGTCGGTGGGTTCGTTCCAGCCCGGGATGATCGCCGGGTCGTAGCCGACGGGCGGCGGCGCGTTCTCGAAGCGACGCCAGATCGCGACGCGGGTCTCCTCGTCGAAGGCCCAGTTGGCGCGACACTCTGCGACACAGGTGTCCTGGTTCGGCGCCCAGTAGTTGAGCGAGACGAAGGGGCTGTGGTCGAGATGCGCGCGCTTGAGCGGTGTCGGAGCCGTGGCGATCCATCCGCGCAGGGTGTCGCCATCCCATTCCCAGATCGGATGGAGGACTCGCGACCGGGGTCGCGCGTCGGCGCCCACGGTGGCGGCGCTGCACCAGACGATCCGATGCGCCATGTCGACGAAAGCGGGGGCGACGCTCGTGAGATCTTGCATCGGCGCGATCATACACGCGCGCGATACCGCGTCCGGTTTCCGCACCGTCCGGCGAGAACGGTTGCGCGCGGGTCGCGGCGGGGGCAATCGGCCACAAGCCCGATTTTCGTCTGGAAAGAATGCATCGCGTGACATATTGATGTCGACGCTGTGTATGACGCACGGGTCGGGGGTCGCGTGGGACATGTGGGGTGAGGACTGGGGCTCGATGATCTGGGGCGTACGCGCCGTCCCGGCGCTGCGCACGGCCAGTGTCGTGTTGGGGATCGCTGCACTCGGGCTCGCGTTCATGGCGATGCGCAGGCGGCGTCGCGTCACCGAAACGCTCGTCGTCGCGGCTTCCGCTCTCGGCGTCTTCGCGTCGCCCCCCGCCGTCGGCGATCCGATCGCGCTGCCGCATACGTTCTCCAACGCGACGCCCGCCAACGCCGACGAGGTGAACGCCAACTTCGACGCGCTCGTCGCCGAGAGCAACGCAAAGGACGCCCGCCTCGACGCGCTCAGCAACGGCCGGACGATCGCGCTCTCGAACTGCGCCTTCACGCCCTGCACCGATGCACCGACGGCCGCCCTGTGTCCGGCGGGCCAGATCATGGTCGGCGTCGATCTGCCCGAGTTCGGCGGCAACGAGGGCAGCTGCAACCTCGATCCCACGACCGGGCCGGACGACTTCCGCATCCAG
>JAHEJV010000275.1 GCA_024638705.1 Deltaproteobacteria bacterium | reverse complement strand
AAGCTCGCCGAGCTCGTGCTGTGGATGATGGCGAAGTCGCCCGACGATCGACCCGACAGCGCGGCCCAGGTGGCGGAGCGCCTGCGCGAGATCCTCACCGAGCTCGGCTGATCCGACGCCGCAGCCTTCTCCGCTCCGACCGGTGCTTCGCGGGCGCAGCGGAACGCGTGGCTTCGCGCGCAGCGGGGCCGGCGGATCGCAGGACGCGCCACGCCTGCTCGTCGCGATGTGGCGAGGGGCCGCCGTCGTCGACGCCAGCGGATCCCGGTCGACCGTTCCGTCGGTCTTGCCCGACACGCGCGGGAAGGGGTCGGACCCGCGCGCCCGGCGGCAGACGACCCTGTGCCCTGCGCGGGTGGATCGCGTCCTCGACGGGAGCTACGCGCATCGACCCGGACGATTGCCGGCCGCCGGACGAGTGAAACCTCCGCCCGGCAGTCTGGGGCCGAATCACGGAACGAGAGGACCCTTCCCGCGCACGCGCTTCGGTCGCGCGCCCGAGAGTGGGGAGTCGGTCATACTCCCGAGAGCGCAGCTTCGGCCCGCGCGATGCGGGGATGCGGGGCCGGCTCGATGCGATCGCGTTGTGACGAACGCCCGGCTACGAACGCGGCGAAGCGACGGTCCGGCGGGACATCGCGAAGCCCGCGAGGCCGAACGCGAACAGCGCGCCGGTCGCCGGCTCGGGGATCTCGACCGGCTGCGGCACGGGGTTGTTGAACACCAACGCTTCGCCGGCGAAGTCGTCGTCGGGTCGTTCGCCGCGCGTGTTGAAGGGACCGGGGAGGATGTTGAGCCGCGGGTCGTCGAGGAGATTGTTCGTCTCCGCGATCAGCACGCTCTCGTCCATTGAAGGCGTCGAATCGAGCAGCTCCCGCACGACCTGCGCCTCGGTGGCGCCGTCGTCGAGCACGATCTCTTCCTTCGACTGCATTTCGAAGTCGATGATTTCGAGGGCTTCCTTCGCGCGATCGATCAGCTTGACACCGGCGGCCAGCATGTCGCGGATCGCCGCGACTTCGGAGATGCCTGCGTCGATGGCGACGCGATCACCGAGCATCGGCGTGCGCGTGGGAAGCTGGAAGTTGCGGAACACGATCGGCGACGCGACCTCCTCCTCCAGCTCTTCCTGGACCACGACCGCACCCGGTGCGAGGAGTCCCAGGAACATGAAGCCCGGCATCAGCAAGAGCAGGAACGTCGCGAGCCGCGAGCGGCCCGTGCTGATTCGGTTCGAGTCTGACCGGCGATTCGCCATCGAAGCCCCCGTTGGCCCGAACGCTGCGCCCGATCGCGCAAGCGAATTCAGAACCTTGGGGGTCTATCGGAGCGACGCGACGACGCCTTGACGCCAGATCGTGCCGCTCGGCGCGATCGATGCGCATTCCAGTGTCACGCGAACGTTCCGCTGCGGCGATCGCGACGCCTAACCGGCGAGCAGGCTCCGGGCGATCGCCGAGATCTGGATCTCGTCGGTGCCGGCGTAGATCTGCAGCACCTTCGCGTCGCGGGCGAGCTGCTCGACGCGGTACTCGGACATGTATCCGTTGCCGCCGTAGATCTGCACCGCCTCGAGAGCCACCTCGTTGGCGGCCCTCGCGGCGTAGAGCTTCATCGCCGACGCCTCGGCGAGGGTTGTGGAACGGCCCGCCTCCGCCATCTCGACCTGCCGGAAGACGAGGTTCTGGAGGTTCATGCGGGCCACCTCCATGCGGGCGAGCTTGTCCTGGATGAGCTGGAACTCACCGATCGGACGCCCGAACTGCACACGTTCCCTCGCGTAGGCGAGCGACAGCTCGAGGCAGCGTTCGACGATGCCGAGCGACATCGCCGCGACGCCCGCCCGCTCGATCGAGAACGTGCCCTTCGCGCCCGAGCGCGCGCCCTTCTCCTCGGTCTCCCCGAGCAGGCGGTCACGGCCGACCTTCACGTCCTGGAGGAAGAGCTCGCCGGTGGGCGAGGAGTGCAGGCCCATCTTCCGCATCGGCTTGCTCTGGGTCAGGCCCTCCATGCCGCGGTCGAGCACGAAGTCGAGGACCTTGCGATCCGCCGGCGCGACCCCGTCCTCCTCGAGCTTGCAGATGAACACGATCGTGTCGGCGTGGGGGCCGTTGGTGATGAAGGTCTTCGAGCCGTTCAGGACGTAGCCGTCGTCGCCGTCGCGACGCGCGGTCGACTTCATGCTGCCGAAGGCATCCGAGCCCGAGTCGGGCTCGGTGATCGCCCAGGAGCCGACCTTGTCGAGCGTCAGCAGGTCGAGCGCCCAGCGCTCCTTCTGGGCGCGCGTGCCCTTCGACAGGATCGCCCCGGCGGTGAGTCCGACCGACACGCCCATCGCGGTCACCATGCCCGGGCAGTAGCGACAGAGCTCGATGATCGGGATGAGCTGCATCGCGACGGCGTCGCCGCGACCGCCCGACTCGCCCTCTTTCTTCTCCCCGGCGCCCTCGAGCTGCTTCGCGAAGCGCGAACGCGCCATCTCGTCCATCCCGAAGGTCTGGAACATCTTGCGCAGCACGTCGTAGGGCGGCGTATCGCCGTGCTCGAGCTCTTCGAGGTTGGGCTCGATCTCGGCTTCCATGAAGCGGCGGACGGCGTCGCGGATCATCTGATGCTGCTCGGACCATTCGATCATCGGGGCTCCTCGGGGTGAGCGTCGTCGTGCGACGGGTGAAGCGTGATTTCGGTGATCTCGGCGGGCGCGCCGAGACGCAGGGGCGGGCCCCAGAAGCCGGTGCCGCGGCTCACGTAGAGCTGGACGCGGCCTTCTCGATAGCGGCCCGCGACCCACGGCGTCGCCAGCCGCACGAACCAGGCGAAGGGCCAGATCTGACCGCCGTGGGTGTGTCCGGAGAGCTGCAGGTCGACCGCTGCGTGTCGCGCGCTCTTGAAGGTGGCCGGGTCGTGGGCGAGCAGCACGGCGGGGCGCTGCGGGTCGCGGCCATCGAGCGCGCGCTCGAGGTCCTCGCGGCCGTCGCCGACGAAGTGCGCATGGTGGTCGTCGACGCCGACGAGGTCGAAGCACGCATCGCCGTCCCCGATTTCGACGCGCTCGTTGCGCAGCGCGCGCATCCCGAGGGACGTCACCATGTCGACCCACGGGTCGGCGCCCGAATAGTGGTCGTGGTTGCCGGTGACGAAGTAGACGCCGTGACGTCCGCGCAGTCCGGCGAAGGGCGCGACTTCGTCGGCGAGCAGCTCCGCGTCTCCGTCGACGAGGTCGCCGGTCACGACGACGAGGTCGGGGTCGAGCGCGTTGACGCGCTCGGTGAGCCGTGCCGCGAAGTCGCGACCGAGGATCGGACCGATGTGGATGTCCGAGATCTGCACGATGCGGAAACCGTCGAGCGCCTCGGGCCAGTTGGCGATTGCGAAGCGCTGACCCACGACGTCCGGTCCGGCCAGCGCGGTGCGCAGGCCGACGCCGAGTCCGACGAACGCGAGCCCGAAGGTGAGCGCCGCCCGCCAGCTCGCCGTGGCGCTCGCGTCGACGACCGACGCGTCCGCCGCCTGCGCCACCCCGCCCGCGACCCAGAGCGCCGCGTCGGTCGCGAAGAGGACGAGCAGCATCCAGAAGCCCGCGCCCATCCAGATCGACGCCGGCCACGCGATCCACAGCGACGCCGGTCGCCGCAGACTCCGCTCGGCGATCGGCTGGGCGACGAGCAGCGCGCCCAGGAGCCCCACGAAGACCAGCCCCAGGCTGCGCACGGGCTCGGGCCAGCCCGGATCGATCACCAGCCGGTTCGCGAGATAGGTGTGGGTGGCCGCCAGGAAGGCGAGGCCGAGCGCCGCGAAGACGCCCATCGCGAGGTGGCGGCGGGAGCGGGGGGACATGCGGCCGGGGAGCATAGCCGGCCTCGCAGACGCGCCCTGGGCGGGCGGTTCCCCGACGCGAGCGCGATCTAGGCCGCCGACACCTCGGCCGCGTCGGCCATCGACTCGAAGCGCGCCTTGTTGGTCGCCTTCATGTAGGCGTCGTTGGGGCGGATCTTTCCGTCCTGCGCCAGCGCGAAGAGCGTGTCGTCCATCGTCTGCATGCCCTGCGACTTGCCGGCCTCGATCAGCGAGTTGAGCATCGTGATCTTCCCCTCGCGGATGATGTTCGGCAGCGCCGAGGTGCGCAGCAGGATCTCGTGCACCGCGCAGCGTCCCTTGCCGTCGGACGTCGGCACGAGCAACTGCGACACCACCGCGGCGAGCGACTCCGAGAGCGACAGCCGCACCTGGCTCTGCTCCTTCGCAGGAAACGCGTCGATGATGCGGTCGATCGTCTTCGCGGCGCTGTTCGTGTGCAGCGTGCCGAACACGAGCATGCCCATCTCGGCGGCGGTGATCGCGAGGCCGATCGTCTCGCGGTCGCGCATCTCGCCGACGAGCACGACGTCGGCGTCCTGGCGGATCGCCGAACGCAACGCCGGACCGAAGCCCTGGGTGTGCGAGCCCACTTCGCGGTGGGAGAGCACCGACTTCTGGTTCTGGTGCACGAACTCGACCGGGTCTTCGATCGTCACGATGTGCTTGCAGTGGTTCTTGTTGATGTGATTGATCACGGCGGCGAGCGTCGTCGACTTGCCGGAGCCGGTCGGACCGGTCACCAGCACGAGCCCCTTCTGGAGGTCGGCGAGGTTCGTGACCGGCTCGGGCAGCGAGAGCTGCTCGGCGGTGAGGATCTCTTCGGGAATGATGCGGAACACGGCGGCGGCGCCGTCCTGCTGGACGAGATAGTTCGCGCGGAAGCGCGCCACGCCGGGCAGGCCGTAGGCGAAGTCGAGATCGCCGCACGCCTCGAAGTCGGCCCACTGCTCGGGCGTCGCGATCTCGCGCATCATCGCGCGGAGCTGGGCGTCGCTGTGCACGCCCTGACCTTCGATCGGGTCGAGGTTGCCCTTCGCCCGCATGCGCGGCTGACAGCCGGCGGACAGATGCAGGTCGGAACCCTTGGTCTCTTTCAATGCCACGAGCAGAGCGTCGAGTGTCGCCATCTTCGTTCCCTAGGCCGCGTTGGCCTTCGCCTCGAGGTGGCGCGCGGCCTCTTCGGCCGTGACGACCCCGTCCTTCACCAGTTGCCGGATCGAATCGTCGAGCAGGCCCATTCCCTGGGAAGCGCCGGTCTGGAGGATCGAGTGGATCTGGAAGGTCTTGTTCTCGCGGATCAGGCTGCCGACCGCGCGCGTCACGACCATCGTCTCCAGCGCCGGCGCACGGCCCTGGCCGTCGGCGCGGGGCAGCAGACGCTGTGAGATGACGGCGCGCAGCGACTCGGAGAGCATCGTGCGCACCTGTTCCTGCTGATCCGCGGGGAAGGTGCCGACCAGCCGGTTCACCGTGCGGATCGCGTTGTCGGTGTGGAGCGTCGCGAGCACGAAGTGGCCGGTCTCGGCGGCCGAGAGCGCGAGCGACACCGTCTCGAGATCGCGCAGCTCGCCGATCGCGATCACGTCCGGGTCCTCGCGCAACGCCGCGCGCAGCGCGCGCGCGAAGCTCTCGGTGTGGTTGCCGGCACTGCGCTGGTTCACCAGACAGCGCTTCGATTCGTGCACGTACTCGATCGGATCCTCGATCGTGAGGATGTGCTCGCGCCGCTCCTCGTTGATCATGTTGACGAGCGCCGCCATCGTCGACGACTTCCCGCACCCCGACGGCCCGGTGACGAGCACCATCCCCTGGTGATAGGTGGTGAACTTCGCGAGCCGCGCGGGGAGGCCGAGCTCTTCGAGCGTCGGCGGCTTCGCCGAGATGAAGCGCAACACCCCGTCGACGCCGCGCTGCTGCCGGTAGAGATTCGCGCGGAAGCGGCCGATCCCTTCGAAGGTGCGGCAGGCGTCGATCTCGCCGCACGACGCGAACGTCGCGCGCTGTTGATCGTCGAGCATCGAGAGCACCATACGCTCGATCTCGGCCGGGTCGGTCGGCGTCTCCTCGCACGCCGTGAGGGCACCGCCGACGCGCAGCTTCATCGTCGCGCCCGCGTGGAGATGGAGGTCGCTGGCGCCGCGCTCGATCGCGTCGCGCAGCGTCGCCAGGAGGCGCTGGTGGTCGGCGTCGCTCGGCTGCGCGAGGTCGGTGATCTTGCAGATCGGCGGCGGGCCGTCCTCCGCGGCAACCGGCTGGACGGGCGCCTTCGCGGCGGTCGCCGGCGCGGCCTGGGCCGGCGCGGCGGGCTCGGGCTGCGGGGTGGGCGCGGGCTCGGACGGCAAAGGCGAGGCCGCCGGCGCGGGCTCATCGGC
>JAHEJV010000274.1 GCA_024638705.1 Deltaproteobacteria bacterium | reverse complement strand
TGCTCGCCGACTTCGGCGCCGACGTCGTCAAGGTGGAGCACCCCGACGGCGAGATCGCGCGGCGGTCGCCTCCCTTCCTGCCCGGCACGAATCCCGCGCTCTCGTTCATGCACGAGACGGTGAACCGCAATAAACGCAGCCTCGCTCTGGACCTGCACGACGACGAGGGTCGCGCCCTCTTCCTCCGTCTCGCCGAGAAGAGCGACGTGGTGATCGAGAACTTCCGACCGGGCACGGCCGATGCGTGGGGCATCGGCTATGCGGCGGTGCGCGCGCTGCGGCCGGACGTCGTGTACGTCTCGATCAGCGGCTTCGGTCAATGGGGCCCCGACCACGACCGCGTCGGCTACGACCCGCTCGCCCAGGCCGCCAGCGGATTCCTCTCGCTGAACGGATCCCCGGACGGCGAGCCGGTGAAGTCGCCGACCTTCCTCGCCGACGATCTCGCCGGCGTGCACGCCGCCCTCGCCACTCTCGCCGCGCTGCGCCACCGCGACGCGACGGGCGAGGGCCAGCACATCGACGTCGCCCTGCTCGACGCCCTGCTCTTCCAGTCGACGGGTTATCTCACGCTCGGCGCGATGGGCGCCGAGCTCCCCCGGCTGGGCAACCAGTTCCGCGTCGCCGCGCCGGCGAACACCTACGCGTGTCGCGACGGACGGATCATGGCGGGCGTGCTGCTCGACACCCACTGGCGCCGTCTCGCGACGCTGCTCGGCGACGCCGAGCTCGCCGACGACCCGCGTTATGCGACGGCGCCCCTGCGGATCGCGCTTCGCGACGAGGTGGACGCGATGCTCGCCGCCTGGGCCGCCGAACGCGACGTCGAAGACGCGATCGAGGCGCTGCGCGCGATCAGCATCCCCGCCGCGCCCGTTCGGACCTACGCCGAAGCGGCCGCCGATCCGCACGTCCGCGAGCGCGACATGCTCCAGGAAGTGCCCCGACCCGACGGCGCGCGCGTCCCCGTCACCGGCCCGGCCGCGAAGCTCTCACGCACCCCCGCCGCCGTCCGCAGCCCCGCGCCGGCGCTCGGCGCCGACAGCGATGCGATCCTCCGCGAGCTCGGCGTCGGCGACGCGAAGCGCGACGCGCTCGTCGCCTCGGGCGTCGTCAAGGTCGCTTCACCGTCGGAGTGAGGCCGAAGGCGTTCCGTCGAAGACGGCGTGAACCCGATTGACCGCCCCACGCGGCCGGGTACAGTCTCCTTCTCTTCGAACCTCGATGGCAAAAGGAGTCCCCCATGCCGGACCTCAAGGGCAGCAAGACCCACCAGAACCTCAAGGACGCGTTCGCGGGCGAATCCCAGGCCAACCGTCGCTATCTCTACTTCGCGAAGCAGGCCGACATCGAGGGCTATCCCGACGTCGGCGGCCTGTTCCGCGACACCGCCGAAGCCGAGACCGGCCACGCCCACGGCCACCTCGACTACCTCAAGGCGGCGGGCGACCCGGCCACGGACAAGCCGATCGGCTCGACCGACCAGAACCTCGGCGCCGCCGTCGCCGGCGAGACCTACGAGTACACCGAGATGTACCCGGGCATGGCGAAGACCGCGCGCGACGAGAAGTTCGCCGAGATCGCCGAGTGGTTCGAGACGCTGGCGAAGGCCGAGAAGTCGCATGCGGGCCGCTTCCAGAAGGCCCTCGACGAGCTCGAAACCCTCTAGTCGATCACCCGCCTGAAGAAGGTTTCGGCTTGAAGGTCCTGCCCCCCGAGCGTCCCTCGACGGAGCTCCGCTATGGGGATCCCGACTATCTCGACGCGGCGCAGCTCGAAACGGAGCTGCGCCGCGTCGGAGACATCTGTCATCAGTGCCGGCGCTGCCTGCCCTTGTGTCCGTCGTTCCCGAAGCTCTTCGAGCTGGTCGACGCGAGCCCCGACGAAGTCGCCGGCGTCGCGATGGCCGGCTTCGATGAAGTGAACGAGCTCTGTTACCACTGCAAGCTCTGCTACAACCACTGCCCCTACACGCCGCCCCATGAGTGGGACGTGGACTTCCCGGCCCTGATGCGGCGCCAGCAGATCGCGCGGGCCGAGCGCGACGGCATCCCGCTCACGCGAAAGCTGACGACGAACACCGACCTGCTCGGGAAGGTCGGCTCGCTCGCGCCGCCGCTGATGAACTTCGCGAACAAGAATCGCGCGTCGCGCGTGCTGATGGAGAAGACGCTCGGCATCCACCGCGACTGGGTGCAGCCTTCCTTCTACTCCGAGACCGTCGACCGCTGGTTCGGCAAGCGCGCTGCCTCGGCGAGCGGCGAGAACGGGCACGTCGTCTTCTTCACCACCTGCAGCGTGAACTACAACGACCCGATCGCGGGGCGCTCCGCCATCACCGTCCTCGAACACAGCGACGTCCGCGTCGAGCTCTGCTACGAGCGCTGCTGCGGCATGCCCTACACCGACACGGGCGACATGGAGGCGGCGAAGCGCAACGCCGAGCGGAACGTGGCCGACCTGCTGCCCCACGTCGACGCCGGCGCCACCGTCGTCGTGCCCGGCCCGTCCTGCTCGCTCATGCTCAAGGAAGAGTATCCGCGCCTGCTCGGCACCAGCGAGGCAGCGCGCGTCGCCGAGCACACGCAAGACCTGATGGAGTACCTCTATCACCTCGCGCGCGCGAAGTTGATGAAGCGCGATTTCAGCGAGCCGCTCGGCAAGGTCGCCTACCAGGCGCCCTGCCACATCCGACACCAGAACATCGGCTTCCGCGCCCGCGACCTCCTCAAGGTGACCGGCGCCGAAGTCACGCTCGTCGACGCGTGCTCGGGCGTCGACGGCACCTGGGGCATGCAGGCGAAGTTCCACGACGCCTCGATGAAGGTCGCCGGCCCGATGCTCGAGCGCATCCGCGAGGCCGAGCCCGACCACATCGCCACCGACTGCCCGCTCTCGGCGCTGCGCATCCAGGAAGGCCTGGGGCGCGCGGCCGTGCACCCCGTCGTGCTGCTGCGCCACGCGTACGGGCTGTCCGCCGAATGAGGGCGACCGACGACATGCAGCGCGTCGGATGAGGAAGCTCACGCGCGAGGAGATCGCGCCGCTCGCCGCCTACGGCGCGGTGCGCGACGACTACCGCAAGGCCGTCATCACCCACAAACGCGCGCGTCGGCTCTCGGTCGGCCCTTCCGTGACGCTGCTCTTCGAAGACCGCGAGACGCTGCGCTTCCAGGTGCAGGAAATGCTCTGGGTCGAGCGCATCGACGACGACGAAGCGATCCAGAACGAGCTCGACGTCTACAACGAGTTGATGCCCGGCCCGCGCGAGCTGTCCGCCACGCTCTTCGTCGAGATCACCGAGCCCGGACGCATCCGGCCCGAGCTCGACCGCCTGATCGGCATCGACGAACACGTCGAGCTCGTGATCGGCGAGGACGAGGCCGAGCGCCGCATCGCCGCGGCGTTCGACGCGAAGCAGTTCGAGGAGGAGCGGATCTCGGCGGTCCAGTACATCCGTTTCGCACTCGACGCAGACGCCGCCGGGGATTTCTCGGATTCGCGCGTGCGCGCGGCCGTGCGCATCACCCACCCCGCCTATCGCCACGAGATCGAGCTGCGACCGGACCTCCGACGCAGCCTCGCGCTCGGTCTCGAGTCCGAGCCCGCTTCGCTGCTGCCGCCGCTCCCCGATACGGCGCCGCAGCCCGAGGTGCTCCTCGAGGCCGCGTCGCTGCGGGTCGTGCGTCCGCCGCCTCCGGCGCTCCCGGGCACGCTGGTCGTCGAAGCGCGCGCGCCACTGCCGGCCGATGCGGAACCCGATCCTCGGACCTGGGCCGAGCTGCAGGAGGCCGTGCGCCGCGCGGCGAGCGATACCCTCGCGCAGTACGGCGGGTGCCGCGTCGTCGCCGATCTCGTGCCCGGCGCGCCGCCGCGCTGGGAAGTGCTGCCGCGGAAGCGCTGAGGAACGGGGCGCCTACTTCGCGATGTCGCTCAGGTCGTTGCTGCGCCAGGGCTCGGGCAGGCTGGCCTGGGGGCAGTGTCGGGCGCTGAACCGCGCGTCGTTCGTGATGTCGTGCGCGGAATAGGACGTGCGATCGCGGATGGTGAAGCGAAGCTCGCGCGACTCTTCCCAGCCGCGGAGGTGGGTGCAGGTCTCGTCGACGACATACGTGTCGTCACCGGTCCTCTCGATGCGGGTGAACTCGCAGGACGCCCGCGCCCCGTTGATCCCGCGGCCCGTGTGGAGCGACACGGTGGCGTTCGATGCCCCCTCGCAGGGCGTGCCGTCGGTGACGAAGTAGCCGCGCGCAAGCGGTAGCCCGTCTGCAACCGGGGCCTCCGACGCGGGCAGCGGAGCCCGACAGGCCGCTGCCAGCAGGACGACGCCGACCAACGCGATCGAGGACTTCATGGGGGAGAGGGCTTACCACACCTCGGCGAGCCGGAACACGGCCATCTTGGGCTCTTCGCTGCCGAAGAGGTAGAGGTGGTCGCGGTTCACCTCGAGGGTGTAGGGCGTCCGGATGCCGGGGATGTTCGTCGCGAGTTGAACGAGCCTCGGTGCCGCCGGGTCGCTCACGTCGACGACCGCGAAACCTCCCGGATCGACCTCGAGCGGGAGGAACGCGCGGTCGCCCTGGAGCTTCACGCGATTCGCGCGCGCAAGCTCCGGCATCACCAGCCGCCCTACGAGCCGGAACTGCGGCGGGTTGCTCACGTCGAAGACCGCGAGCCCCCCCGCTTCGTTCCACAGAGCGGCAAAGAGCAGATCGGGATGCTCCGGAGACATCTCCGAGACCAACTGCCGATAGGACGTGTCTCGGAGCGTGCGGACGATCCGCATCTGTTTCGGGTCCGACACGTCGACGGCACGGATCGTGTCACTCCAGCCGAAACCGCCGACGAAGGCATGGTCGCGGTGGACGTAGATCCCCTCGATCAGGTCGACCCCGGTGGCGAGGCGTCCGACTTGCTTCGGGGCAGCGGGCTCGGTGACGTCCACCGCCAGGATCTCCCCGGTGACGGGGGCGGTCACGAGGGCGTAGCGGCGGCCATCGCCCGCTTCGTAGAGCTTCGTGTGGAGGGCGTCGAAGGGTCCCGAGAAGGCCGCCAGCACGCACCGTTCGAGGGCGTCGGCCAGGCCGCCGCGCGTCTCGAGGCGAAGTCGGCCGGTCGGCGCGATGCGATCGGGCTGCGAGACGTCGAACGTCAACAGGAATCCCTCGCGCGCGACGACCACCAGCAGGTCGCCGCGACGGTCCTGGCCCTCGACGTCCTCGTCGGAGCTCCAGCGCGTGCGCAGGACCGGGTGGGCCGGGTCGGAGACGTCGAAGACCGAGATTCCGCCACCGCGCAGCGTCACGTACATCGTGCTCGCGTCTTCGGGATAGATCTTCGACTTGACCGCGTGGTCGAGCGCGACCGGGTCCTCGAGGACCGCCAACGGCATCGCTTTCGTGCGAGGCGCATCTTCGCCCAACTCCGCGAAGCAGGCGCAGCCCACCAATACCGCGAGGACACCCGATGCGAGGCTCGTCTTCCAGTCCCGGTTCGTTTTCACCCATCCATCCTTCGTCCCTGCGACCGGCCTCATGATAGGGGGCTATCGTGCTCCACATGAACCGGCTGGGTGTCGTGTGGATCGCGGCGGTGATCGGATGCACCGCGCCGGCGATCAGCTGTGGTTTCGTGCTGCCCGACCGCATCCATGCAGTCGTCGAGCCGGGGAGCTCCCTCTCGTGCGCCGCCGCGGCCCGACACGAGCCGCTCACCGAGATCTTCGGCGTGGCACTGTCGGGCGGAGGCAGCCGCGCCGCCGTCTTCGGTGCGGCAGGCCTCGAGGCACTGTGGGAGCACGGAGTGCTCGATCGGATCTCGCACCTCTCCAGTGTCTCCGGCGGCAGCATCGCGGCTTCTTACCTCTTGGCGAACTGGCCCGATTGCGACGACGCGGCGGATGAGGAATCGGCGGACGCGTGCTGGCGCAGGTTCTTCGCCGAGTTCAAGCAGACGATGCGCTACGACTTCGCGTGGGCGACCGGGCTCCGCCAGGTGCCCTTTCCGAACCGCTGGATGAGCCCCACGCGTCGGGTGACCTCGTTCCAGGAAGTGCTGGATCGGGAGTTCCTGGCGGGCGTGTCCTTCGGAGATCTTTCCTCACCGCGTTCCGGCGATCCCCCGATCCTGCTCGTCAACGCTGCCAGCTACGACGAGGCACGACGGTTCGTCTTCTCGAACGCCTGCATCGGCAGCCAACGCGGCGAACTGCGCTCGGCCTCGTTCTCGCGCCCGGGCTG
>JAHEJV010000273.1 GCA_024638705.1 Deltaproteobacteria bacterium | reverse complement strand
GGTGAGCGCGCGCGCGCCCGAGGACTGGATCGGTCGCGCCGAGCGGGTCGGCGCCGAGGCGGTCCACTTCTGGAAGGGACTCGCCACCGAGGACTCGGTCGCCGAGGCGCACTCCCGCGGGTGGGCCGTGAACGTCTACACCGTCGACGATCCGGACGAGATGCGCACGCTCCTCGACCGCGGCTGCGACGGGCTCTTCACCAATTTCCCGGCGCGGATGCGCTCTCTGCTGGGGTCGGCACAGCCTGGGGAAACCGCCGAAGGCTGAACTGAACAGAGTGCGGCTTCTGTGGCGAATTGCTTGCGATTCGCTTGACCTCAGGGCCTTGGATTCGTTATGGATTAAGTCCTACTCCCCAGGAAACCTAATGAAATTCGGTCGCAACTCCGCGGAGTTCGACGCCACCGATCGAGCCATCCTCGAGCTGCTCCAGGACAACTGCAAGCAGCCCCTCGCCGCCATCGGTGAGAAAGTAGGCCTCTCGGCGCCGGCGGTCGTCGAGCGGATCCACAAGCTCGAAGAGGCGGGCGTCGTGTTGGGCTACACGGCGCTGCTCGACCCGCGCAGGCTCGGGCGCGACGTCACCGCCTTCATCGGGCTCACGACCGACCGTCCCGGCGCGATCGACCGTGTCGAAACGGAAGTCGCTGCGATGGACGAAGTGCTCGAATGCCATCACGTGACGGGCGGATACACCCTGATGCTCAAGGTGAAGACGCGCAACACGGAGTCCCTCGAGCAGCTGATCGACAGCGTGCGCGGCGTCGAAGGCGTCGCGCGCACCGAGACGATGGTCGTGCTCTCGACCCACACCGAGCGCACGCGGATCTTCCTCGGCGCCGACGACGAATTCCCCGAACGCCCGCGCCGCGGCCGACGCCGCGCGGCGGAGCTCGAAGCCAACGGAGGCCCGCGAGGATGACCCCCGCCCCCCGCACCCCGCGCCAGATGAAGCAGCAGGGTCTCTACGACCCGGCGCACGAGCACGACGCCTGCGGCGTCGGCTTCGTCGCGAACATCCGCGGCGAGAAGTCGCACGACGTGGTCTCGCAGGGGATCCAGGTGCTGATCAACCTGGAGCACCGCGGCGCCTGTGGCTGCGATCCGGAGACCGGCGACGGCGCAGGCCTCCTCGTGCAGGTGCCCGACGCGTTCCTGCGTCGCGAGATGGCGAAGCAGGACGTCGAGCTGCCGGAAGAGGGCGGCTACGCCGTCGGCATGGTCTTCCTCGCCCAGGATCCGAAGGTCGCCGAGGCGCAGGTGGCGATCTACGAGGAGATCGCAACGGCCGAGGGACAGAGCGTGCTCGGCTGGCGCGACGTTCCCTGCGACGAGGAGGCGATCGGCTGGCTCGCCCGCGAGAGCATGCCGCGCGTCCGTCAGATCTTCGTAGCCGCCGACGGCGCATGCGCCGCCGACCAGGACGCCTTCGAGCGGAAGCTCTACGTGATCCGACGGCTCGTCGAGAAGCGCGTCGCCGAGCGCACGGGCGAGGACGACTTCTTCTACGTCACCAGCTTCTCGAGCCGGACGATCGTCTACACGGGCATGCTGATCTCGCGCCAGATCCGCGGCTTCTTTCCCGACGTTCGCGACTCCGAGTTCAAGTCGGCGCTGTGTCTCGTGCACTCGCGCTACAGCACGA
Organism: Deltaproteobacteria bacterium; assembly: GCA_024638705.1. GTDB lineage: Bacteria > Myxococcota_A > UBA9160 > UBA9160 > SMWR01 > JAHEJV01. Next base: position 4,657 of record JAHEJV010000273.1, on the reverse strand, counting down.
ACACGCTCGGCCAGTGGGACCTCGCCCATCCCTTCCGCTATCTCGCCCACAACGGCGAGATCAATACCGTCGAGGGCAACCAGAACTGGATGCGCGCCCGCGAGGGCACGATGTCGTCGAACCTCTTCGGCGACGACCTCACGAAGCTCTATCCGATCATGCGCGAAGGCGCGTCCGACTCGGCGCGTTTCGACAATGCCCTCGAGTTCCTCGCGCTGGCGGGCCGGGAGCTGCCCGAGGCCGTGCTGATGATGATCCCCGAGGCGTGGGAGAACCGCGCCGACATGGATCCCGATCTGCGCGCCTTCTACGAGTACAACTCGTTCCTGATGGAGCCCTGGGACGGACCCGCGTCGCTCGCCTTCACCGACGGCCGCAAGATCGGCGCCGTGCTCGACCGCAACGGCCTGCGGCCGTCGCGCTACGTCGTGACGAAGGACGGCTTCGTGGTGATGGCCTCGGAAGTCGGCGTCACCGAGATCGATCCGGCGAACGTGCTGGTGAAGGACCGCCTCCACCCCGGGAAGATCTTCTTCATCGACCTCGAGGAAGGTCGCATCGTCGCCGACGAAGAGGTGAAGGCGCGCTACGTCGCGAAGCACCCATACCGCGAGTGGGTCGATCGCAATCGCATCGTCCTCTCGGATCTGCCGACCGAGCCGGTGCCGTCGGACAAACGCAACGTCGAGCAGCGCTTCACGCTGCAGCAGGCCTTCGGCTACACGCTCGAAGACCAGAAGGTGCTGCTCGCGCCGATGGCGGCGCAGGGGAAGTGGCCGATCGGCTCGATGGGAGAGGACGCGGCGCTGGCGTGTCTCTCGGACCGTCCGCAGATGCTCTATCGCTACTTCAAGCAGAAGTTCGCGCAGGTCTCGAACCCGGCGATGGACTCGATCAACGAGCGGCCGGTGATGGCGCTCTACTCGACGCTCGGTGCCGAGCGCAACCTGCTCGAGGAGACCGAGGAGCACGCGCGGATGATCCGCGTCGAGCACCCGGTGATCACCGACGAAGACCTCGCGCGCCTCGAGCACGTCGACGAGCCGGGCTTCAAGATCCACAAGATCCCGTGCCTGTTCAAGGTGTCCGAGAGCGGGGCGGGCCTGCGCGCGGCGCTCGATCGCGTGTGCGCCGAGGCCGAAGCCGCGGTGCGCGACGGCGCGAACGTCCTGATCCTCTCCGACCGCGGGGTCACGCCCGACCAGGCGCCGATCCCGATGCTGCTGGCCACCGGCGCGGTGCATCACCACCTGATCCGCGAGACGCTGCGCACGCGCTGTGGGATCGTCTGCGAGACGGGCGAAGCGCGCGAAGTGGCGCACATGGCGCTCCTGATCGGCTACGGCGCGGCGGCAATCAATCCCTACCTCGCCCTGCAGACGATCGAAGAGCTGGTCGAGGACGGCACCTACACGCCGGAAGGCCTCGACGCGCAGACGGCGATCCAGAACTTCATCAAGGCGAACGACAAGGGTCTCCTCAAGACCTTCGCGAAGATGGGGATCTCGACGCTCCAGTCCTATCGCGGGGCGCAGATCTTCGAGGCGATCGGCCTCGATCGCGGCCTCGTCGCGCGCTGCTTCACGGGCACGGCCTCGCGGGTGTCGGGCGTCGGCTACGAGGTGATCGCGACGGAGGCGGCGATGCGTCACGCGCGCGCCTTCCCTGGCGACGAGTTCCAGTACCCCGAGCTCGATGCCGGCGGCCTCTATCAGTGGCGGGCGCGCGGCGAGCGCCACACGTTCAACCCCGACACGGTTTCGCAGCTCCAGATCGCGCTGAAGCGCGGAAGCTACGAGGACTACAAGGCGTTCAGCGCGTCCGCCGACGGCGAGACGGAGACGGCGTGCACGCTGCGCGGCCTGTTCCGCTTCAAGGACGGCCAGCGCGAACCGATCCCGATCGACGAGGTCGAGCCGGCCACCGAGATCGTGAAGCGCTTCTGCACTGGCGCGATGAGCTACGGCTCGATCTCGATCGAGGCGCACCAGACCCTCGCGATCGCGATGAACCGGCTCGGCGGCAAGAGCAACACCGGCGAGGGCGGGGAAGACCCGGATCGCTTCGAGCCGGATCCGAACGGTGACCTCCGCCGCAGCGCGATCAAGCAGGTGGCGTCGGGCCGCTTCGGCGTGACGAGCTGGTATCTCGTGAACTCGGACGAGATGCAGATCAAGGTCGCCCAGGGCGCGAAGCCCGGCGAGGGCGGCGAGCTGCCCGGCCACAAGGTGAACGACACGATCGCCCAGGTGCGTCACTCGACGCCGGGCGTGGGCCTGATCTCGCCGCCGCCGCACCACGACATCTACTCGATCGAAGACCTCTCGCAGCTCATCTACGACCTGAAGAACGCGAACCGCTACGCGAGGGTGTCGGTGAAGCTGGTCTCGGTGACGGGCGTCGGCACGATCGCGGCGGGCGTCGCGAAGGGGAAGGCCGACGGCGTCCTGATCAGCGGCATGGACGGCGGCACCGGCGCGTCGCCCCAGGCGTCGATCAAGTACGCCGGGCTGCCCTGGGAGATCGGACTCGCCGAGACCCAGCAGACCCTGGTGCTCAACGATCTGCGCGGCCGCATCCGCGTCCAGACCGACGGCGGCCTCAAGACCGGACGCGACGTCGTGATCGCCGCGCTCCTCGGCGCCGACGAGTTCGGCTTCTCGACGGCGCCGCTGGTCGCGATGGGCTGCATCCTGATGCGCGTCTGCCATCTGAATACCTGCCCGGTCGGCATCGCCACGCAGGATCCGGTGTTGCGCGAGCGCTTCGCCGGCACGCCGGACAGCGTCGTGCAGTACATGCTGTGGATCGCCGAGGAAGCGCGCGAGTACATGGCGAAGCTCGGCTTCCGCTCGATCGACGAGATGACGGGACAGGTCGACGTGCTCGACGTCGCGCGGGCCGAGCACCACTGGAAGCAGCGCGGGCTCGATTTCTCGGCGCTCTTCCACAAGCCCGACGTCCCGCACCCGATCCGCCAGTGCGAGAGTCAGACCCTCGCGCAGGAGCTCGAGCAGGTTCTCGATCTGAAGCTCCTGCGCCTCGCCGACCCGGCGATCGAACGCAAGGAGCCGGTGGTGATCGACATGCCGATCGCCAACACCGACCGGACGGTCGGCACGATCCTCGGCTCGGAGGTGTCGCTCAAGTACGGCGAGGAGGGTCTCCCCGAAGACACGATTACGCTGCGATTGAAGGGCAGCGCGGGGCAGAGCCTCGGCGCCTTCTGCACGCGTGGGATCACCTTCGACGTCGAGGGCGACGCGAACGACTACACCGGAAAGGGCCTGTGCGGCGCGAAGATCATCGTGCGCGTCCCGCCGGGATCGACCTTCGACGCGTCGAAGAACGTGATCGCGGGGAACGTGGTGCTCTACGGCGCGACGTCCGGCGAGGCCTACTTCCACGGCGTGGCGGGCGAGCGCTTCTGCGTCCGCAACAGTGGCGCCGACGCCGTCGTGGAAGGCGTCGGCGAGCACGGCTGCGAGTACATGACCGGCGGCAACGTCGTCATCCTCGGGCCGACCGGCCGCAACTTCGGCGCCGGCATGAGTGGCGGCATCGCCTACGTGCTCGACGAGGAAGGTGACTTCGAGACGCGCGTCAATCCCGAGACGATCGATCTCGATCCGCTCGACGACGCCGACCTCGAGCGCGTCCAGCGCATGGTGCGTCTGCATTTTCAATACACGCGCAGCGAACGCGCCGACGACATCCTGCGCAAGTGGGACGATCTCGCGCCGAAGTTCGTGAAGGTCTTCCCGAAGGACTACAAGCGCGCACTGAACGACCGGATCCAGGCGGAGAGTGGCAATGGGTGATGTGAGGGGATTCCTCAAGCACGGGCGCGAGAGCACCGACTACCGGCCCGCCGAGCAGCGGTTGAAGGACTGGAAGATCGTCCAGGAGGACTTCCCGCCCGAGAAGTCGAAGACCCAGGCGGCGCGCTGCATGGATTGCGGGATCCCGTTCTGCAACAACGGCTGTCCGCTCGGCAACATCATCCCCGACTTCAACGACCTGGTGTTCCGCGACAAGTGGGAGGACGCGCTCGCGCGTCTCCACTCGACGAACAACTTCCCCGAGTTCACGGGCCTAGTGTGCCCGGCGCCGTGCGAGCAGGCCTGCGTGCTCGGCATCAACCAGGATCCGGTCTCGATCAAGCAGATCGAGTGGGAGATCGTGCGCAAAGGCTGGGAGGAGGGCTGGGTGCGCCCGGTCCGGCCCGAGCGCCGCACCGGTCGCTCGGTCGCAGTCGTCGGGTCCGGCCCTGCGGGGTTGTCCGCCGCGCAGCAGCTGACGCGCGCCGGTCACACGGTGACGCTCTTCGAGAAGAGCGATCGCTTCGGTGGCCTGCTCCGCTACGGCATCCCCGACTTCAAGATGGAGAAGTGGGTGATCGACCGGCGGCTCGATCAGCTCCGCGAGGAGGGCGTGTCCTTCCAGGCGGGGGTGAACGTCGGCGTCGACCTCTCGCCGTCCGAGCTGCGCAAGAGCTTCGACGCGATCCTGCTGTGCACCGGATCCGAGCACCCACGCGATCTCGAGGTGCCCGGTCGCGAGCTCGACGGCGTCCACTTCGCGATGGACTTTCTGCCCCAGCAGAACCGGCGGGTCGCGGGCGACGACGTCCCCGAGGAGTCGGCGATCCTGGCGA
>JAHEJV010000028.1:22035-22722 GCA_024638705.1 Deltaproteobacteria bacterium | reverse complement strand
GCGCTCGAAGAGCTCGCCACCCCGCTCTTCGCGTGCAGCCTCTACGCCTTCGCGAACGGACACGCGGTGCCCGAGCTGTCGGCCGCACCCGGCCTGCCCGGCGGCGCGCGCTGCGACAGCCTGGCCGCGCTCTTCTCGGACGGTGCGAGCCCGGCCGAGGCGCGCCTCGACCACTACGTCGACATCAAGGCACATCCCTTCGCGGCGTTGAACGCCGCTTTCGCCCAGGACGGCGCCGTCGTGCGCGCACCGCGCGGCGTCGCCTGCGAGCAGCCGCTGCATCTCGTGTTCGCGAACGTCGCCGGCGAGGTCGCACCCGTCGTGCACCCGCGCGTCGTGATCGTCGCCGAGGCCGGCAGCCGCGTGACCGTCGTGCAGGACCACGTGAGCGTGGGCGAGACGGCCGGCTTCACGAACGCCGTCACCGAAGTGCACGTGGGCGCGGGCGCCCAGGTGGAATTCGTCCTGCTCCAGCGCGAGCACGATCGACACCTGACGGTCGCGAACCTCCAGGTGCGCCAGGAACGCGACAGCCGCTTCACCGCGCACACGCTGACGCTCGGCGGACGCCTCGTGCGCAACGACGCCGGTGCCGTGCTCGCCGACCGCGGCGCCGAGTGCCGCCTCGACGGGCTCTTCGTCGGTGGCCGGGACGACGTGATCGACAACCACACGGAGATCGATCAC
>JAHEJV010000028.1:0-22025 GCA_024638705.1 Deltaproteobacteria bacterium | reverse complement strand
CACGAGCCACGAGCTCTACAAGGGCGTGCTCGGAGGCGCCGCGCGCGGCGTCTTCCGCGGCCGCGTGATCGTGCGCCCCGACGCCCAGCAGACGGCGGCGACCCAGTCGAACCCGAACCTACTGCTCGGTCGCAAGGCCGAGGTCGACACGAAGCCGCAGCTCGAGATCTACGCCGACGACGTGAAGTGCAGCCACGGCGCGACGATCGGACGCCTCGACGAGAAGGCGCTCTTCTACCTGCGCTCGCGCGGGATCGGCGAGGGGCGCGCCCGCGACATGCTGACCCGGGGCTTCGCCCTCGAAGTGCTCGATGGCCTGCCGACGCCGGCGCTGCGCGAGGGCCTCGACGATGCGGTCGTCGCGAGCCTGCGCCGCGCGGCGGAAGAGGAGGCCACCCGATGAGCACCCCGCAGGCCGGCGAAGCCGGTGCGCAGCGAGCCGAAGGCGAGCGAAGTTCACGAAAGCTGGATGTCGCCGCCGTCCGCAAGGACTTCCCGATCCTCGCCCGCGAAGTGCACGGCAAGCCGCTCGTCTTCCTCGACAGCGCCTCCAGCGCGCAGAAGCCGCGCGTCGTCGTCGACGCAATGAGCGACCTCTACCTGCGCCACTACGCCAACATCCACCGCGGCGTCTACCAGCTCTCGATGGAAGCGACGCAGATGGTCGAGGACGCGCGCGACAAGACCGCCGCCTTCCTGGGCGCTGCGGACCGCCGCGAGATCATCTTCGTGCGCAACGCCACCGAGGCGCTGAACCTCGTCGCTTACAGCTACGGGCGCCACCACGTCGAGCGCGGAGACGAAGTGCTCGTCACCCACATGGAGCACCACGCCAACTTCGTTCCTTGGCAGGTGCTGTGCGAGGAGCGCGGCGCGACGTTGCGCGTCGCGCCGATCGACGATCGCGGCGTCCTCGACCTCGAGGAGTTCGAGAAGCTGCTCTCGCCGCGCACGAAGATCGCGGCGTTCACGCACATCTCGAACGTGCTCGGCACGATCAACCCGGTCGAGGAGATGTCGCGCATGTGCCGCGAGCGCGGCGTCGTCTCCGTGGTCGACGGCGCCCAGTCCGTGCCGCACCAGCGCGTCGACGCCCTCGCGATCGGCTGCGACTTCTTCACCTTCTCCGGGCACAAGCTCTTCGGTCCGTCGGGCGTCGGCGTCCTCTGGGGCCGTGCCGAGATCCTCGAAGCGATGCCGCCCTTCCTGACCGGCGGCTCGATGATCGAGTCGGTGCGCCTCGAAGGCACCACCTTCGCCGACATCCCGCAGCGCTTCGAGGCCGGCACACCGGACATCGGCTGCATCGTCGGCCTCGGCGCCGCGATCGACTACGTCGAGGGCCTCGGCCTCGACGCGATCCAGGCCCACGAAAGGGAACTGCTCGCCTACGCCGAAGCGAAGCTCGCCGACGTGCCCGGCCTGAGCATCCTCGGCACGGCGCCGCAGAAGGCGGCCGTGATTTCGCTGGTGATGGACGACATCCACCCCCACGACCTCGGCACGATCCTCGACCGCGAGGGCGTCGCGATCCGCAGCGGCCACCACTGCGCCCAGCCCCTGATGGAGCGCTTCGACGTGGCCGCCACGGCGCGCGCGTCGCTCGCTCTCTACAACGACGAGAGCGACGTCGACGCGCTGGTCGCCGCGCTGCACGTCGCGCGGGAGATGTTCGGCGCATGAGCGAGCTGAGAGAGCTCTACCAGTCCGTGATCATGGATCACAACAAGCAGCCGCGGAACTTCGGTTCGCCCGCGAATGCGAACCACCACGCCAAAGGCAACAACCCGCTCTGCGGCGATCAGCTCTCCGTGCACGTCTTCCTCGAGGACGGCGTCGTGAAGGACGTCGGCTTCGAAGGCCAGGGGTGTGCGATCTCGAAGGCGTCGGCGTCGCTGATGACCGAAGCGGTGAAGGGACGCACGCAGGAGGAGGCCGAGAAGATCTTCGAGGCCTTCCACGAGCTGGTCACGTCCGACCCGCGCGAGGAGCCGGTGATCGGCGACCTCGGCAAGCTCGCCGTCTTCGGCGGCGTCCGCGAATTCCCCATGCGCGTCAAGTGCGCGACCCTTTGCTGGCACACGCTGCGTTCGGCCCTCGTCGACGGCGGCGTCGTGTCGACGGAGTAGACGATGAGCAGTGATGTTCCTCCGCAGCCCGGCGCCCCCGCCGCGCCTTCCGAGCCGGCGAACCTCGACTTCGAGGCGATCGTCGAGGCGCCCGAGACGATGCGCAGCGTCGGCGACCAGATCGTCCAGCAGCTCAAGACCGTCTTCGACCCGGAGATCCCCGTCGACATCTACGAGCTCGGTCTCATCTACAAGGTGAAGATCGAGGAAGACGGCAACGTCGCGATCCGCATGACGCTGACGTCGCCGATGTGTCCCGCCGCCGAAGAGCTGCCGCCGGAGGTGGAGAGCAAGGCGCGCGGCGTCGAGGGCGTGTCCGCCGTCAACCTCGACCTCGTCTGGGACCCGCCGTGGAACCCGGGCATGATGAGCGAGGCGGCAAAGCTCGAACTGGGGATGTTCTAGTCCGGAGATGTCCCAGGGCGCCGACGCCTGCGCGACAAGTCGCTTCTGCCGCGCGAGGTTCGCCGTTGGGCTGTTCTTCCAACGCCAGCCCTGGCACCCGTCGCCCGGTGTCGTCAATCTCCTGCGCATGACCGAGGATCGCGCCTGGGCGCTGCTCTTCGCTTGCTGGCTCGTCGTGACGGCGGCCACGCTCGGGAGCCTCTTCTTCAGCGAGGTGATGGAGCTGCCGCCCTGTTCTCTCTGCTGGTGGCAGCGCCTGTTCATGTTCCCGCTGACCATCGTCGTGGGCGCGGGACTCTTCCCCTTCGACCGCCACGTGGTCCGGTATGCTCTGCCGCTCGCCGCGATCGGATTCGCGGTGGCGGTCTATCACACGCTGCTGCAGTGGGGAGTCGTGCCGGAGAGCGCGGCGCCCTGTCGACAGGGCGTCCCCTGCTCCGAGGCACAGCTCGCCTTGCTCGGCTTCCTCTCGATTCCCATGCTCGCGGCTCTGGCCTTCGGGACGGCGGTGGCGCTGCTCTGGCTCGTCCGTCGGAGTGCTCCCGAATGAATCGCCGCACAATCGCGATGATCGGCGCGGCGGGGCTGCTCGCCGCTTTCTGCGCGGCAGCACTCCTCTACGAGCGCCGCGAGACCGCGCAGATCGACGCCCAGAGCGCGCGCCACAATAGCCCTCCCTTCGTGCGCGACGGCGCGCCGGCGCTCGGTCCGGAGGACGCGCGTGTGGTGCTCGTGGAGTTCTTCGACCCGGGTTGAGAGGCCTGCCGCGTCTTCGCCGGTCCGGTGAAGGAGATCGTCGAGTCCCACGAGGGCAAGGTGAGGCTCGTACTGCGCTATGCGCCCTTCCACCGGGGCGCAGACCAGATCGCTGCGGCACTCGAGGCGTCGCGGCGCCAGGGGAAGTTCTGGGAGACGCTCGACCTGGTCTACGCGAAGCAGAAGGAATGGGCGAACCACCACCACCCCAACCCCGACGTCATGTGGCAGCACTTCCCGTCGGTGGGCCTCGACGTCGAGAAGCTCCGCGAGGACATGCGCCGCCCGGAGGTCGCGGCCGTCCTGCAACAGGACCGGGCCGATCTCGTCGCGCTCGGCGTCCGGGGAACGCCGACCTTCTTCGTCAACGGTCGCCCGCTTCCGCGCTTCGGCCTGCGCGAGTTGGAGTCGCTGGTGCGCGAGAAGGTCCGCGAGGCCTACGGAGGCTGAGGGGCAACCGGACACCGACTTCGACCGCCATTCCATCCACGAGCCGGGGTCCGCCGAGAAGCCGCCTGGCGACAGCAAGAGGAGAGATCATGTTCAGCCACGTCATGCTCGGGGTCAGCGACATCGAGACTTCGAAGAAGTTCTACGACGCAGTGCTCGGGACGGTCGGCATCGGTCCGGGGGTCGACAACAAGGGCCGCTATTTCTACGTGAGCCCGAAGGGCGTCTTTGCGATCACGATCCCGATCGACGGCGAGCCTGCGAGCCATGGCAACGGGAGCACCGTCGGGTTCGCGGTCGAGTCGGACGAGCAGGGCGACGCCTTCCATGCCGCAGGCCTCGAGAACGGCGGCACGACGTGCGAAGACCCGCCGGGACGCCGTGAGAACGGGATGTACCTCGCCTATCTGAGAGATCCCGACGGCAACAAGATCTGCGCGCTCTCCCCGCCGAAGTAGCGAATCCCGCGCGACGATGAGGATGCGAACCATGACCGCCGCGGTGCTCCGAATCCTTCCCGCCTGGCTGCTGCTCCCTCTGCTCTTCGCAGCCCCCGCGCTCGGCCAGGGCGTCACGATCGGCGGCACGCCCGCGGACGGCGAGGCGACCGGCGTGTCCGCGCTCTTCGTCGGCGATCGGTTCGACAACTTCCGCAACATGGACCGCTTCGTGCCGGTCTCGGTGATGCCGCCCGCACCCGAGCCCTGGGACCTCGGCAAGAACCACGACAGCCTGCGCTACAACGGCGAGTTCCACGGGAAGCCGACGTCGCTCGAAGAGTTCATCGCGCTCTCCGACACCTCGGCGTTCCTCGTGATCCAGGACGGCAACGTCGTCTATGAAAAGTACGCCCACGGCGATTCCGCCGAGAGCCTCCACACCTCGTTCTCGGTGGCGAAGTCGTTCACGTCGGCGCTCGTCGGAATCGCGTTCGGCGAGGGCCTGATCGAGAGCCTCGACGACCCGATCCGAAAGTACCTGCCCGAGCTCGCGAGCAAGACGTGGGAAGGCGTCACGGTCCGGCACGTGTTGCAGATGTCGTCCGGCGTGCGCTTCGACGAGAACTACAGCGACCCGGAATCGGACATCAACCAGATGGTCGGCAAGGTTCCGCCGATGACCTACCTCGAGTACATCGACACGCTCGCGCGCGAGCACGAGCCGGGGACGTTCAACCACTACGCCAGCATCAACACCCAGCTACTCGGCATCCTGCTCGTGCGCGTCACCGGCGAGACGCTCACCGACTACATGACACGCGTGCTCTGGCATCCGCTCGGGATGGAGCAGAAGGGCATGTGGATGGTCGACGAGCAGGGGATCGAGTTCGCGATGGGCGGGCTCGCCGCCAGCGCCCGCGACTACGCGAAGCTCGGACTGCTCTATCTCCACGGCGGCCAGCGCGGCGAGACGCGGATCCTGCCGGAAGGCTGGGCAAAGGAGTCGGTCACGCCGAATGCGCCCCACCTGATGCCTGGCGAGAATCCCGGCTCCTCGAACACCGCCGGGTACATGTACCAGTGGTGGACGCCGCGGAGCTGGGACGGCGACTTCCTCGCGCGCGGCATCTGGGGCCAGAACGTCTACGTGCACCCCGCGAACCGCGTCGTGATCGTGAAGCTCGCTGCCGACCAGAAGAACTTCGATCTTCGCTTCAAGCTCGCCTACATCGACTACCTCCAGGATCTGGCCCTGTCGCTCGCAGACTGAACGAGAACGGCGCCAACGGCGTATGCTGTCGTTCCTGGTGAGGAGATGACCATGAACGTGGTTCCGCTCGACGGCGCCTTCGGCGTCGAGATCCGAGATGTCGACCTCTCCGCAGGGCTGGATGCGACGGCCGTTGCCAAGCTCCGGGCGCTGCTGCTCGAGCACCGCCTGCTCGTCGCGCGCGACCAGCACCTCGACGCCGCGCGGCTCCGCGACCTCGGCGCCCGCTTCGGCACCCTCGATCGGCACCCGTTCATCGAATCGGTGCCGGGGATTCCGGAGGTGATCGCCGTCGTGAAGGAGGCCGACGAGAAGCAGAACTTCGGCGGCGGCTGGCACTCCGAGGTCAGCTTCTACGAGAGCCCGGCGATGGGCACGATGCTCTACGCCGTCGAGGTCCCCGAGGTGGGCGGCGACACCCTGCTCGCCGACGCGATTCGCGCCTACGACGCCCTGCCCGACGCGACGCGCGAGCGCATCGCGAACCTCGAAGCCGAGCACAGCGCCGAGCACATCTACGGCGTCGGCGGCTACTACACCGACCGCGCGTCCAACGCGACGAAGGGCACGCGCACGCGCGACCTCGAGCTCGCCAAGGGGCGGACGCGGCATCCGGTCGTCCGGACCCACCCGGAGACGGGGGAGAAGATCCTCTACACGAACGGCGCCTTCGTCGTCGGCCTGCCCGATCTGCCGGAAGCCGAGGCGAAGGCCCTGCTCGCCGAGCTCGTCGCGCACGTGACGAGCGACGAGTTCGTCACGCGGCTCCACTGGGAGCCCGGAACGCTCGCGTTCTGGGACAATCGCTCGACCCAGCACTACGCGCTCAACGACTACTTCGGCCACCGCCGTGAGATGCTGCGCGTCGTGATCGAAGGCGATCGCCCCGTTTGAGCCGACTTCTTTGAACCGCGCCCGCTTCCGCTACGTCGGGCCCGGCATCATCTGGGCGATGATGGCGGTCGGGCAGACCCACGTGGTGCTGTGCACCTACGCGGGCACGAAGTTCGGCTTCGACCTGCTGTGGATGGTCTTCGTCGCGCATCTGCTCGTCTATCCCGTCTTCGAGTACGGCGCGCGTTATGCGATCGCGACGGGGCATAGCCTCTCCCACGCCTATCTCCAGATGCGCGGCGTGCGCTGGCTGATCGTCCCCTTCCTGCTGCTCTCCTTCACGCTGCTGACGCCACTGCTGCTCGCGTCGATGGGCGGCGTGGCCGCCACCGTCCTGTTCGCCGCGTTTCCGGCGATCTCCTTCCCGACGTGGGTGGGTGTCGTCGCGGCCGGCACCGTCGTGCTCGTGTGGAGCGGGCAGTACTCCTGGCTCGAACGGGTGAACGTGGCGATGGCTGCGCTGCTCCTGGTCGGCGTCCTGGTCGCGTTCTCGCTGAGCCCGCCCGCACTCGGGACGTGGGCGGCCGGGCTCGTGCCGGCGGCGCCGGTCGGCGGGATGATCACGCTCGTCGCGCTGATGCGTCTGCCGAGCGACGCGGTCACGTCGCTCCTGCTCTCGGCCTGGGCGCTCCAGCTCGCCGAGAAGGCGGGGGACGAGGATCCGCGCGAGACGCTGCGCGGGATCCTCTTCGGATTCCGCATCGGATACGCGCTGTCGCTGATCGTCGCGGTCGTCTTCCTCTCGCTCGGCGCGACGGTCTTGCAGCCGCTCGGCGTCGACCTCGAGGGCATCGACCTCTCGCTCCAGCTCTCGCTCGTGTTCACCGAGACCGTCGGTGCCTGGACCTTCCCGCTCTTCATCGCGATCGCCTTCGTCTCGCTCTACGCCGGCTACTACTCCGCGGTGCAGGCGAGTCCGCTGATCTTCAGCGACCTCCTGACGCGTCTGCAACTCGCGTCGGAAGACTCGGAGCGCTGGATCGTGCCCACCTATCTGCTGGTGATGGTCACCGGCGGCGTGGCGATCGCCGTCGGGTTCGAGCGGCCCACCTTCCTCGTGCTGCTCAGCGTCTCGGTGGGACTCGTCGGGCTCCCGCTCTACTTCTGCCTGAACTTCTTCGCGGTGACGCGGATGATCGACCCGGCGTTTCGCCCGAGCGTGTCGAACCGGCTGCTCGCGTTGGCGGGGATCGTATTCGCCTTCCTCGGCGTGGGGCTCTTCGTGCAGACGCGCCTGTTCGGCTGAAATCCGGCGTCTCCGGAATTCCACCCGCCACTTCCCTCGTCTACGCTCCGTCCGTGCTTCCCCTCTGCTTCTGCGCCTTCGTCTGCTTCGGTGTCGTGCTCGTGCTCGTCGGCGCGAACCAGGCGAATCTCGCCACGGCGCTCTCACTCGATCTCGCCGAGTCGGGGCTGCTCGCCTCGGCCGTGGCGATCGGGATCGGCGCCGGCGTGGTCGTCGCCGGGCCGCTCTTCGACCGTTATGCGCGGCGCCCTCTCTTCGTCGGATCGGCGCTGCTCGCCGCGGCCGCATTGATCGGCGTCGACGAAAGCATGGGTTATTCGCGCTGGATGTTGCACTGCGCCGCAGCCGGCTTCGGCATCGGCCTCTACGACACGCTGATCAACGCCGTCGTCGTGCAGCGCTACCGCGAGAGAGCGACGCGCCCGATGCTGGTGCTGCACGCCGGCGCGACGCTCGGTGCGATGCTCGGCGCCCCGCTCGTCGGGTGGATCGCGAGCGACCACCACTTCGCGATGAGCTTCGTCGCGACCGGTGCGGCGCACGTCGTCATCGCGGCCTGGGCGCTCTTCGTTCCGCTGCCGGCTCCGCCCGAGCGCGTCGAGTCGTCGCGCGCGACGCTCGGCGCCGGGCTGCTGCCGCTCGTCCTGCTCTCGCTGATCGCGTTCGCCTACGTCGGCGTCGAGTCGTCGGTGACGGTCTTCGCGATCCCCTACGGCAGCGACGCCCTCGGTCTCCCCACGACGCGCGCACAGCTCGCGATCAGCGCGTTCTGGCTGGGGCTGCTCGTCGGCCGCGTCGGCCTGCTCGCGCTGCCCGGCGAGCTCGGTGCACGGGTGCTGCTCGCTTCGGGCGCCGCCGCCGCGGTGCTGGTCGCGACGAACGCCGCGTGGCCGGGAGCGCCCCTCGAGCTCGCGCTCTTCGCGACCGGCGCGGCGCTGGGCAGCGTCTATCCGGTGATGATCGCCCTCACCGGACAGCGCTTCCCGAACGCCCGCGGCACCGCTGCCGGGCTGGCTGCGGGCGCCGGCGCGCTCGGCGGCTTCGCCGTCCCGTGGTGGACGGGCGCCTTCGGCGACGTAGCGGGGGTCGCGCCCGCCTTCGCGAGCCTGGCGCTGTGGTGCGCGGCGATCGCCGCGGGCGCGTTCGCCCTGCGAGTTGTGAGATGATGCGCGTCGTGGGAACCGTCGCACTCGCGGGAGGCATCTTCCTGGCCCTGCTCTCCCCGCTCGCCGAACGAGTGATCTTCCAGCCGACGCGCGGCGTCGCGATCGAACCCGCGCGGCTTGGCGTCGAGGCTGAGTCGCTCTTCCTCGACACCGAGGACGGCGTCCGCGTCCACGCCTACTACGTCCCAGCGACGACGCATGCGACCGCGCCGCGCGCGCTCCTCTTCCTGCACGGCAACGCCGGCAACGCCAGCCACCGTCTCCCGAACGCCGCCGCTCTCGCGCGCCTCGGCGCCGACGTGCTGCTGCTCGACTACCGCGGCTACGGCCTGTCCGAAGGAAGTCCGAGTGAAGCCGGCGTCTACGCCGACGCGCGCGCCGCCTGGAACCACCTGACCGAGGTGCGCGGCGTCCCGCCCGAGCGGATCGTCTTGTTCGGCCGATCGCTCGGCGGTGCCGTCGCCGTCGAGCTGGCACAGGACCGCACACTCGCCGGGCTCGTCCTCGAGAGCGCGTTCACCAACATCGACGACATGGCTCGGCGCATGATCGGCCCGCTCGCGAACTTCGTCGGCGGCGGCTTCCCGTCGGACGAGCGCATCACGCGCGTGCGCGCGCCGCTGCTCTTCTTCCACGGCGACCGCGACGACATCGTGCCGATCGAGCTCGGACGCGCGCTCTACGCCGCGGCGCCCGAACCGAAACGCTTCGAATCGATCGACGGCGCCGGTCACAACGATACGGTCGTCGTGGGCGGGAATGCCTATTTCGCGAAGATCGGAGCCTTCCTGGACGAGGTCGCGCCTTGAGGCGAACTCTCCTCCTGCTCGTGTGGATGCCGACCGTCGGAACGACGGGGTGCGTCGCGCAGCAGCTCGCCGGGGTGGAGCAGGCCGAGGCCGCCTACGAGCGCTGCGTCGCCGAGCGCGGGGAAGCGGACCCCGAATGCGACGTCCTCGAAGAGAAGAAGAAGGTGGAGCAGCGCCGCTACGAGGGCGACGCGAAGCGGCGCTGGGGATGCGACCCGTTGCGGGAAGACTGCCCGGCCGTGCGTTAGTGCGAAGACGCCGTTGACCGACATCCGCGAAGCCGACCTCGACGATCCCGGACACGCGCGCGCTCTCGTCGCGATCATCGACTCCTATGCGCGCGGTCCCGGCGGGCAGAACGCACCGATCTCCGCCGAAGCGCGCGAGCGGATGGCCGCCGGCCTCGCCGCGCACCCGGCGGCATTCGTGCTCCTCGCCTTCGAGAGCGATGAGATCGTCGGTGCCGCGGTGTGCGTGTGGGGTTTTTCGACCTTTACCGGTCGCCCGTCGTTGAACATCCACGACCTCGCAGTGTTGCCCGACTTCCGCGGGCGCGGCATCGGCCACGCGCTGCTCGCCGAAGCCGAACGCCGCGCGCGCGAGCGCGACAGCGCGAAGCTCACCCTCGAAGTGCACGACTCCAACGCGGGGGCGAAGCGCCTCTACGAACGCTTCGGATTCGGGCCGTGGGAACCGCCCACGCTCTTCGTCTCGAAACCGCTCTCGTGAGCCGAACCGGAGGAAATCGATGCGCCTTTCCACCACCCCCGTCCTGTATGCTGGCGCGCCGTGAGTGACTCCCCCCTTCTCGTCACCGGCGCCAACGGCCATCTCGGCCGGCGGCTGTGCACCCGCCTCGCCCAGGCCAGCCCGCCGCGCGCCGTGCGCGCGCTGGTGCGCTCGGAGCGGGCGGCGAACACGTTGCGCGCTCTGCCCGAAGCGGAGCGACCGCAGATCGCGATCGTCGACTACACCGACGCGGATCAGCTCGCGGCGCAGGCCGAGGGGTGTGATGCCGCGGTGCATCTCGTCGGCATCCTCAAGGAGACGAAGTCGAACCGCTACGTCGATGCGCACGAACGGCCTTGCGAAGCACTCGCCGAGGCGGCAGATCGCGCGGGCCTGCGACGCGTGGTCGCGCTGAGCATCCTCGGCGCAGACCAACGCTCGTCGAACGCCTGCCTCGTTTCGCGCGCGCACGCGGAGGCGATTCTCCTGCGCGCGAAGACCCCGGCGTGCGTGATCCGCGTGCCAATGGTGCTCGGCGCCGGCGACGCGGCGTCGGCGGCGCTGTTGCGCCAGGCGAAGGGTCCGGCGACGCGGCTCGTGCGCGGCGGCGCCACGCTCGAACAACCGATCGCAGCGCGCGACGTGGTGTCCGCACTGGTCGCGGGCGCCGCCCGTGACGGCCTCGACGACACCGTCCTCGAGCTCGCCGGCCCCGAGTCGCTCTCGCACCGGGCGCTCGTCGAACGCGCCGCGGCCGTGCTCGGCACCGAGGTGAAGATCGGCAGCATCCCGCTCGGTCTCGCGCGCGCCGTCGCGTGGGTGGCCGAGCGCGTGGCGTCCGACCCGCCGATCACGACGGCGATGCTCGGCGTCCTCGAACACGACGACGCGATCGACCCGGAGCCCGCGCGCGCCGCGCTCGGCATCTCGCTCACCCCGCTCGACGCGGCGCTGCGCGAAGCCTTCGAAGAGGAGACCTCGGCTTGAGCACTCCCCCCGACGCACAGGCCGGCTCCCCTCCCGACGCCCCTGCCGCCCCGCCGGACGCACCGCTGTGGAAGCGCGTGCTTCCCTGGCTGGTCACCGCCGCCTGCTTCGGCTGGCTCTACACGCGCATCGACGCCGCCGCCGCGCGCCAGGGCGAGACGGCGGTCTCCTATCTGCTCGAAGTCTTCGCATCGGTCTCCTGGGGGAAGTGGCTCGCGCTGATGATCCCCTACTCGGCGTTCTTCTTCCTCGTCGACTCGACGGTGGTCTGGCGCATCGTCACCTGGTTCAACGCGCCGGTGAAGTGGGTCGACATCCTCCCGGTCCGCGCGAGCGCCTACATCATCTCGATCCTCAACGAGCAGGTCGGCAAGGGAGCGATGGCGGTCTACCTGAACCGGCGCCACGGCGTCCCCGGCTGGGAAGTCGGCTCGTCGATGCTCTTCATCATGTTCTGCGAGCTGCTCTACCTGACGTTCTGGGCGAACGTCGGCTATGCGATCGCCGGCGACCAGCTGCCGAAGCAGTTCTTCCTGATCCCGTACATCGGGCTCGGCGTCGCGGTGCTCTTCGCGGTGTGGATCGCGATCTTCCGCGGTGCGATCCCGCTGGGCGCCGCGCTGCGCGAACGCCAGATCATGAAGGCCTTCCGCGAAGCGAGCCCGCTGCAATACGTCATCGTCGCGATCATCCGCTCGCCCGCACTGCTGGCGGCCGTAGTCGTCTACACCCTCGCGCTGCGCCTGTTCGGCGTCGACGCCCAGTTCATCGACATGCTCGGCGTGCTGCCCGTCATCTTCTTCGCCGCCGCCATCCCCACCCCGATGCGCGCCGCCGCAATCACCATCTGGGTCGTCCTGTTCCCCGAGAACGAAGCCCAACTCTCCGCCTTCGGCCTCGTCATGCACAACTTCTTCATCTTCTTCAACGCCACCATCGGCCTCCTCTTCCTCCAAAAAGCCAACCGCGACCTCCTCCTGGAAACCCCGGCAACGGAACAGGCCTGAAGCACGAACCGCCCCCCCAACGGAGCGGCCGGGGTCAGGGGCATCCCGCAGCCGAGCCATCCTCCCAACGGAGCGGCCGGGGTCAGGGGCATCCCGCAGCCGAGCCATCCTCCCAACGGAGCGGCCGGGGTCAGGGGGATCCCGCAGCCCGACTCAGCGCAGTTGGGTCCCGCACCGGGGTCCAACCGACTCCGAGCCTCCCGGACCCGACGACGTGGAAACCACACCAGGGAGGGCGAGCCATCGGGCGGAGGGATCCCCCTGACCCCGGCCGCGGCTCAACAAGCGCGAAGCGCCAGACGCGAAGAGCAAAGCGCAGAGCGCGAAGGGCAAAGCGCGAAGCGCCAGCCCGCTACGACTCCCGATCGCTAAGAAACCCGAGGCGCGAACGACCGCTCTTCGAGGACCCGCTCCGTCACCCACTCGGCCGCCTTGTTCAGCTCGACGCTCTCCGCGTCGCCGTTCACGCGACGCACGATCTCCGCGTTGCCTTCCGCCACACCCTTCGGCCCGACCGTCACGCGCCAGGGAATCCCGATCAGCTCCGCGTCCTTGAACTTCACCCCGGGCCGCTCGTCGCGATCGTCGAGCAGCACCTCGATGCCGGCGCCGACGAGCGCATCGTAGATCCGCCCACCCGCCTCGAGCGTCGTCGGGTCCTTCGGCTTCACCACCGTCACCACCACCTCGTAGGGCGCAACGGACACCGGCCACACGATGCCGTTCTCGTCGTGACACCGCTCGACGACGGCGGCCAGCGCGCGCTCGATGCCGATGCCGTAGGAGCCCATGATGATCGGCACCGACTTCCCGTCCTCGCCCTGCACGGCGGCGCCCATCGCCTCCGAATAACGCGTTCCGAGCTTGAAGATGTGCCCCACCTCGATCGTCTTCACCACGCGCAGCGGCTCGCCGCACGAGACGCAACCTTCGCCCGCCGTCACTTCGCGCAGGTCGAGCCAGTATTTCACGGGGATGTCGCGCGCGACGGCGACGCCGCGCACGTGGTGGTCGTCCTCGTTCGCGCCCGTGGTCATGTCGCGACGGCCCTCGATCGCGAAATCGGCGATCACGGTGATCCCCTCGACGCCCACCGCCCCCAGGCTGCCAGGGCCGGCGCCGAGCAGCGCGCGAATCTCCTTCTCGTCGGCCGGGCGGATCTCCGCCGCTTCGATCTGATCGAAGAGTTTCTGTTCCGACAGCGCGTGATCGCCGCGCAACAGGAAGAGCACCTTCGCGTCGTCGACGGCGTAGACGAGCGTCTTGATCTGGCGGTCGGGCGGCGCGCCGCCCTCGAACGAAGCGAGGTCGTCGATCGTGCGCACACCGGGCGTCGGGAACTTCTCGGGCGAGGCGGGCCCGGCCGCGTCTTCGATCTCGGGAAGCTGAGACTTCGCCTTCTCTACGTTCGCCGCGTAACCACAGCGGTCGCAGGTGGCGACGAGGTCTTCGCCCGCATCGCTCTCCACCATGAACTCGATCGACTCGCTGCCGCCCATGCTTCCCGACGACGCCTCGACGGCGAGCGTCTCGACGCCGCAGCGGCGGAAGATGCGACGGTACGCTTCGAAGTGTCGCTGGAAGGCCGAATCGAGACCGCTCTGCTCGAGGTCGAGCGAGTAGGAGTCCTTCATCGTGAACTCGCGCACGCGCAGCAGGCCCGACTTCGGGCGCGGCTCGTCGCGGAATTTCGTCTGGATCTGGTACCAGATCTGGGGCAGCTGCTTGTAGCTGCGCATCTCGGTGGCGAGCGTCGCGAACACTTCCTCGTGGGTCATGCCGAGCGCGGTGTCGGCGCCCTTGCGGTCGACGAGGCGGAACATCTCTTCGCCCATCGCCTCCCAGCGACCGCTCTTCTTCCACAGCTCGGCGGGATGCAGCGCGGGAAGCCGGAACTCCTGGGCGCCGATGCCGTCCATCTCGCTGCGCACGATCGCCTTGATCTTCTGGCATACGCGCTGGGCGAGGGGCAGGAGCGAGTAGGCGCCCGCCATCAGCTGGCGGATGTAGCCCGCGCGGACGAGCAGCTTGTGGCTCGCGGCCTCCGCATCGGCGGGGTCGTCGCGGAGAGTGGGGATGAAGGCCTCGGACCAGCGCACGGCGCACCTCGTCTTCGAAGGTTCTCGGGTGCGCGAAACCTACCTTACTGGCGGAAGGGCACGCCCATCGCCGGCGCTCTGGTCTCGAAGGCCTCGCGCAGGCGCAGGAAGAGCTTCCCCGGCGCGGGGATGCGCTCGCCGTCCAGACTTCGGACCGGCACGATGCCGGCGCCGCTCCCGGTGAGGAAGGCCTCGTCGGCGGCGAAGAGATCGAAGCGGCCGAGGGTGCGCTCGCGGGCGGGGATGCCGAGCTCGCCCGACAGCTCGAGGACGGTGCGCCGCGTGATCCCCTCGAGTGCGCCGTCGGTGGCGGGCGGGGTCCACAGCTCGCCATCGCGCGCGCAGAACAGATTCGCCACCGACGCCTCCGCGACGTTTCCGGCGACGTTGAGGACGAGCGCCTCGTCGGCGCCGCGCAGCTTCGCCTCGCGCTTTGCGAGAACGTTGTTCAGGTAGTTGAGGCTCTTCACGCGCGGATCGAGGACGTCGGCGGGCGGGCGGCGCAGGCTCACCGTCGCGAGGGAGAGCCCCTCCTCGCGCTGCTTCGGGTCGAAGAGGGCGATGCGGTCGACGATGCAGATCAGGCGCGGCGTGGGGCAGGTGGCGGGGTCGACGCCGAGGGCGCCCTCGCCGCGCGTGGCGATCAGGCGCACGTAGGCCTCGTCCTCGCCGAAGGCGCGCGCGGTTTCGAGCACGACGGCGCGCGCCTGCTCGATTCCGCCGGGGAGCGCGAGCCCGAGGGCGCGGGCGCCGGTGGCGAAGCGCGCGAGGTGGTCGTCGAGCCGGAACACACGGCCGCCGAGGATGCGGATCCCCTCGAAGAGACCGTCGCCGTAGAGCAGCCCGTGGTCGGTGATCGGGATGCGCGCCTCGGCGAGGGGCGTGATCGTGCCGTCGAGCCAGGCAAGGCCCGTGGACGCAGCGTCATTCATGAGGAGTTCCTTCGAGCTTTGCCGCGATGCGGTCGGCGGCGTCGCGGACGCTCTGGGTGATGGCCGAGAGATCGCCGGCTTCGAGACGGGGCGTGGACGCTCCGACGGCGAGCGCGCCTAACATCCGGCCGCGCACCCGCACCGGCGCGGCGATCACCGAGAGCCCGGCGATCCACTCCTCGCGGCTGTGGGCAAAGCCGTCGCGCTGCGCGCGGGCGACGGCTGCGTCGAGATCGGCCCGCCGTGTCGGCGTGTTCTCGGTGAAGCGCTCGAGCCGGCCGGGCGCGCTGGCGTCGCCGAAGGCGAGGAAGAGCTTCCCCACCGCGGTGGCGTGCAGCGGCACCTCCGACCCGACGTGCGGCGAGGCGCGCAGGAAGCCACCGCCTTCCGCCTTGTCGAGCACGACGAGCTTCCCGGCGCGCGCGGCCACCAGGAAGACCGTCTCGCCGAGCGCCGCGGCCTCGCGCTGCAGGATGTCGCGCGCGGCGGTGACGAGCGGATCGCGGTCGACGGCGCCGAGGCCCAGCGCCACGAGGCCGAAGCCCGGTGCGTAGCGGCCGCGTTCGTCGCGCTCGACGAGGCCGCGACGCGCCAGCGAGGTGAGCAGGCGATGAGCGCTCGACTTCGGCAGCCCGAGCGCGCGGCCGAGCTCGGTGACGCCCACCGGCGCCGCCTCGCCGTGCAGATGGAAGAGCACGTCGACGGCCTTCTCGACGCTGGTCATGCCGTCCATGGGAGCTTCGCCTCGCCCTGCTAATTGTTCCGCATTTCGGAACAATGAATCGTCATATGGAACATACTCGGAATCGCAGGGCGGGCGCAAGACGCGCCGCCGCTTCGCCCTCTCGCCTCAGCGATCGAGCAGGGCGAGGACGCCGGTGTACGTCAGCAGCTCGGTGCGTCCGCCGATCGGGCCGAGCTCGCACGAGCCGAACATCCCAGCGACCGGCGCCTCGCCGAACGCGCGCTCGAGGTAGGCCGACTCGAGCCCGGGCACGCCGAAGAATCCGGCCCCGCGCGCGCAGCAATCGAAGTAGAGACCGAGGCCCGGGGTGGTGTCGCCGAGACCGTCGAGCATCGCGCGGAGATCGTCCCGGGCGGTCTCCGGCTCGCGGTGGACCAGGGCGATCCGATCGCCCTTCGCGAGCGGCTCGGAGATTGCGAACGCGTTCGCATCGGGCGCGAACCCGCCGATATTCCTCACGAGATAGCCGCCCGGATCGAGCGGGGCGCCGGGGTCGCGCGGCACGGCGGCGAGCACGAAAGCCGCCGCTCGGGAGAGGTCGTCGGCGAGCGGAGCGCGCGCGGCCTCGCGGTAGACGTCGAGGGCAGGGCGTCCGTCGATCTCGAGGATCCACGGCGCCGAGACGCGGGTCACGGTGAGCAGGGGCGTCACCGGCCGACACGCCTGGGTGACGCCCACCCGCCGGGCCCGGGCGCCTCGCAATACGAGTCCGGCGAGGGCGCCGCTCCCCACCTCGCCGCCGCTCCACACGAGCGGCGCGGCGTTCACCGGATCGCCCGCGCCGGCACCCACCACCAGGGCCGGGCCGCAGCTCATCGCGACGCTCTCGAGCACGGCCTCCGGGTCGAGCGCGGCCGGGTCGGGGATCAGGACGACGAGGTCGCCGGCGCGCGCCTCGCCCCCGAGCCGGACGTGGAGCTCGTGTTCGAGCGCGTCCTCGTTCCCGGCCAGCTCGGGCACCCAGAACGGGGCGGCGTCGAGTCCGCGCACGGCCATCACGCTCACACCGAAACCGCCCTCGGACTCGCGCCCCGACGCGATCACGCCGTGGGCGAGGCCGCCGACGATATTCGAAGTCCCGAGCACCGAGGCGACCTCGGAGAGCAGCGTCGCCACCGCCGGGCGATGCCGGGGGCCCGTGAACACGAGCGCCGCATCGGCGCCGCCGGCGCCGGCGAGCGCCTGCTCCGCGGCCTCCCGCGCGGCGGCGGTCGCGTCCGCTTCGATCGAAAACCCCGCTCCAGCGCTCCACATCGCGCGGCAGGTTAGCCCGCGTGGCCGATTCCGGGCCCCGCGTGGACGGGCCGAAACATGCTGCTAGATTGCGGACCTGCGCCGCTCTTCGTCCCTCCCGCGACGCAGGAACTCCGCGCCCCCCTTCATCTCCGCGGGAAACACCATCGGCCCCCCCCGAGCTCCGAAGACGATCCGCAATCCGATCGGCGGGTGCATTTGAGGGACCGAGTGTCTGATTTCGAGTTGATCGAGACCCGCGAGGATCTCGACTCGCTCGCTCAGGATCTGCTGGGCGAGAAGGTGCTGGCCGTCGATACCGAGGCGGACAGCTTCTACCACTATTTCGACAAGACCTGCCTGGTGCAGATCGCGACGCGGAAGCAGATCTACCTCGTGGATCCGCTCGCGATCGGCGGCCCGTCCGAGCTCGAGCCGCTCGGGCCGGTCTTCGCGTCGCCGGACATCCGCAAGATCTTCCACGCGGCCGAGTACGACATCTTCGTGCTCAAGCGCGACTGCAACTTCGAGTTCGCGAACCTCTTCGACACGATGGTCTCCGCGCAGCTGCTCGGTTATCCGTCGGTCGGGCTGGCCGGCATCGCGTCGCGCCACTTCGACGTGAACCTGCCGAAGGACGAGCAGCGCTCGGACTGGTCGCGTCGTCCACTCACCGCGAAGCAGCTGAGCTATGCGGCGTCGGACGTGCTCTACCTCGTCCAGCTCGCCGAGAAGCTCGGCCGCGAGCTGCGCGAGAAGAAGCGCATGAAGTGGGCGAAGGAAGAGTTCGAGACGCTCTGCCAACGCGCCTGGCCCGACCGCGACTTCGACGACCTCGGCTACCTGCGCATCAAGGGCGCGCGCAAGCTCGACCCGAAGGCGCTCTCGGTGCTGCGCGAGCTCTATCTCGTGCGCGACAAGCGCGCCCGGGAGATGGACCGGCCGCCCTTCAAGGTGCTCGGCAACCGCACGCTGCTCGAGATCGCCGAGCGACGTCCGAAGAAGCTCGCCGAGCTGGGCGAGATCAAGGGCATCACCGACCTGTTGCTGCGCCGGCTCGGCCGCGAGGTGATGGCGGCCGTCCGCGAGGGTCGCAAGGAGGAGCACGGTCCGATCCCGAAGGCCGCGCCCTCGGGCCGGCGGCGGATGGATCGCCACGCGGATCGTCGTCTCACCGCGCTCAAGCGCTGGCGCACGGGCCGCGCGTCCGACCTCGACCTCGACCCGGGCGTCCTGTGTCCGAACTCGGCGCTCGAGGCGATCGCCTGGCGCGCACCGGAATCGGCCTCCGACCTGGAAGAGCTGCCCGAGCTCAAGGGCTGGTTCATCCGCGAGTTCGGCGCCGAGGTGGTGTCCGTGGCGTCCGATGCGGATGGCGGCTCCGGCGGCTCCTAGTGCGTCGCCGTCCGAAGCACTCGTGATTCGGGGGGTGCTTCGAGGCCCTGAAGCGACACGCCCCTCCGGTGGAACTTCCAACCGGAGGGGCGTTCTGATCTGGACCCGTGATCGAACCGGGAAAAGGCGGGTGCCGTTCTTGGAAAGTGCCTCTGGACTCCCGGGAAGATCTCCGAGCTGGACTCGACCGAACGTGCGCGCCCGCTTTCGTTCGACCGGTCCGCACCAGACCAATCCCATTTCCTGTCGCAGTAGGTAGAGCAGGATGCGTGCCATCTCGTGCGCAGGCGGCGTATTCGCTCAACGCCTTGTTTTCGTTGGGATACTTTCAGGCCCGGCCGCTCTGGGGCGCGACGCTCCGGCGCATGCGCGCGATGCACCCGGCCGCTGAGGGATTCCCGGCTACGCCGGTTCGGATCGGGAAAGTTTTTATGAATCAGCGAGTTGCAGAGAGTGCATCCTTCGGATGCACGGCCGCGCGGGGCGGCGCCCGGTGCCTTCCGAAGAACGCCTTGAGCGCCCTTCTCGTGGCGATCGGGATTGGCGCGTCGGCCTGCGCCGGACCCGGCTGGCCAGGCTCCGAGGGCGGAGTGGTGATCGAGACCGCGCCCGCGCCGAGCGAGGAAGAGCGCTACTGCGCCTGGTACGGCGACCCGGGCCCGGACGGGGTCCTCTACTTCGGCCAGGCCGCGTTCTGGTCGTCGATGGCGGCCGCCGGCGGCGACCCGGCGGGCGACCTCGAGCACGAGGGCCCGCAGCTGGTCGGCCGCTTCGACCTCGAGCGCGAGCGACTGCTTCCGCCACTCCGGGTCGACGACCCGGCCGGCCCGCCGAAGCGCTCGGGCGTCTGGGACATCCACGTCACGGAAGGAAGCCGCGACGACGAGCGCCGCGTCTTCTTCACGACCTTCTACGAGACGGCGGGCTGGGTCGACCCGCGCACCGGCGAGGTGGGGTCGCTCGATTTCGGCGGCGGCCTCAACGAATTCGCCCCCGGCCCGGAGGGAACCGTGCTCGTGACGCGCTACGGCTCGGGCAGCGACGACGGCGGCGACGGGGAGATCGTCGCGTTCGACCCGGGCGGGGCCGGAGCCAGCCCCGAATTCGCGTGGAGCTGGCCGCTGTTCGATCCGGCCGGCTATCGCGTCGCCCCCAAGACGCCCGCCTGGGATCCGTTGGAGGAGACGCTCTGGCTGACGACGGACCTGCTGCCGCCCGAGGGCTCGACCGGGACGAAACACCGCCACGACGCGATCCGGATCGATTCGTCGGGCGCGCCCCGCCTGTTCCCCGACCCGCCGGAGCTGCACTTCGTGGCCGCCGGGCCCGACGGCGCGCTCTATCGCGCCTACCTCGAGGGGAGGAAGCTCTCGCTCCACGTCTCGGTGGGTGAATCGCTGCCGCGCGAGATCCTGCTCGACGAGGCCTTCGCCACCGGCGTCGACTTCGTGCAGGACATCAAGATCGCCGCCGACGGACGCGTCGTCCTGACGCGCTGGAGCGGCCGCGTCGACGTGCTGCACCCCGACGGCCGCATCGGCAGCGTCCAGCTGCCGCGCCCCGACCCGGCCGGGATCTACTACACGGGCGTCGTGTACGGCGATCGGCTCTGCGTCACCTACTGCGCCGACGTCAGCGTCGTGTGCGTCGACGCGCCCTAGGTCGATTCGCGTCGGCCGATCGAACCCACCGATTGCAAACCGGGCGTCACGGCCCGTATCCTCCGCCGCGTGTTTTCGGAACGCCGTCAGCGTGTGCGCGACGCGATGGGGCCCGGCGCGGTGGCGATCCTCCGCGGCGCGCGTCTCGCCACCCGCTCGCGCGACACCGAGTTCCCTTTCCGTCAGGACAGCGACTTCTGGTACCTGACCGGCTTCGACCACCCCGACGCCACCGCCGTCCTGCGCACCGACGGCGGCCCGGAGTTCACCCTCTTCGTCGAGCCGCGCGATCCGGCGATGGAGACGTGGACGGGCTATCGGCCCGGCGTGGAGGGCGCCGTCGCCGACTTCGGCGCCGACGAGGCCCATCCCAGCGACGAGCTCCTCGCGAAGCTGCCCCAGCTCCTCCGCAAGGCGAGACGCGTCTATCACGTCCTGGGTTGCGACGTGGCGCTCGACGCGAAGCTCGTCGCAACCCTCGACGAGATGCGGCTGCGCTCGCGCACCCACGACGAACCGGCCGAGGCGATCGTCGACCCGCGTACGATCATCCACGAGATGCGCCTGTGGAAGGAGCCGGAGGAGATCGACTGCATGCGCCGCGCGGCGGAGATCAGCGGCGAAGCCCACGCCGACGCCGCGCGTCTCGCCTGGCCCGGCGCGTTCGAATACGAGCTGCAGGCAGCGCTCGAACACACGTTCCGGCGTCGCGGCGCGAACGGCCCGGCGTACACGTCGATCGTCGGCGGGGGACGCAACGCGACCGTGCTGCACTACGTGCGCAACGACCAGAAGCTCGGCGAGGACGAGCTGGTGCTGATCGACGCGGGCTGCGAGCTGTCGGGTTATGCGTCGGACGTGACGCGCACCTACCCGGTCGGCGGACGCTTCACCGGCGCCGGCCGCGAAGTCTACGAAGTGGTGCTCGCCGCGCAGGAAGCGGCGCTCGCGAAGTGCCGTCCGGGCGAGACGCTGACCTCCGTCCACGACGCGGCCGTGAAGGCGCTCACCGAAGGCCTCACGGCACTCGGCCTGCTCGAGGGCGATCCGGTCGAGCTCGTCGCGCGCGAGGCGTACAAGAAGTTCTACATGCACTCGACGAGCCACTGGCTCGGCCTCGACGTGCACGACGTCGGCAGCTACCGCGACGGCGACGACCCGCGCAAGCTCGCCCCGGGCATCGCCTTCACCGTCGAGCCCGGCCTCTACATCGCCGAAGACGCCGAAGTCGACACGCGCTTCCGCGGCATCGGCGTGCGCATCGAGGACGACGTCGTCATCACCGCCGACGGACACGAGAACCTGAACACCGCCATTCCGAAAGCACCGGATGATCTCGAAGCCCTCGTCCGAGAAGGCGAGCCGGCCTAGCGCCCACCACCACCGCGATTTGCGGCATCCCAGCGAGCCGGCGAAGCCGGTGCGCAGCGAGCCGCAGGCGAGCGAAGTCGAAAAGGAGAAAAGGAGCGGAGCGCCGCCTGGCAACCCCTCCCCGAAAAAGTCATGTCCGACATCGAATCCCTCCTGAAAGAGAAGCGCGTCTTCAAGCCCGCGAAGGACTTCGCGAAGCGGGCGAATTGGTCGAAGAAGCGCGCCCGCGAGCTGCGCAAGCAGGGCGAGAAGAGCCCCGAGCGCTTCTGGGCGAAGATGGCGAAGGAGCACGTCTCCTGGT
>JAHEJV010000272.1 GCA_024638705.1 Deltaproteobacteria bacterium | reverse complement strand
CGAGTGGGATACTCCGATGTTCCGGCTGGCGATCGCCCAGCTGGACGCCGCCGCGAAGCGGATGAATCTCGACGAGAACGTCTGGGAGCGGCTCCGCCACCCCCAGCGCGCCCACGTCGTCTCCTTCGCCTTCCGTCGCGACGACTACGACACGGTCGAAACGGCCGTCGGCTACCGCGTGCAGCATCTGCTGACGATGGGCCCGACGAAGGGCGGGATCCGGTACGCAGACGACGTCAACCTCGGCGAGGTGTCGGCGCTCGCGATCTGGATGACGTGGAAGTGCTCGATCATGAACCTCCCCTTCGGCGGTGCGAAGGGCGGCGTCCGCATCGATCCCACCGAGCTCTCGAAGTCGGAGATGCAGCGCATCACGCGGCGTTACACGTCCGAAATCATCGAGGTGATCGGACCCGACCGCGACATCCCGGCCCCCGATCTCGGCACCAACGAGCAGGTGATGTCGTGGATCATGGACACCTACTCGCAACAGAAGGGGCACGCCGTGCCGGGCGTGGTGACGGGGAAGCCGGTCGAGCTCGGCGGGTCGTACGGTCGGCGCGAAGCGACCGGACGCGGCGTCGTCGCGTGCGCGGTCGAGGCGTGTCGTCATCTGAGCTTGCCCTTCGAGGGCTCGCGCCTGGTGATCCAGGGCTATGGCAACGTCGGCAACGCGGCGGCGAACATCGCGGCGCATCTCGGCGCGAAGATCGTCGCCGTCTCCGACGCGAAGGGCGGCATCCACGATCCGAAGGGCCTCGATCTCGGGAAGGTCGACGAATGGATTCGTGAGCACCGCTTCCTCGAAGGGTTCCCCGGCGCCGACGCGGTCACCAACGCCGAGATCCTCGAGCTGCCCTGCGAGATCCTGATCCCCGCCGCCGTGCAGAACCAGATCCTCGAGGGCAACGCCGACCGCATCGACTGCAAGGTGCTCGTCGAGGGCGCGAACGGACCGACCAGCCTCGAAGCCGACGCCATCCTCGCCGACCGCGGCGTCTTCGTCGTGCCCGACATCCTCGCGAACGCCGGCGGCGTCACCGCCTCCTACTTCGAGTGGGTCCAGGGGCTCCAGCAGTTCTTCTGGACGGAGCAGGAAGTGAACGGCCGCCTGATCGACCTGATGCAGCGCGCGTTCCGCGAGGTGAACGCCGTCGCGACGCACGAGAACGTGAGCCTGCGCACGGCGGCCCTGATCCGCGGGATCGACCGCGTGAAGGAAGCGAAGCGCCGCCGCGGG
Organism: Deltaproteobacteria bacterium; assembly: GCA_024638705.1. GTDB lineage: Bacteria > Myxococcota_A > UBA9160 > UBA9160 > SMWR01 > JAHEJV01. The sequence continues at coordinate 5,093 of JAHEJV010000272.1, read as the reverse complement.
CTCTTCCCGTAGGCCGACCCCTCCGGGCGCTAGTTGATCGCGCCCGACTCCTTCAGCTTCACGATCTGCTCCCACGCGAGGCCGCGCTCGAGCAGGATCTCCTCGGTATGCTGCCCGGACTCGGGGCCACGGCGCAGCGCCGGCGGCGCTTCGTCGAACTGCACCGGGTTCGCAACGAGCTTGAAGCTGGTGCCGTCGCCGGCCTCCACGTCGACGACGAGGTCGTTCGCGAGCACCTGCGGGTCGGACTGGAGCATCAGCAGGTTCTGGTGCGGCGCCCACTGGCCTTTCAACGTCGCGAGGCGCTCGCGCCACTCGGCGACGCTCTTCGTGGCGAAGGCCTCCTTCAAGGCCTCGCGCGCGGCGTCGCCGTTCTCGCCGAAGGCCTCGGCGGTGGCGAAGCGCGGGTCGCTCGCGAGGTCGGGGCGCTCGAGGTGCTGACAGAGATCGTCCCAGTAGACGTGTCCCTGCAACATCGTGAGCATGATGAAGCCGTCGCTGGCGGGATACGTGCCGACCAGCGGATTGAGGAACTTCGCGCCGGAGGGCGGCTTGAACTTTCCGCCCACGGCGAGCATCGCCGCGGTGAGCCCGCAGCCCATCGCCCAGACACCGGTCGACAGCAGCGAGATGTCCACCACCGAGGGCTCGCCGGTGCGTTCGCGTGCGAAGAGCGCGCCGGCGATGCCGCCGGCGATCGTCATGCCGCCCATCGAGTCGCCGTAGGCGGGGCCCGGCGGCGGCGGCGGGTCGGGATCGCCAGGGCGCATCGCGCCCATCCCGCTGCCCGCACGGGCCCAGAAGCCCGTCGAGTCGTAGCCGCCCTTCACCGCCTCGGGGCCGCGCGTCCCGTAGGCGCTCCCGCGCGCGTAGATGATCTTCGGATTCGCCGCGCGGATGTGCTCGACGTCGATCTCGAGCCTCTGGCGCGCCTGGGGCAGGAAGTTGGTGAGGAAGACGTCGCAATCCTTCGCGAGGTCGAGGAGCAACGCCCTGCCCTCGGCCTGCTTGATGTCGATGCCGATGCTGCGCTTTCCGCGGTTGGCGTGCTCCATCAGGAAGTTGATCTGGCCGGTGTTGTCCTCGCCGCCCACCTGGAGGAGACCGCGCTGGGAATCGCCGCGGGTGGGATGCTCGACCTTGATGACGTCGGCGCCCCAATCCGCGAGCACGGCGCCCGCCGAGGGCACGAAGGTGTATTCCGCCACCTCGAGCACCCGCACTCCGTCCATCACGTTCTGCATTCCCGGTCCTCCGATTCCATCGCCGCCGCGGCCGCCGGACGAGCCGGATCGTACCGGCCCGATCGCGGCGAGACGAACCTTCGGGGATGGAAGCGTCGGCGCGCCGAGGGCGGACGCAGATCGGTTCAGTTTCCGGTGCGGTCCGTCGATGAAGAAGCCGATGCCGGGGCACGTTGCCACATTCGCGGTCGCTCTCCTCCTCGCGCTGGGCGCCATGGGCTGCGCGCAGCTCGACCCCTGGATTCCGCACTCCTGGATTCCGCGAATGGGAGCCGCGCCTCCTCCTGAAACCGTGGAATCGACGGCCGAGCCGATCGAGGCCGCCGTCTACGAACGCGCCCAGGCAGAGCGCAACGAGTACTTCGAGCGCGAGGTCGAGCGGCTGCGCGCCGACCTCGCCCAGGCCGAAGCCTCGATCGTCGCGCTCGAATCCGGGCTGCGCGCGCCACACAGCCGGGCCGACGCGGTATCCGCCGTCGCCGAGGCGCGAATCGCCCTCGATCGCGTCGCGAAACGCGTTCCCTGGCGGAGCCAGCGCGTCGCCGAGGCCTACGAGAAGCTCGCCGAGGCCGACCGCCAACTCGGGAGCAACCACATCGGCGCTGCGATCTTCTTCGCCTCCCGCGCCGAGCGCATCACCGAGGCGCTGCGGCTCGAGGCCCGGCAGGTCGCGGTGTGGGAGGAGCGCCGTGTGATCCGCGCGGCGAGGGTGAACCTCCGCTCCGGCCCGTCGCGCGACTCGGACATCGTCGAGGTGCTCGACCGCGATACACCGGTCTATCTCGAGCGCACGCTGTCGAAGTGGCTGTTGGTCCGCACCCCCGACGGCCGGGTCGGCTGGGTGCACGCGTCGTTGATCGCGCGACGCTGAGGTAGACCCGCGCGGGGCCGCCTACTCCAACCCGAAGACGACGACGCAGTCCTTTCCGCCCGCCTTCGCGCGATAGAGTGCCTGGTCGGCTTCGTTGAACAAGCGCTTCACGCAGCCGTCGTAGAGCGCCACGCCGATCGACACGGTGACCGTGAGGCCGTCCTCGAGATCGAGCTCGATCCCCTTGAAGCGCGCCTGGGTGATGACGTGGCGCACCTTCTCGGCGACGCTCGTCGCGCTCTCGAGATCGGTGCACGGCGTGAGGATCGCGAACTCCTCGCCGCCGTAGCGCGCCGGCAGGTCGGTCTCGCGCAAGCTGTTGTTGATCATCGCGCCGACGCGCCGCAGCACTTCGTCGCCCACGGCGTGACCGTGCTGGTCGTTGAGCTTCTTGAAATCGTCGATGTCGATCAGCATCAGCGCGAGGGGTTCGCCGCTTCGATCGCAGCGCTTCGCCTCGATGCGCAGGCGGTCCTGGAAATAGCGATGGTTGTGCAGCTGCGTGAGGCCATCCGTGAAGGAAAGCTGCTCGAGAATCTCGTTGTTCTTGTGGAGGTCGTCGTTCGCGCTTTTCAGCTCGAGGTTGGCCTGCTCGATCTGCTTCTGGCTGCGCCGGAGCTCGACCTGGTTGCGCTGGAGCCGGTTCACCATCTCCCGCAACGCACGCGACAACACGGCGATCTCGTCGCGACCCGTCACGACCGGGATCGCGACGTCGGTCTCGCCCAGAGCGATGCGCCGCGCGCTGTCCGAGAGCGCGGCGATCGGCCTCGTGATCGACCGCGCGATGACGAACGCGAGCAGTCCGAAGGCGACGACGATTCCGAGGTTGATCGCGAGCACCTTGCTCGTCGCACTCACGACCGGCGCGAAGGCGCGGTCGTAGTCCTGTTCGACGACGAGGGTCCAGCCGAAGCGGTCGAAGGCGAGCGCGCTGCCGACGAAGTGTTCGCCCGTCGTGCTCGTGTAGTCCTCCACGACGGCCCTCGCGCCTGCGTCGGGGAGTGGGCGCTCGAAGCCTTCGCGCGCCCGCGCTCCCGGACTCCGCGCGATCACCCGCGCCGAGCGTCCGAGCACGTAGAGCCCGACGCCCTCGACGAGATCCTGCTGGCCGAGCAGCTCGGTGATCGCGCGGGTCGGGATCATCGCGTGCAGCGAGCCGATACGTGCGTCCGAAGGGCCGAGCGGCGTCGACACGACCTGGACCGTCCCAGCACCCGCGGCGAGGACCTCGCCCACCGCGGTCCGGTTCACGCCCTGCCACTCCGCGAGCCGTTCCGGCGGAAAGTCCGGCGGCGTTCCGACCGACACCACGACCCGCGCCTGGGCATCGAGCACGAAGAGTCCTTCGAAGAGCGGAAACCCGTGGCGGACGTAGGCGAGATAGCGCTCCGCTTCTTCCACGCCGTCTGCGTCTCCGCGTCGCAGACTCGCGCCGAGCGTCTGGCTCGAAGCGAAAGTGGCGATGTCCAACTCGCGCTGGGCGTACCACTGGTCGAGTGCCTGGGATGCGACGTTCAAGACCTCCGGGAAGCGCGCGTCGATCTTCGAACGCAGGAATCGCTCGGTCGAGCTCGTCGAGATCAGCGTCACCGCCAGGCCAGTGACGAGCGCCGCCGAGAACACCGAGACGATGATCCGCGTCGGCAGGCTCGCGAATCGGAATCGGAGGGCGGAGCGCAGCGCTCCGGGTTCTTTCGAGGCTTCGCCAGACGGCACGCGCAAGGTTCTCCCGATCGATGGATCGGCCCGAAAGCGATGCGACTTGAGACGGGGTCGGGCGCGAAATCGGCCCTGGGATCGGGACCTTGGACCCGAATCAGCGCCTCGCGCGGGTGGCACGCTGCATCTCGCGCTCGCTATCGCGACGCTTGATCGTCTCGCGCTTGTCGTAGCTCCGCTTCCCCTTCGCGAGCCCGAGCTCCACTTTCGCGCGTCCCTCCTTCCAGTACAGCCGCAGCGGAATCAGGGTAAGCCCGCGTTCGGCGAGTTGGCCCTCGAGGCGGCGGATCTCGCGCCGGTGGAGGAGCAGCCGACGGTCACGGCGCGGGTCGGGGTTCTCGCGACCGGCCTGGGCGTAGGGCGAGATGTGCAGGTGCAAGAGCGTCGCCTCGCCGCGGCGCACCGTGGCGTAGGCGTCCGCGAGGCTCGCCTTCCCCGCGCGCAGCGACTTGACCTCGGGTCCGAGCAACGCGATCCCCGCCTCGAAGGTCTCGAGGATCTCGTACTCGAAACGCGCGCGGCGGTTCGTCGCGATCGTGTCCGACGGCGTCTTCTTCTTCTTGGGCTTGGCCACGGCGGGAGGGTAGCCGCAGCCCCCGCATACGCTTCAGGACTGCGGACGTCTCAGGCTTCGGCGAGCACCGGCGAGGGTCCGCTGATCTCGCGGGCCTTGTTCGCGTTGTCGACGAACACCCGGATGCCCTCGAACCCACGGCACTCGGCGTCCTCGAGCTGGACGTAGCTGCAGATGATCACCAGATCGTGGGGCTTCACGAGGTGGGCGGCCGCGCCGTTCACGCAGATCTCGCCCGAACCGCGGCGCCCCTCGATGATGTAGGTCTGGAGCCGGTTGCCGTTGGTGATGTCGAGGACGTCCACCTGCTCGTAGGGGAGCATGTCGGCGGCTTCGAGCAGATCGGGATCGATCGTGATGCTGCCCTCGTACTCGATGTTCGCCTCGGTCACCGTGGCGCGGTGGATCTTGCTCTTGAGCATGGTGCGGATCATGAGGGACTCCCTCCGCGCGACTGCGATGGCAGCCCGCGGTTCTCGCCGCGCGACTGCGACAGCAGCACGCGGTTGTCGATCAAACGGACGGTAAGACCGTCTTCCTTTCCGGAAGGCGGCCGCATGAAGACGGCCAACGCGAGCAGCGTCGGCCCGGTGAGCTCGGACGGGGCAACGCCCAGCGTGTCGGGGTCGCGCAGCTCGACGTAGTCGACCTCGGCGCGCGGCGCCTTCGCGATCTCGGCCCG
>JAHEJV010000271.1 GCA_024638705.1 Deltaproteobacteria bacterium | reverse complement strand
GCGGGTGGTCGGCGTCGACTTCGCGCGCCAGATGCTGTCCGGCGCGAACGCGCGCAACGCCGCGCTTCCCCTCGTACAGGGCGACGGCGCCGCCCTCCCCTTCGCGACGGCGAGCGCCACCGTGCTCACCTGCGGCTTCGCGCTGCGCAACTTCGTGTCGCTGCCCGAGGTGCTCGCCGAAATGGCGCGCGTGCTCGCCCCCGGTGGACGCCTCGCCCTCGTCGAAGTCGACCGCCCGGACAACCGGTTCGTCCGCTTCGGCCACTCGCTCTACTTCGATCGCATCGTGCCGCGGCTCGGCGCGCTCTTCTCCGATCGCGACGCCTACGCCTACCTCCCCCAATCGACGAGCTACCTGCCCGAAGCGCCGGAGATGCGCAAAGCCCTCGAGCAAGCGGGCTTCACCGGCGTGGCGAAGCGCCGCCTGCTGCTCGGCAGCGCGCAGATCCTGACGGCGGTGCGCTCGTGACGGCGGCGCTCGAACGCGCCGTCGCGCGGGCGCTGGATGCCGCCCGGGGGACCGGCCGCGCGACGTGCGCCGTGTGGCGACGCCGCGAAGCCGACGCCGACGGGCTCGCCGAGCTGGCGCGCGCGGACGAGGACGTCTTCTATTACGCCGTTCCGGAGGCGGACTTCGCGATCGCCGCGCACGGCGTCGCCCACGCCGTGGAAGCGGAGGGGCACGATCGCTTCGCGCGCATCGAGCGCGAGCAGGCCGAGGTGTCGCCCTTCTTCGCGGGGGACGACGACGCGCCGGCTGCCCTGCCGCTCTGGGTCGGGGGCTTCGGTTTCGCCGACGCGCCGCCCCGCGACGACGCCTGGCGCGGATTCGCGCCGGCGCGCTGGTGGATCCCCAGCGAGCTCGTCTTCGCGAACGCCGACGGCACCTGGCGCAGCAGCGCGCGACGCGTCGCGCCGGGCGACGATGCAGAGCGTGTGGTCCGGAGCTTCACCGAGCGAAGGCTCGCCGCCGACGCGAACCGGAACGCGTGCGAAGCCGCGGCGCACGACCGCTTCACCCTCGACGCCACGGGCGACCGGCGCGAACACACGGCGCTCGTCGCGGAGGCGCTCGCGGCGATCGCCCGCGGCGATCTCGAGAAGGTCGTCGTGGCGCGCGCTCTCGACCTCGAACGTGGCGCCTCCTTCGATGCGATCGCCCTGCTCCGCGAGCTGCGCACCCTGCATCCGCGCTGTGCGTGTTATGCCGTTTCGCGCGACGGTGCCTGGTTCGTCGGAGCCACCCCCGAGCGCCTGCTGCAGCGGCACGGCGAGACGCTGCGCGCGATCGCACTCGCCGGTTCGGCGCCGCGCGGACGCACCCCCGAGGAGGACGCCCGACTGCGCCGCGCCCTCGTCGAGAGCAAGAAAGAGCAATCCGAGCACGCCGTCGCCCTGCGCGGTTTGCGAGAGGCGCTGACGGCCGAATGCCGCGACCTCGACGGTCCCGAAGCGCCGACCGTCCTCGAGCTCGGCAGCGTGCAGCATCTCGCCACCCCGCTCGTCGCGACGCTCGGCGATACGAGCCCGGGACTGCTCGCCCTCGCCGGGCGCGTGCACCCGACGGCCGCGGTCGGCGGCGCGCCGCGCCAGGCGTCGATGGATTGGCTGACCGAGCGCGAAGGCCTCGACCGCGGATGGTATGCCGGGCTCGTCGGCTGGCTGACGGCCGCCGGCGACGGTGAGCTCTCGGCCGCGTTGCGCTGTGCGCTCCTGCGCGAGAACCGCGCTCGCCTGTTCGCCGGGGGTGGCATCGTCGCCGGTGCCGACCCGCAGGCCGAGCTGCGCGAGACGCGCCTCAAGTGGAACGCGCTGCTGCCGTCGCTGCTGGAGCTGTGACCGTGACAGGACGCATCGCATCGGCGCCGAATCGCAACAGCGCGTGGACTGCGGCGCTCTTCGAAGAGTGGGAGCGCGCGGGGCTCGCCCACGTCTGCATCAGCCCGGGCTCGCGCTCGGCGCCGCTGGCGATTGCCGCCGCCGCGTCGTCGATTCCGCGCTCGACCCATCTCGACGAGCGCTCCGCCGCATTCTTCGCCCTCGGCCTCGCGAAGGCGACCCGCCAGCCGGTCGCCCTCGTCTGCACCTCGGGCACGGCCGCGGCGAACTACGCCCCCGCCGTCGTCGAAGCGCACTACGCGCGCGTTCCCCTGCTCGTGCTCACCGCCGACCGGCCACCCGAGCTGCGCGAGTGGGGCGCCGGACAGACGATCGACCAGCATGGTCTCTACGGGAGTCACGTGCGTTGGTTCGCAGAGGCGCCGCTCCCCGAGGCGACGCCCGACGGGCTTCGCCATGCCCGCTCGCTGGCGGTGCGCGCGCTCGACGTCGCGCGCGGCGCCCCGCCCGGACCGGTGCACCTGAATCTCCCCTTCCGGGATCCTCTCGACCCACGGCCCGTCGCGAGCGACGTCCCGAGCGACCTCGAGAGGCGCGACCCGCTCGCCGCGGCCGGCCGTGCGCACGTCCCCTACGCCCGTGTGCGTCGCGGCGCGACGGCGCCGAGCCCCGACGACGTCGCGTCGCTCGCGGAGCGCATGCGCGCGAGCGAGCGCGGTGTCGTGCTCTGCGGCCCGCAGGACCACACGCCCGACGATGTGGCCGCGATCGCGGACCTCGCCCGTCGCCTCGGCTGGCCGCTGCTCGCGGAGGCGACGTCGCAGCTGCGCGCGGGTCCCCACACCGACGACGCGATCGTCGTCACGACGGCGCATGCGCTCTCCGCGGACGCCGACTTCGCGGCCTCCCATCGCCCCGACTTCGTGCTGCGCTTCGGTGCCGCGCCGACGACGAAGACCGTCGCGCAGTGGCTCGCGGCCGACCCGCCCGACGAGCTCGTCGTCGTCGACCCCGGCGCGCTCTGGCACGACGCCGACCACCTCGTCTCCGAGTGGCACGACGCGGCGACCGCCGCATTCTGCGCAGCACTCGTCCGGCGCCTCGGATCGGACGCCTCGCCGACGCCGTGGCTCGCCGCCTTCGCGCGGGCCGAGCGCACCGCCCGCGCCGCGATCGACGCGCGACTCGGCGACGACGAAGCGCTGCTCGAGCCGCACGTCGTGCGCGAGCTGGCCGCCGGCCTCTCTCCCGAATCCACGCTCTACGTCTCGAGCAGCATGCCGATCCGCGACCTCGACGCGTTCTGGCCCGCCGCGTCGGTCGGTCCGCGCGTGCTCTGCAACCGCGGCGCGAACGGCATCGACGGCATGGTGTCGAGCGCACTCGGCGCCGCGACGGCCGGGCCGACGGTGCTCTTCACGGGCGACGTCGCGCTCCTGCACGACGTGTCGGGCCTGCTCGCCGTCAAGCGGAGCGGCGCGCCGCTCGTGATCGTCGTCCTCGACAACGACGGCGGGGGCATCTTTTCGATGCTGCCCGTCGCCGTCTTCGGCGAGTCGGCCGCCTTCACCGAGCACTTCACGACGCCTCACGGCCACGACCTGAACGCGCTCTGCTCCGGCATCGGCCTCGCGAACACGCGCGTCGGCTCCTGGCCGCACTTCCGCGCCGCGTTGAAGGACGCCACGGCGCGCTGCGTGCCGCACGTGCTCGTCATCCCCACCGACGCGGAGGCGAGCATCTCGCTGCGGCGCGAGATCACCGCGGCGGTAGGCGCCGCGCTGGCCGAGGATGCGCGATGACCGCGGTGGAGCACTTCGTCGACGGCGTGCGCATCGTGTCGCACGTGTCCGGCGCGGGCACGCCGGTCGTCCTCCTCCACGGGTTCGGCGGCAGCCACCGCGACCTCGCACCGCTGGCCGAAATCCTGGCGGCCGATCACCGGACGATCTCGATCGACCTCGTCGGGCACGGCGAGAGCGACGCCCCGCGTGACCCGCTCGCCTACACCATGAAGCGCTGCGTGTCGCAGGTCGCTCGCGTGATCGCAGCGCACGACGCCGCGCCGGCGCACGTGTTCGGCTATTCGATGGGCGGTCGCGCCGCGCTCTGCCTCGCCATCGAGCGTCCCGAACTCGTGCGCAGCCTGGCGCTGCTCGGCGCCAGCGCCGGCCTCGACGACGTGAGCGCCCGCAAGATGCGCATCGCCAGCGACGAAGCACTCGCGCGCCGGATCGAGCACGAGGGCGTCGCCGCGTGGGCGACGGCGTGGGGGAAGCTCCCGCTCTTCGCGTCGCAAGCGCACCACTTGAGCGAAGGCGAGCGCGAAGTGCTCCACGCGCGCCGCCTCGCCAACCGCGCCCACGGCCTCGCGTGCTCACTGCGCGGAATGGGCACGGGCAGCCAGCCCCCGCAGCACGATCGCCTCGGCCGCGTGTGCGTCCCCGTGTGGGTCGGCCACGGCGCCGACGACGCCAAGTTCGCCGACATCGCCAGCGATCTCGCAGCGCGCCTGCCCCAGGCTCTGCCCTGCGCGATTCCCCGGGCGGGACACGCCGCCCACCTCGAGAACCGGAGTGCGGTCGCCACAGCGCTCCAGCGTTTCTTCGCCGACGTCGAACGGCAACCGACCTCCCCCCTGCCGACAGATTCCCTCCGCACGGCCACAGGAGAAACGGCATGACCGACCGGAAGACCGTGAAGAGCTACGAGGACATCCGCTTCGAGCGCACCGACGACGGCGTCGCGAAGATCACCATCTCTCGCCCCGAGGTGCGCGACGCGTTCGTCGCGAAGCGCAAGCCCGACTTCTCCCAGTTTCCGTGGCAGCCGTAGGCGCGACCGGAGCGCCGTCGGCCTGGCGCGCGTGGGTGCTCGCGGCGCGTCCGCGCACGCTGCCGCTCGCTCTCGCGCCGGTGCTCGTCGGCACCGCGGTGGCGTGGTCCGAAGGCGGGGCGCGGGCGATGCCGGCCCTCGCCGCGCTCGCCGGAGCGCTGTGGCTCCAGATCGGCGCGAACTTCGCGAACGACGTCTTCGACGCCGAGCGCGGTGCCGACACCGAGGACCGCGTCGGTCCGGCGCGCGCCGTCCAGCAGGGATGGTTGTCGGCGGCTGCCGTGCGCATCGCGATGGGCGCGGCGTTCGGCGTAGCGGCGCTCTTCGGTGTCTACCTGATCGCCGTCGGCGGCTGGCCGATCGCCGTGTTGGGCGTCCTCTCGATCCTTGCCGGCTTCGCCTACACCGGCGGCCCGTATCCGCTCGCCTACCACGGACTCGGCGAAGTGGCGGTCTTCCTGTTCTTTGGACTCGGCGCCGTGTGCGGCACCGCCTTCGTGCAGACCCTCGACGTCCCGGCGGCGGCGCTCGCCGCGTCGATTCCGGTCGGTGCGCTCGCCGCTGCCGTGCTCGTCGTGAACAACGCGCGCGACGTCGACACCGACCGTCTGGCCGGGAAGCGCACCCTGGCCGTCCGCTTCGGCGGGCTGGCGGCGCGGCGCGGGTACGTCGCACTGATCTTCGGTTCGTTCGCGATCCCGCTCGGCTGGGCGATCGCGGCGGGCAGCCCGTTCCTCCTGCTGCCCCTGCTGTGCGCGCCGCGCGCCGTCGCGCTGTGCCACAGCGTGTCCGCGGACACCGGCGCCGCGCTCAACACGACCCTCGCCGGCACGGCCCAGCTCGCGGTGGTCTTTGCCGCGCTCTTCGCCCTCGGGATCGCGCTGTCGTGACACTCGGCCTGCGCCACTCGCTGCGGAACTTCTGCCTGCCCCTCGTGCGTCCGCTCGTGACGGCACACGGCGCGATCGAAACGCGCGAAGGCCTGATCGTCCGACTCGCCGACGGCGAGGGGCGCACCGGCGTCGGCGAAGCCGCACCGCTGCCGGGCTTCGGCCTCGAGACGCTCGCCGAGGTGGAGGCGGCGATCGAGCGCACGGTTCGGGCGTTGGGCGGTCTCGCTCCCGACGCAGGGATCGATGTCTGGCTCGACCGGATCGACGCCGAGAACGAGAAATCCCCGTGTGCCCGCGCGGCGCTCGACACCGCCCTGCACGATCTCACCGCGCAGCGCGAGAATCTCCCGCTCGCCGCCTGGCTCGCTCGCGCCGAGGGACGCGCTCCGCGCGAGCGCGTCGCCATCGCGGCCCTGCTGCGCGCGCGCGAGCCCGACGATGCGGCCGACGAAGCGCTCCGCGCGGTCGCTACCGGGCACCGCGCGCTCAAGCTCAAGGTCGCCGCCGGCGACGGCAACGATCTCGCGCGCGTGGCCGCGGTCCGCGCCGTCTGCCCGGACGACGTGGAGCTGCGGCTCGATGCGAACGCCGCGTGGAGCGAAGCGGAAGCTGTGACCTGGCTCGACGCGTTGGCGCCGTTCCGTCCGGCGTGGGTCGAACAGCCGGTCGCTTCGGCCGCGGCGCTGGCGCGCCTGCGGCGCACGTCGCGCGTGCCGCTCGCGGTCGACGAAGGGCTTGGCTCGGCAGACGATGCCAACGCCCTCGCCGTTTCGCGCGCCGCGGAC
>JAHEJV010000270.1 GCA_024638705.1 Deltaproteobacteria bacterium | reverse complement strand
CGCGCCAGTTCACCTTCGAGATGGGCGTGAAGTCGGTGATCACGCATCCTCGGCGGGCCTCACCCTCGCCGGACCGCGGGTCTACGAGCTCTCCGGCGTCGCGTGGTCGGGCGCGGGCCGCGTGCGGCGCGTCGAAGTGAGCGCCGACGGCGGCGTCACCTGGGCCGACGCCGAGCTCGAAGAGGCCGTGCTGCCGCGCTGCCTCACCCGCTTCCGCATCCCGTGGCGCTGGGACGGCAGCCCTGCCCTGCTCCTCTCGCGGGCGCACGACGAAGCGGGCGCCGTGCAACCCACGCGCGACGACTGGCTCGCGCGTTATGCGCCGGGACAGATCTATCACTGCAACGCGATCCAGGCGTGGCAGGTGACAGCGGACGGCGGCGTTCGCGCGGCCTACGCGTGAACCGCTGGACCGCGATCGCCGCCGCCGGGGCCCTCGTGGGATGCGCGGCACTCGTCTCGAACGAGGCGCCCCCGTCCCATCCGCCCCTCGCACCCGCGCTCGGCACGCCGATCGCCGAATCCGATCTCGCCGCCTGGGATCTCGACGTCTCCCCCGACGGAACCGGGCTCCCGCCCGGCAGCGGCACGGCCGCCGAAGGTGCGCCGATCTACGCCGCGCGCTGCGCCCACTGCCACGGCGAGAACGGACGCGGCGGTCCGGCCGACCCGCTCACCGGCGAGGCGAACTCGGTCGGGGCCTGGTGGCCCTACGCCACCACCCTCTTCGACTACCTGCGCCGCGCGATGCCCTACGAAGCACCGGGGTCGCTCGGAAACGACGAGCTCTACGCGCTCACCGCCTGGGTGTTGCACCTCGATGGGATCGTGGCGCAGGATCAACGACTCGACCGCGAGACCCTGCCCGCGGTCCAGATGCCCAACCGCGACGGATTCCATTCCACATGGTGGCCCGAACCCCGATGACCGATCTCCAGCTCGACACGCTCGACATCCACAGCACCCATCTCTACGTGGAGCGCGGCTACCCGTGGCTCGAGTGGGATCTCCTGCGCAACGAGGCGCCGATCTTCTGGTACGAGCGCGAGGGCATCAAGCCGTTCTGGGCGATCACGCGCCACGCCGACATCCTCACGATCTCGAAGCGGGCCGACGTCTTCGTGAACAGCCGTCGCCTGCGGCTCCAGACGGAGATCGAGGACAAGCTCCAGTTCGGGGCGATGCCGGCGCGCGCCGCGGCGCGTGGCTGGGACCCGGAGGAGGTGCCCGACTTCATCTTCATGGACGACCCGCGCCACCGGAAGTTCCGCCTGCTCTCGGCGAAGCGCTTCACGCCCGCGGCGCTCCGCGAGCTCGAGGGACACTTCGCAGATCTCGCGCGGAAGTTCGCCGAAGAGTTCGCGGAGGAGCTCGATCGCGCCGCCAGCACCGGCGAGGCCTGCGACTTCGTGCGCGGCTTCGCGCAGAAGCTGCCGCTCGCCGCGATCGGCGAGATGATGGGCCTGCCCGCCGGCGATTGGATGCGGCTGAAGAAGCTCACCAACATCATGATCGGCGCTCCCGAGCCTTCCTTCTACCGCCCCGGCGAAGAACGCCACGCCGCCATGCAGCGCGCCTTCGACGAGATGACCGACTACATGATCGGCGTGGTGCACGATCGCCAGAAGCGCGGGCCGGGCGGACGCGACCTCTGCAGCCAGATCGTGCATTCGAAGATCGACGGGAAGCCGCTCACGGAACAACAGCTCCAGGGCTATCTCTTCGTGATCCTCGCCGCCGGTAACGAGACGACGCAGAACGCGCTGAGCGGCGGCATCCATGCGCTGCTCGAGAACCCGGACCAACGCGACCTGCTCTGCAGAGACCCGGGTCTCGTGCACGGCGCCGCCGAGGAGATCCTGCGCTGGACGTCACCGGTGGTGCAGTTCGCGCGGACGGCCGTCGAAGATTTCGAGCTGTCGGGCACGACGATCCGCGCCGGGGAGGACGTCGGCATGTGGTATCCGTCGGCGAACCGCGACGAGCGCGTCTTCGACGATCCCTACCGCTTCGACATCACCCGCCACCCGAACCACCACCTCGCCTTCGGCGGCTACGGCGCGCACTTCTGTCTCGGCGCCAACCTCGCGCGCTGGGAGCTGCGCGCTGCCCTGCACGCGTTGATCCCGCTGCTGCCGCGCATGGCGCCGGCCGGTGGCCCCGAACGCGTCCCCAACCTGCACGTCTCGGCGATCCACCGTCTCCCGGTGCACGCGGCCTGACCCGCCGTTGCGCGATTTCCGCCGGCAGCTGGCCGACGCGCTCGGGTGCGACGTCACACGACTCGCGACGCTCGGCGGCGGCGACGTCGCGGACGCCTATCGCGCCGAGCTCGCCGATGGGCGCAGCGTGTTCGCGAAGACGAAGCGCGACGCTCCGCCCGGATTCTTCACCACCGAAGCGGCGGGGCTCGCCTGGCTGCGCGAAGCCGACGCCGTCCCGATCCCCGAGGTCCTCGCCGTCTCCGATTCGCCGCCGTTACTCGCACTCGAGTGGATCGAGCCGGGACGTCCGGAGGCCGACACCGAGGTGCGTCTCGGCCGCGCCCTCGCCGCGCTCCACGCGACGGGCGCACCCTGCTTCGGCCGCGAAGACCGCCGCACCACCGGTAGCCGCGGTCTGCCGAACGAGCCCTGCGACACCTGGGCGTCCTTCTACGCGAACAACCGCCTGCTTCCCCTGGCGCGTCTCGCTACCGACGCCGACGCGCTCGCCACCTCGGCCGTCCGCGACCTCGAAGCGGTGGCAGATCGGCTCCACGACCTCGGCGGACCGCCCGAGCCCCCGGCCCGCCTGCACGGCGATCTCTGGGGCGGCAACCGTGTGATCGGCGCGGGGGGCGTCAGCTGGCTGATCGATCCCGCCGCCCACGGCGGCCACCGCGAGTTCGACCTCGCGATGATGCGCCTGTTCGGCGGCTTCGGCGAAGAGTGCTTCGCCGTCTACGATGAGTTCACCCCACTCGCCGAGGGATGGGAGGCGCGGGTGCCGCTGCATCAGCTCGCCCCGCTCGTCGTGCACGCGATCAAGTTCGGCGGCGGTTATGCCGGCGCGGTCCGTCAGGCGCTCGACGCGCTGCACTGACTTCGCGCGAACCCGCCGTGATCCGCTCCGCTAGCGAGCAAGGGCGCGACGATTCGAACGAGAAAAGGGAGCATCCGGAATCCGGATGCTCCCTTTCTCATTTCGTTGGGCTGCACCTCGCGGCGCGCCGCCTGCTAGGGACAGGGCGTCCCGAGCAGGTGCGGACCGTCGGTGAAGTTGCAGCCGTAGTTCGGGTCGGCGACGGCCGCCGGATCGAGCACGATGTCGCCGTCCGGCTTGATCCCGGCCGTCTCCCAGGCGACGAGGTCGAGGAAGGCCGTGCCGAACTCCGCGGCCGTGAAGTCGCAGTGCACGACACCGCGGATCGCCCGCTGCACGAGGAGATCGCTGCGACCCTGATCGGCCACGCGCTGGGCGTAGACGATCTCGTTGTGGAAGGGCACGAAGAGGTCGCCGAGGTTGTGCAGCGTGAGCACCGGGATGTCGATGTCGCCCTCGATGCGCGGAACCTGCGCGAGGCCGCCCTTCACGCTCGCGGGATCGGCGCTGACGCGGACGACGCCGTCGTTGAAGGCCTGCTCGTCGGGCGTGAGCGCCGGGTCGCCATCGAACTGGTAGACGACGTCGGCGTTGTTCAACGCCTGGCCCGGCGCGCGCGGCAGGGTTCCGTCCCCGATGCCGAGATCGAAGAGGAAGTTCCCGGGACCGGAGGCGGCGGGAATGCTGTTCCAGAACGCGAAGGCCTCGTCGAAGTTGGGCCGCTCACCGCCCGAGCGCAGCTCGGTCAGGTTCTTCAGGTTCTCGCCGTCGGCGTTCAGCGTGAATGGCCAGGTGCCGGGCACCGATTCGAGGTTCGCCTTGATCTGCGGCACCTGCGCGAAGAGGTAGGGCACGGTGTCGACCGGGAAGGTCGAGGTGCCGAGCCCGAGCTGCTGCGCCGCCGCGTTGAAGTCGAGGAAGTAGTCGAAGAGCTCGTAGTCCCCGACCACGCCGCAGGCGGGAATCGCGGCGTCGTAGAAGCCGACGTACTGCTCGATCGAGACGGCGGTGATGTGACCGCCCATCGACACGCCCATCAGGTAGACCTTGCTGGCCTGGCCCATCTGGTCGTTCATCCGCTCGGCGAGCTGCTTCGTCGACTGCACGCCGGCCGCGACGTCGTAGTCGTTGCGGGTATAGCTCGACGCCGCCCACGCGAACCCGAGCGGGATCAGCAGCGCGCGCAGCGGATGATCGTCGACGGTGAGCTCGAGGCCGGTGCCGCGGAAGCCGTGCGCCCACATCACGAGCGTGCCGTTCCAGTCGTCCGGATACTCGGCGCGGTAGCCGGCGCCGGCGTGGACACCCCAGTGGGCCGTCGCGCCGGGCAGCGCGGCGAAGGGGAGCTTCGTCTCGTCGACGAAGTAGTCGTTGCGGTTCTGCGCGAACGCCGACGTCGCGAGCAGGACGGCGCCGAGCAGCAGCACGATCGGGAGCGTGGGGTTCTTCAAAGCCGGATCCTCCGAGAGAGTGGCGATTCGAGAGCCGACCACACTACTCGACGGAGGATCTTTCGGGGACGCGAATCGTCGGCGGCAGTGCGACTTTCGCGCCTGACGAAGAAGGCGGCCGACCCGCGGGTGTTCGGGTCGGCCGCCCTGCTCGACCTCCGGGTGCTCGAGGCGCGCTTCAGCGCAGCTCGATCACCGCGTTGCTGATGATCTTCGCGTCGCGCTCGACGCTGCTGGCCTCGACGAGGATCCGCTTGTCGCCGTCCTTCCACCAGGAGATCCGGTAGGTCTCCCCGGGGAAGGCCACGCCGGCGAAGCGCGCCTGGTAGCGCGCCACGGCTTCGACGTCGCCGTCGAGCACCTCGTCGACGATCGCCTTGCAGGTGATCCCGTAGGAGCACAGGCCGTGGATGATCGGCTTGTCGAAGCCACCCATCTTGGCGAACTCGGGATCGGCGTGGAGCGGGTTCTTGTCGCCGGAGAGGCGATAGATCAAAGCCTGCTGCGGCAGCGTCTTCTTCTCGATCACACCGTCGGGCTTGCGATCGGGCGCCTGGTTCCCCGCCTTCGGGCCCGAGTCGCCGCCGAAGCCTCCCTCGCCGCGGATGAAGAGCGAGAAGCGGTTCGTGAACAGCGGCTCGCCGCTCTCCGCGTCCTTTGCCTCGGCCTCCATGATGACGAGCGCGGCCTTCCCCTTGTCGTAGACCTCGGGGATGTGCGCGGACGTCTTGAGCTTCGCCGACGTCGGCAACGGCTTGTGCAGGATCACCTCCTGCTCGCCGTGCAGCAGCATCGCGAGGTTGAAATCGAGACCGGGGAGGTTCCCGATGCCTCCCATCGCACCGAACGCGGGGATCACCGCGAAGCTCGGCAGCACCTTGAGGTTCTTCTCGTAGGTGTATTCCAGCTCTTTCGGGTCGGTCGCGTTCTCGCCCGCGCCGAGACCGAGGTGATAGAGGATCACCTGGTCCTGGGTGTAGGCGGATTCGCTTTCGGGAAGCTTGGCGCCGCGCGCCTTGTCGGGATCGATGGGCATGGTGGGCTCCTGGTTCGGAGAGGGTCGTCGAACGCGGGCTCGACGATTCGGAAGGAGGTGCCCCCGCGTCGGCGGAGGCACCCATTCGACTTCGTTTGGCTGCGCGCCGGCTCCGCCGGCTTGCTACTGCTGCGACTTCAGCGCTTCGATCACGGCCTTCGTCTCGTCGGCGATGCTGTCCGGGATCGTGTAGCCGTCCTGGTCGCGGACGACGTCGATGTGATCGAAGATGTCCTCGGCCTTCGGCACCTTGCCCTTCGGCGCGACCCAGCCCTTCGCCATGCCGACGAAGATGCGCGCATAGCGCCCGCCGCCGACGTCGAAGATCTCGTGGGTCAGCTCGCACTTCTCGGAGCAGAGGTAGGTGACGAGCGGCGTCACGAAGTTGGGATCGAGGGCGTCGGCCATCGGCCCGAGCAGCTCCTCGGTGAGCCGCGTCTTCGCGATCGGGGCGATCGTGTTCACCTTGATGCCGTTCTTCGCGCCTTCGACGGCGAGCACGTTCATCAAGCCGACGAGGCCCATCTTCGCCGCGCCGTAATTGCTCTGGCCGAAGTTGCCGAAGATGCCCGCGCCGGACGACGCCATTACGATGCGGCCGTAGCCGTTCTCTTTCATCGCGACGAAGGCGGGCTGGGTGACGAAGAAGGCGCCGCGCAGGTGCACGTCGAGGACGGCGTCGAGGTTCTCGGGCTCGAGCTTCGCGAAGCTCTTGTCGCGCAGGATCCCGGCGTTGTTCACCAGGATGTCGATCTTGCCGAAGTTGTCGAGCGCGGTCTGGATGATCGCCTTGCCACCCTCGGGC
>JAHEJV010000269.1 GCA_024638705.1 Deltaproteobacteria bacterium | reverse complement strand
GATCGGGGAGCTCCTCGTGCATCACGTCGAGGAAGCCGAGGTACTCCGTCACGGCCGCCGTGACGAGGACGTCGGTCGCGGCGACCGTGGGGTCGATGTGGTCCATCACGATTCGCGGGTGCTCCCAGGCCGTGTGCACCACGCCGCGGGTGATGTCGTTGTCGGAGAGGTACTGGATCACCGACTCGCGGTCGATGACGTAGGGCTGGTCCAGCATCCCGTCCAGGACCCACTGATCGACGAGGTGGATGATCTCCACGCCTTCGATCGCCGGGCGCTTGACGATGTAGAACGTCGAGTCGTGGTCGGCGAGGGCGGGGGCGGCGAGGGCGGGCGCGGCGAGCAGCACGCCGCTCACGATCATGGTGTGGTGGTTCAACGACAGCCTCCTCTTGTCGGGTCGACCGCCGCACCACCCATCGCCCACGATCGGAGTCAGGCGCGGCGAGTGCAGTTCGGTACGAGCGGCCGGCCCGAGCCGTTCGCTCTTATCGGTCTCGATCGCCGCGACCGTCGCGGCCGACGACCGCGGGCATTCCCGTTAGTCGAGTCGCCGCCTGGACTTGCCGTCGACGGGGCGGTCCGCATCGAACTGCCTCGATGTCACCGAACGGCCGCCAGCCGATGGTCACGCGCGTCGACGCGCCCGTCGAGAAGCCCCGTGCTCTCAGGGGCCGGCGGGCGCCGCGTCTTCGAGCTTCGCGCGGCTCGATCATGCGTCCTTCTCACTCGGAGAGCATCTCAACTGGTGATGATGAACAGCGGCTGGCGCATCAACGTCTTGTAGTCCGGTCGCAGCCGCTCGCAATTGTAGTGCCGGTCGAGGTCGACGAGCTTGCGATAGCTCGTCACGACGTCGATGGGCACGCTGTCGTACACCCCGTGGCTGAGGTTGACGAGGCGTCCCGTCTGGCCCGACATGACGAGATCGAGGGCGATGTTGCCGAACGCCATCGGCACGATGGAGTCGATCGCGTCCGGATCGCCGCACCGGACGAGATAACCGAGCCGCTGGTTGACCACGTTGACCGGCCGGCCGTGGTTGAACTCGGGCGAGGCGTTCTTGAGGCCCGCGGCGATCCGGTCGCCGACCCCGCCCAGCCTGCGGTGACCGTACTGATCGGCCTCCTCCCCCTCGAACGTCATGCTCTCTTCGTGCATGCGCGCCCCTTCCGAAACCAGGACCACGGCGTACCGACTGGGATTCCGATCGCGGTCGCGAGAGAGCAGCTCGGCCAGCAGCGCGACATCGAACGGATGCTCGGGAATCACGCATCGATCCGCGGCCCCCGCCATCGTGGGGAGCAGGGCGGTGAAACCGGCGTACCGGCCGAACACCTCGATCACGAGGAAACGCTCGTGGGAGCCGGCGGTCGTTCGGAGCTCGTGCGCCAGCTGGATCGACCGGGTCACGCACGTGCTGAACCCGATGCAGTAGTCCGTGCCGGGCACGTCGTTGTCCATCGTCTTCGGGATCGCCACGACCGAAACCCCCTCGTCGTCAAGGCGCCGCGCATAGCTCAGGGTGTCGTCGCCCCCGATCGGAATCAGGTGGTCGACGCCGAGGAACTCCAGGTTCCCGAGGACGTCGGAGGTCGCATCGTTGATCTCGGCCCGGTACTTGCCGGCCAGGTGCGGCGGGACGATCGACCGCGGCAGGTGGCTCGGGCGGGTTCGCGAGGTGTGGAGGAACGTGCCGCCGGTGCGCCCGATCCGACTCACGACCTCCTCGGTCAGCACGACCATGTGCGCCGTGTTGTCGGCGTGCCGGTCGGGCACGAGGCCGACGAGGCCGCTCCAGCCCCGGCGAATCCCCAGCACCCGGTACCCCTCGTGCAGGGCCCGGACCGTGATCGCGCGGATCGCGGGGTTCAGACCGGGGACGTCTCCGCCCCCCGTGAGAATCGCGATTGTTCCCCGCGATCGCGCCACTGGAGACTACACCGCCTCGATCAAGCCCTCCCGGACCCAGCTCCGAATGGCCTTGAACTGGCTTTCTCCATCCAGGCCGGCCTCGGCGAGCACCCGGTCCGCCGGACCGCTGCCCAGGAAGTGGCCCTTCCGGAAGGGATGCAGCGTCATCGCCCGGCCCTCGTCGGATCGAATCCAGCGCTCCATCGTGGGCAGCGTGAAGCCCGTGATGCCGATCGCCCTCCGGGCCCGCTCCTCGGGGTAGAGGCGCTGCTGCTCTTCTGCGGGCAGCGCGTCGAAGAGCTCGGCGCTGGCCACGTAGTAGACGTCCAGATCGATGCCCTCCGCCTCGAGGCGGGGCAGCGCGTCCTCGAGGAAGGCGTAGGTGACGCCGCTGCCCTGAAGCACGAGCGTGCCGTCGCTCTCGCCGACCGCGGAGCGCAGGAGGTACAGGCCGGACGAGGCGGCGGCGACGGGGGCCAGGCCCAGCGCCGCGCGGTCGAGCACGGTCTCGTTGGGTCGCGTCACGAACGGCGCGATCACCGCCGGTCGCAGGCCGAACGCCGCCGACATCAGGGTCCAGATCTCGGCGGGATCCCACGGGGTCAGCGTCACCATCGTTCCGCGCGGGAAGTTCCCCTGCAGCAGCTGCAGCGGCTGCGGGTCGGCATGCGTCGGCCCGTCTTCGCCGGTCTTCAAGCCGGCGTGCGCGCACACCATGATGACGGGACGGTAGGGATCGCCGAAGTTCGCGTGTCGCGCCTGGGCGCCGATGGCGTGGAGGCGAGCGGGGATGTGGCCGAGCGCCGCGATGAAGGCGCCGTAGGACGAGCCGACCCCGATGTGCCGGCCGTACGCCGAGAGGCCGGAGAGGATGCCGATCATGGCGTCCTCGCAGATCCCGCCCGTCGAGAGCAGCCGCGCGCCGGCGTTCGAGACGGCATTGAAGTACCCGTCCGGGAAGCCGCGGGCCGAGACGTCGACGCTCGTCGAGCCCAGGAGATCGGCGGCCGCGGCCAGGAGCGCCCCGCCGCTTCGCCGGTTGTAGTGGTTGAGCACGTGCCCGAGCTGAGCGCGCAATGTCGTCGTCGTGCCCGGGTCGAGCCGCAGGTCGTCCGGCACGTCGTCGCCGGCGCGCCCCGCGAACTCGTGGACGGCTTCCACGTTCGGGGCGTCCTTGCGCGGCGCCCGCCCGCGCCGATCGAGGCGATCGCGGGCGGCGGAGAGACGCTTCGCCAGCATGTCGACCATCGGCCGGTCGCTCTCGAGCGTCCGGCGCACGATCTGCAGCGCCTCCCAGAAGCACTCCTCGATGACCACCGGCGCCCCGCCCCCTCCGCAGCGCTGGCAGCCCTCCTCGCACTGGGGCAGATCGAGCGCGGTTGCTCCGAGCAGGGGGGACACGGCGTCGTAGAAGCCGTCCGAGCACAGCTTGTGGCCGGCCCCGTGCGAGGCCTTCCCCTCGATGCCGTACTGCCAGCCCTTCGTCGTGCGGTAGACGATTGCGGTGGGCTGACCGTTGTCGAGAGCCGCCGCCTTGCGTTGCGCGGCGATCACCTGTCGAACGTCGGTGCCGTCCGGAACGAGGATCGCGTTCCAGTCGTTGAGGTACGCGAGCTCCATGGGGTTCCACTGCACGTAATCGCCCGGTGCGGTGCCGTCGCGGCAGACCCGGTTCGAATCGATGGACGCCTGGTTCCAGTCGACGTGCATGATGGCGTTGCCGATGCAGCCGGTGCCGGCGGCCGCCATCGCCTCGGCGACGCGGCCCGGCGTCATGCCGCCCTCGCCCTCGACGATGTGAACGCGCGGCGGGTCGTCGCCGTAGTAGTCGGCGGCCCCGAACGCGAGCCCCAGCGACGTCGACACGCCGACGCCGGACGCGCCCGTCGCCAGCCGCACGAACGGCGTTGCCGGCGTCGGATGACCGTCGAGCGGCTTGGCGTTCAGCTGCCGGAAGAGCGGCGCGGGATGCGTCGGGTTCCGGCGGAAGCCCAGGAGGTCCTCGAGACGGAGCTGGTACCGCTCATCGCCCGGCAGCAGATCCGGGGTCGCGATCCGGAGCACCTCGTTGCGAAGCGCCCACATCGCGTAGAGGCCCAGCGCCTTGTGGCCGGCCGCGTAGGAGATGATGTCCGCATCGGCCCGGTCCGGATCGGACACGTCGTAGTCCATCGCGTCGAACAGCAGACCGGCCACGAACCGTCCCGAGGAGATCGAGCCGCCCGGGTGGCCCGACATCGGGACGTAGTTGTACATCAGGGCGCACAGCGCGCGGTAGATGCGGTCGAAGCGCTCGAACTGCTCGAGCTCGAGGGCGGACAGCGGGTCCGGTCCCGGCCCGGCGGTGATCTCGATGTACGTGGCGCGGCGGGGGGCAAGCTTCAGTTCCATGGCGGCTCGGCCTCCTTCATGAACGTGGCGAAACCGTTCGGGTCGTCCGCGGCGCGCGCGATGCGGGCGACCGCTTCCCCGAGCTCTTCGATGCCGGTCGCAATCGAGATGCGCAGGAAGTGTCGGCCCTCGGCGCCGATCGCTCCGAACGACCGGCGGTCCATCAGGGCGACGTGGTAGCAGGACAGCAGGAACATCTGGAACAGCGTGGCCGGGCTGGTCGTCTCGCGGATGTTCGCCGGCAACGCCGCGTACGCCGCATGGACGCCGAGACGCTCACACAGGCCGTCGATGTTCGGGAACACGTAGAACGCGCCCTTCGGCTCGTGACACGTGACGCCCGGAATCGCGTTGAGCCCGCGAACCACGAGGTTGCGCCGCTCCGTGAACGCCGCCATCATCCGGTCGATCTCCGCCGCGCTCTCGGGCGACTCGATGGCCACCTGGGCGCCCACCTGGTTGTAGGGGCTGACGCACGAGATGTAGTTGATGTTGAGGTTCTTGAACTGCTCGGCCTCTTTTGCCGTGGGAAGCACCGCCCAGCCGACCCGGCCCCCGGTCCAGGAGTAGCTCTTCGAGACACCGGAGACGATGATCGTGCGCTCCGCCATGCCGGGAAGCGATGCGATCGAGTGATGCTCGGCCCCGTCGTAGAGGATGTGCTCGTACACCTCGTCGGAGTAGATCCGGACGTGCTCGGGCGCGCGCCGGGTGATGACGTCCGCGATCCCCTCGAGCTGGGCCTTCGTCGCCACCCCGCCCGTCGGGTTCGAGGGGAAGTTGAGGATGATGATCTTGGTTCGATCGGTGATCAGCGGCTCGAGGTCGTCCCCGGTGAAGCTGAAGCCGGCCTCCTCCTCGAGGTGCAGCGGGACCGGGCGGCCCCCGACGTAGGGAATGAACGACTCGTAGATCGGGAATCCGGGGCTGGGGTAGATCACCTCGTCACCCGGGTTGCAGTAGGTCTGCTGGGTGAACCCGATCGGGGGCTTTGCGCCGGCGAAGACGCAGACGCGATCGGGCGTGATGTCGAGTCCCCGCCGGGATCCCATGTCGCGCGCGATCGCGGCGCGAAGCGGCAGGATCCCCTGCGGGTCGCAGTAGTGGGTGTTGTCCGCGTCGAGCTGGCGCTTGACCTCCTCGCGCACGTGGCCGGGGAGCGGGCGATCCGGCTCCCCGAGGTTGCACTTGATCACCCGGTGGCCGGCACTCTCCACCCGCTGGATGTGCGGCCCCATCTTGAAGGCGCTTTCGGTCCCAATGAGCTGCGCGCGGTCGGCCAGGAGCCGTCCGCCTGCGCTCGCCTCGGGTCGGCCATCGGGTCGGCCATCGGTGCGGCTGACCTGGTCACTGTCGGTGAAGACCGCCACGGAGTCCTCCCTCCTCGAAGTTTCCTACGGAAGAGTCCTGTTTAGACGCTGCACGTGTGCGCGAATACCGGGATTTGAACCCTGTCTGATGTTGTTCTCGGGAACTCGCGGCGCTTCACCGCGAAGACGGTGCGCACGACCCAGGAGCGGCTGCCCGCGGCGTGCCCGGCCGACGTCGGCACCGACGGCATCATCGAGACCAGCGACGTCCTCGCCATCCCCGGGGCGTGGGGCTCCTGTAAGCGATGAGTGTCGTCAAGATAAGGCGTCACTCTCCAAAGATCAGGACGCTTGCCGCACCCTTCGGCCCCGGCCCATTGCCTTCGGCGGCGAAGCGCGTCACACTGAGGATCACGGAGCGTCGCGGGAGGTCGTCGAATGCAGGGGCGCCCGCGGCGGGGCCTTAGGAGGCCAGGAAGGAAGGGTGCATCATGCGTACCAGCCACTGCTCGATCAGCGCGGTCGCGGCCTGCTCTCTGCTCGGCGCCTCCGCCGGCGCGGGCGTCGTCGAGGTGATCTTCTCCGAGGTTCCGGGCCACCCCACCGCGCAGGTGCCGGGCGCCCGCGACCTGGACGGCAACCCCGTCGAGACCGAGTTCAAGGCGATGGAGATCCTCTCCGTCAGCCCCGACGGCGGGCAGTGGATCCTGAAGTCGCGCAGCTGGCTCGGCGATCAGCTCGAGACGATGCTCCTGCTCGGAGCG
>JAHEJV010000268.1 GCA_024638705.1 Deltaproteobacteria bacterium | reverse complement strand
ACGGTCGCCAGACCGATCGCGGCCTCGAAGTCGCCCATCTGGGTGTACATCAGGATGGCGGTGGTAAGGACGCGCGTCTCGCCGGCGAGGTTTCCGCCCACCTGCATGTTTGCGCCCACTTCCGAGAGGATGCCACCGAGCGCGGCGATCACCGCAGCGAGCAGGCCGAGTCGGATCTCGCGCAACAGCAGCCACAGGCGCCATGGCGCCGACACGCCGAGCGTGCGCACTTGCAGCTCCCAGTCCTCGGCGAGCCCCCCGACGGCGGCGAGCGTGATGCCGATGACGAGCGGCAGCGCGATCACGACCTGCGCGACGATCATCGCCGTCGGCGTGTACATCCAGCCGAGCCCGCCGAGCGGACCGCTGCGCCACAGCAGCAACGCGACCAGCAACCCGACGACGACCGGCGGCGCGCCCATTCCCGAGTTCACCAGGGCGACGAGCGCCGAGCGACCGGGAAACCGGCGACGCCCGAGAGCGATCCCGATCGGCAGGCCCAGCCCGAGCGCGATGGCGAGCGCGGTGCCGCACACCATCAGGGTACGCAGCGTGATCTCGAGCAGTTCGCCGGAGCCGAGCCCCATCACGGTGTCCCGGGCGGAATCAGGATGGGACGGAAGAGCGGCTCGCCGAAGCGCTCGCGTCCGAACGCGGCGATGCGACGCTGGGTGTCGGGCGAAGTGAGGAAGGCTTCGAACTGCTGCGCCGGCTCACCCCGGACGCGTCCGGCGAACCGCTGCGGGTCGATGCGCAGCACCGCGTAGACGTTGCGCAGCGCCGGGTCGCGGCCGCTCAGCGCGGTGAGCCCGGTGCGCTCGCGAAACGCGAGAAAGGTGCCGAGGTCGGAGAGCACGTACGCGCGGCGCTCGCCGGCCACCTGTAGTGTGAGTCCCATGCCCGAGCCGGTGCTGATGAAGGCGGGCCACGGCTCCTCGATGGCGAGCTCGGCCTCGACGAGGAGCGCCTTCTCGCGACGGTGCGTGCCCGAGTCGTCGCCGCGGCTCGCGTAGGGCGCGTCGGCCGCGGCGATGCGGCGATAGGCGTCGACCGGGCCGGACGCGCGGCCGACCCCGGCCGGATCCTCCACCGGCCCCGCGATCACGAAGTGGTTCTCCATGAACGGCGTGCGTGCGAGCGCCGCGCCTGACGCCACCAACTTCCTTTCGCCGGCGTCGGCGTGGGTGACGAGCACGTCGGCGTTGCCCTCGGCGCCCATCCGCAGCGCGGCGCCCGTGCCGACCGCCACCACCTGCACGTGGATTCCGGTACGCTCGCGAAACACCGGCAGCAGCGCGTCGAGCAGGCCCGAGTCGCGCACGCTGGTGGTGGTGGCGAGCAGGAGACCGCCGGACAGGCCGCCGGACGTGTCCTCGGCGATCGCGCGGACGCCGAGCACGATGGGGAGCAGCGGAAGCAGGATGAAGGCGAGCCGGAGGGTCGCGCGGAAGGTCATGGATTCCTCTCGTGCCTCGCGGACGGAAGCGGGTGGGCAGGATACGGCAGGCAGCCGCGACGAGGCGAGGCGCTGATGTCGCGCAAGCGCACCGAGCGCCCGCCGCGCGCCGCCGTCATCACGGCCGAGGGATTGCGCCGCCTCCAGGCGGAGTACGACCAGCTCTGGAAGGAGGAGCGGCCGCGCGTCACGCGCGAGGTGAGCGAGGCGGCAGCGCAGGGCGACCGCTCGGAGAACGCCGAGTACATCTACGGGAAGAAGCGCCTGCGCGAGATCGACGGCCGCCTCGAGTTCCTGAACCGCCGCATCGAGGAGCTCGTCGTCGTCGCACCCGAAGACCGCGGCGACGGGCGCGCCTACTTCGGCGCCTGGGTCGAGCTCGAGGACGCGGACGGCGAGATCGTCGAGTACCAGCTCGTCGGGCCGGACGAGTTCGACGTCGAGCAGGGACGCATCAGCATCGACTCGCCGGTGGGGAAGGCGATCCTCGGCAAGGAGACCGGCGACGAGGTGGTGGTGCGACGGCCGAAGGGCGACGCCGTCTTCGAAGTCGTCGGCGTCCGCTACGAGCGTTGATCGTGATGAAGTCTCACTATCGCTCCCGCACCTTTGCGCGTTATGTCGCACTCGAGGCGCCGGGCTGGATGCTCGCCGCGCTCGTCCTCTGGCTGCTCGTCGCGCAGTCGGGGCTCGCACCGTGGATCGGCGTCACGCTCTGGACGCTCTGGTTCGTCAAGGACATCGCCCTCTTCCCCTGGCTGCGCGACGCCTACGAAGATGGCGATCCGGATGCCACCGTGGCGCTGATCGGACGCACGGCGACGGCGCGAAAGCGACTCGCACCCCGGGGCTATGTGCGCGTCGGGTCCGAGCTGTGGCGCGCAGAGCTGGCCCCCGGTTGTCCCGTGGTCGAGGTCGGCGGCCCGGTGCGGGTGCGGTCGGTCCGCGGGCTCACCCTCGTCGTCGAGCCGGGCGGCGGCGACGGAGACTGAGCGCGGGCCTCAGCGCGACGACTCCTCGCCGAGCGCGCGATCGAGCAGCTCGAGGCGTTCGTCGGGAGACATCGCGCGCAGCCGCTCGAGCTGACGCCGCATGCGCGCGCGCTCGTCGGGCGACATCGCGCGCCAGCGTTCGGCGTTCTCCTCGAAACGCCGTCGCTCGCTGGCGCTGCGATGCTCGAGATCGCGACGCCGCGCGAAGAGCTCTGCGCGCTCCGCTTCGTCGAGGGAGCGCAGCTCGCGCACCCGCTCGAGGAGCTCGCTTCGTTCGTGGGGCGCGAGCGTGGCCATCTTCCGCTTCAGCGCACGGCGCTCCGATTCGGGGAGCGACTGCAGGTTCTCGATCACCGCGCGCCGTTCTTCTTCGGGCATCGCGCGCAGCTCGCGGCGCACCTGCCGACGCGCCGCCATCGCCCGCAGGCGCCGACGCTCGACCGCATCGAAGCGCCGCGCCGCGCGGCGCTCGCGCATCGAGTCGCGACGGTGCTCGCGGATCTCGCGGCGCATCTCGACGCGCTCGTCCGGCGAGGCGTTGCGCCACCGTTCGCGGAGCTCGCGCCGTTCGTCGGCCAGGTCGGCCGCAGCTGCGACGGGCCCGACGAGGACCGTCGCCACCACCAGCGCGATCACGGCGATGCGCTTCACGATCGCCCTCCCCCGTCGTCCTCGTAGGCCGCGAGCACTTCGAGAAGCTCGAGCTGATCGATCACCTCGAAGTCGCGCAGCGCGTCGTAGTCGAAGGCGAGCGCGAGCTCGGCGGCATCGGGTTCGAGATCGGCGGCATCGGGTGCGATCGCGACCTCGTCGACGCCCGGTTCGCGGGCATCGGTCGCAGGCCGTTCTGCGAATCGAGGCGCTGTCTCGGGAGCGGAGTCGGGGAGCGGCGTGTCGCGCGGCGTCGGATCCATCTCGTCGCGGGCGATCGGCGGTTCGGGGGCGACCGGGGCGCGAGGGACGACCTCCCCGGGCGTCGTCCGCACGCCGAGATAGATCGCGATGCCCGCCGCCAGCGCAGCGGCCGCTGGGACCGCCCAACGCAGCGGACGCGGGCGAAGCGGCACGACGACGGCGCCTTCGCGCTCGGCGATCCGTTCGGCGAGCCGCGCGCGGAGGTCGGCGCGAGGCGCCGGCCCCGGCAGGCCGCGCAGCCGTTCGTCCACGCGCGAGAGCGCGGCGAAGCGCGCCGCCACCTCCGGGTCGTTCGCGACGCGCTCCTCCAGCGCGCGCGCCTCGTCCTCGCTCACCTCGCCGTCGATCCAGGCCGATAGCCGCGCGTCGAGATCGCGCTCGGTCATGACGATTCTCCACTTCCTTCGGGCAGTGCGTCCGCGAGCTGCGCGCGCGCGCGATGCACCAACGATTTCACCGACGACACCGACGTCTCGAGCGCCTCGCCAACGGCGGCGTAGGAAAGCCCCTCGACCGCGACGAGCCACAGCGCCATGCGCTGGCGCTCGGGCAGCGCGTCGAGGACGCGCTCCACCTGCGACGCGACGCGACGCGCGTGCGCGGCGTCGTCGGGCCGCGCGCCGGTCGCGGGCAGGTCCGGCGCCGCGTCCTCCGCATCGCGGCTCATGTGGGGCCGACGACGTCGCGGGCGTCGCAACTCGTTGAGCGCGAGGTTCGTCGCGATGCGGTAGAGCCAGGTCGAGAAGCGCGCCTCGGCCGCATAACGCCCACGCGCATCGTGCATGCGCAGGAAGGTCTCCTGCACCAGTTCTTCGGCGGTTGCGGTGTCGCGCACCATTCGCTCCATGTATCGCAACAGGGGTCGGGACCAGCGATCGAACAGCGCGTCGAAGGCCGAGGCGTCGCCCTCCGCGAACGCGAGCATGCGAAGGGAATCCGGATCGGAACGTCGGTCGTCCTCTCGATCGACCGCTCGACCGGGTTCGGATGCTCTCACGCCCACCTCCGGGGCCATTCTGTGCGATCGGTTCTCTCCTTCAACCCCACACCTCGCGAGAAGTTGCGGACCGACCGCCGATCTCACGCGCTCCGCAACTTTTCCCGCCCGGGCGGGTTTCGCACACCGGGCCCGCTACCGGGCCCCTTCATCAGGAGAAAGCGCATGAACCGCAAAACCCTCGTTCTTTCGGCCACCTTGCTCGGCTGCCTGCTCGCGGCGCCGGCCTTCGCCGAGCCCGATGGCGAC
This sequence comes from Deltaproteobacteria bacterium, assembly GCA_024638705.1. Lineage (GTDB taxonomy): Bacteria > Myxococcota_A > UBA9160 > UBA9160 > SMWR01 > JAHEJV01. The sequence continues at coordinate 1,784 of JAHEJV010000268.1, read as the reverse complement.
CGCATCGAAGAGCGCCTCGACCGCCGCGGCGACCGCATCGACGGCCATCTCGACCGCCGCGGCGACCGCATCGACCGGCGTCTCGATCGCGCCTCCGACCGCGCCGCGGACGCCGGACGGGACGGCCTGGCCCGCCGCCTCGATCGACGCGGCGACCGCATCGACGGCCGCCTCGATCGGCGCGGCGACCGCATCGACCGCCGCCTCGATCGCAAGGGTCGGCGCATCGAGCGACGCCTCGACCGTCGCGGCCACTGAGCGCGCGCCGTACGGGCCGATCCGGGGTCGTTCCCATGCCTCCCATCGATCGAACCGGGAGTGGGAGGCATGGCACCCGGACGGCCCCGACGTGCGATGCCGGGCGCGCTCGACTTCGACTTGCACAGCGCGAACGAGATCGAGGCCGAGGGCGGCTGCCAGGCGGGGAGGAAGACGACGCGCCGAAGGGTCGATCGCGCGTCGATCCCGGCGCCAGCCGTCACTCCGACCGGCGCCTCCCGTCACCCCGACTCCTCAGGAAGTCCGCGACGCTCGTCAGGAAGGCGCGGCGGCGCTCGAGGTTCGCGACGATCTCCTCGACCGCGAGGCGCGCGATCGGCGCCATCTTCTTGGAGTCCTTGGATGGCCAGCGCTGATCCAGTCGATCCACCGGCGATGCGTCCTTACCGCTTCCGTCGCACCCGCTCTGGCTCGTGCGTCCGGAATCTGCTCAGGGGCTGTCAGTGAACCTCATGATACTCCGGACCTGAACGCCTATCGTCATGGACATCGCCAGATATCGATCCGGAATCCTGCCGAATTCGACACGGTCGAGTGTCGACAAGGATCCGTTTCGGTTCTCGAACTAACGCGATGCAACGTCAGGGAAGCCCCGACACGCCGTCTCTCAGTCGGACTTCGCGACGTTGATCGTCTGGAGCTCGGTGAAGCCGAGCAGGCCCCACGGGCCGTTCTCGACGCCGATGCCCGACCACTTCGCCCCGCCGAAGGGCGCGTGGGGGACGATATCGACGTGTTTGTTCACCCAGGCGGTGCCACAGACGAGCTGGCTCGCCACTTCGCTTGCGCGCGAGACATCGCTCGACCAGACCGATCCGGACAGGCCGAACGGCGTCCCGTTGGCGCGCTCGACGGCGTCGTCGACGTCGCGATAGGTGAGCAGCGGCAGCGCCGGCCCGAACTGCTCCTCGTCGACGAGACGCACGCCCTCCGCCACGTCGGTGACGATGGTCGGCTCGAAGAAATAGCCCCCGCCGGCGCGGCGCGAGCCGCCGGCGGTGATCTTCGCGCCCGCCGCCTTCGCCTCCTCGACGAGCTCGGCCACGCGCTCGACTTGCGGCCGGTTGTTGATCGGGCCGAGCTCGACGCCCTCCTCGAGTCCGTCGCCCATCTTCACCGCCTTCGCGCGCTCCGAGAGGGCGTCCCGCAGACGCGGGAAGAGGTCTTCGTGGACGTAGACGCGCTTCACCGCGCTGCAGATCTGACCGCTGTTCTCGAACGCGCCCCAGAAGAGCTTCTCCGCGATCGCGTCCGGGTCGGCGTCCGGGAGCACGATGGCGGCGTCGTTGCCGCCGAGCTCGAGGGTGACCCGCTTCAGGTCGGGCGCACAGGCCGCGGCGACGCGCTTCCCCGTGGCGACCGATCCCGTGAACGACACCTTGCGTACGGCCGGATGCTCGGTGATCCAGGCGCCGAGCGCATCGCCACCCGACACGACGTTGAGCACGCCCGGCGGCAGGACGTCGCGCAGGATCTCGCCCAGGCGCAGCGTCGAGAGCGGCGTG
>JAHEJV010000267.1 GCA_024638705.1 Deltaproteobacteria bacterium | reverse complement strand
CGCGAGGGGCTCACGGAGAAGCAGACCGAGCTGCTCCACGACCAGTTCGCCATCGCGAACTACATCGAGAACATGGCCGACATCATCGAGACGAACGTCATCCCGATCGGACGCGAGCGTCTGGACCTGGGCGTCCAGATCAGCGACGAGACCCTGCAGGTCCTGCATCCGCTCTTCGAGCGTGTCCTCTGGGCCGCCGGGCGCGCTCTGGAGTCGGTCGCCGAGTGGGATCCGGCCATCGCGAAGGAAGTGATCGACGCGAAGGTCGATATCGCCCGGCAGGCCGACGAGGCCTACCAGCACCTGATCGGACGCGTCGCCGCGCCGGAGCCCGGGCGGCTGCCGGCCTATCGCGTCGAGACCGAGCTGATCGAGGCGTTCAAGCGCCTCTTCTACCTGACCAAGCGCATCGCCAAGGTCGTCCTCGAAGTGGACATGGCCTATCTCAAGGAGGAGGCCGACGAGGACGCCGCGGCCTGAGCGTGCGATTCCGCGGGAGCACCGCGAGAATGGGGCGCGCGACCCGACCGATGAGGCGAGCCGCCACGACGGGCCGCGAGGCCCGCGGCGCCGTGGCCCGTAGAAGGCACGTCGTGGCTGCGCGCAAGTGGCACGCATCCTGCGAGGCTCCCGACTCATGAGGGCGCGCTGTGCTTCCCCAGCGCCTGCGCCCAGAGAGGGATTGCATGGAGTTGCACTGGGTCCATCCCGAGCTGCTGTCCGAGGTCGAGCGCGACAGCGCCGAGCGCCGGGTGCGAGAGCTCGCGGCCGGCCACACCGATCTGATCGACGTGCGCATCCTCGCGCGCGCCACCTCGCACCATCGGCACGGCGCCCAGGAGATCCGCATCACCTGCCAGGCGCGCGGCCAGGAGATCGTCGCCGCGCGCACGCAGCCCGACGTCGGGCTGGCGCTGAACGAGGCGGTCGACGCCTTCGAGCGCGAGGTGTGGCGCATGCGTCACCGCCACGAGCAGGCCCGCAAGGAGCGACCCGCCCCGCCGCCCGAGCTCGGCGTGATCGACGAGGTGCGCCGCGAGGCCGACCACGGCTTCATCATCACCGAGCGCGGCGAGCGCGTGTACTTCCATCGCAATGCTGTGCACGGAGGTCTCGACTTCGAGACGCTGCGCGAGGGACAGCCGGTGGGCCTCGACATCGAGGCGGGCGAGAAGGGACCGCAGGCCACGGTGGTCGTCGCCGCGCCCCCCGATGCCCCCGGTCCCTGACCGACCGGGGTGCACGACGACGCCTGCGCCGCGCCATGAGCGAGAGCGATGGACGAGATGAGAGCTGACCGCGTGCGCAGCCGCGTCGTGATCATGGGCGCGGCCGGACGCGACTTCCACGATTTCAACGTCCGCTTTCGTGCCGATCCCGAGACGCGCGTCGTCGCGTTCACCGCCGCGCAGATTCCCGACATTGCCGACCGGCGCTATCCGCCCGCCCTGGCGGGATCCCTCTATCCGGAGGGCGTGCCGATCCGCCCCGAGGCCGAGCTGGCCGACCTGATCCGGGAGGAGCGGGTGGACGAGGTGCTGCTCTCCTACAGCGATCTCTCCCACGCCGAGGTGATGCACCGAGCCTCGCTCGTCCTGGCTTGCGGCGCGGACTTCCGCCTGCTGAGCCCCGCGTCCACGATGCTGCAGGCCGCCGTGCCCGTGATCTCCGTGTGCGCCGTGCGCACCGGGATCGGCAAGAGCGCCGTCTCCCGCTACATCGTCGCGTGGCTGCGCGATCGCGGCGTGCGCGTCGCGGCGGTGCGGCACCCGATGCCCTACGGAGACCTCGAGCAACAGGCGGTGCAGCACTTCGCCTCGGCAGAGGACCTGCTGCGGGCGGAGACGACGATCGAGGAGCGGGAGGAGTACGAGCCCTATCTCGAGATCGGCGCTTCGATCTCTGCCGGCGTCGACTACGCCCGCATCCTCGAGCGCGCCCAGCGCGACGCGGACCTGGTGGTCTGGGACGGCGGCAACAACGACCTGCCGTTCTTCCGGCCCGACCTGCACCTGGTGCTGGTGGACGCTCACCGGCCGGGACACGAGTCCGCCTATCACCCCGGCGAGACCAATCTCCGCATGGCCGACGCGGTCATCATCAACAAGGTCGACACCGCGGAGCCCGACCAGGTCGCCGCCGTTCGCGCGGGAGTGGAAGCGCTGCGTCCCGGGGTTCCGATCCTGCTGGGCGAGATGCCGGTGAGCGCGCGCGACGCGGAGGCGATTCGCGGGGCGCGCATCGTGATCGTCGGTGACGGACCCACGCTCACGCATGGTGGCATGGCGACGGGCGCGGGAAGCGTCGCTGCCGCGGCGTGCGGGGCGCGGGAGATCGTGGACGCGCGACCCTACGCGGTCGGCTCGATCGCCGACGCCTACGCCGCCTTTCCACACCTCGGTCCGGAGCTTCCCGCGCTCGGCTACAGCCCCGAGCAGGTGCGCGACCTCGAGCAGACGCTCGCGCGCATTCCCGCGGATCTCGTCGTCGACGCCACGCCGGCGTCGCTCGCCGACCGGGTGCGGCTCGACAAGCCGGTCGTCGAGGTGGACTACGCCTTCGCGCCGCGCGGCGACGACCTGGACGCGTTGCTCGCGCGCTTCGTCGAAGGCGGACGGTCTGGATGAGCGCTCGGCCCGGGCGGCTCGTCGTCGCACTCGGCGGCAACGCCCTGCTGAAGCGCGGCGAGCGGCCGAGCAGCGACGCGCAGCGCCGCAACGTCCGGGTCGCCGCCGCCGTGATCGCCGACCTCGCCCGCCACCGAGGACCGGAAACGGGGCTCGTCGTGACCCACGGCAACGGTCCGCAGGTCGGCCTGCTCGCGCGCCAGAGCGAGCTGTCCGGTGGGCTGCCCTCGCCGCTCGACGAGCTCGGCGCGCAGACCCAGGGCATGATCGGCTATCTGGTCGAGGACGAGCTGCGCGATCGACTCCCGGACGGCCGCGAGGTCGCGACCCTGCTCACCCAGGTGGCGGTCGACGCCGGCGACCCCGCCTTCGAGCGGCCGACGAAGCCGATCGGCACCGCGCTTCCGCAGGCGCAGGCGGAGTCGCTGGCCCGCGCGCGCGGCTGGACGATCGCGCTCGACGGGGAGCAGTGGCGCCGCGTCGTGCCCTCGCCCGAGCCGATCCGCATCCTGGAGCAGCGATCGATCGAGCTGCTGCTCGACGCCGGGGTCGTGGTGGTCTGTGCCGGAGGCGGCGGCGTGCCGGTGGTGCCGGATCCGGCGGGCGGATGGCGAGGCGTGGAGGCGGTCGTCGACAAGGACCTCTCGTCCGCGTTGCTCGCCCAGGCGATCGACGCCGAAGCGCTCTTGCTGCTGACCGACGTCGATGCCGTGTACCGCGACTTCGGGCGCGACACCGCCCGGGCGATCCGGTGCGCCACGGTTGCGGAGCTGCGGAGCGAGCACTTCGCGCCGGGCAGCATGGGACCGAAGGTCGAGGCGGCGTGTCGCTTCATCGAAGGCGGCCGGGGACGGGCGCCGCGCCTTGCCGCGATCGGTGCGCTCGAGGACGCGGCGAGGATCCTGCGCGGCGAAGCGGGCACGAGGGTCGTCGCGACCGACTGAGCGCGCAGTCTCGGATGCCCGCGCCCGCGCTAGCCTTTGCCCGTGGCGAGCCCTCCCCCTGCAGGCGATCCGGGCAGCGGAGCGCGGTCGTCGCGCGCGTCCGGGTCCGCGCGGGAGCCCTCGGGTGGAGAAGGCGCTCCCGGGCGGCGCGGCTGGTCGGGCTGGTACCTGATCGCGGTCCTCTGGCTGGCCTTCTTCGCCGTCCAGCTCTGGTACGGGCAGACGCAGATCGAGACGATCCCCTACAGCGAGTTCCTCGCGCTCGAGGAGCAGGGGGCGGTGCGCGATCTCCGCGTCACGAGCAGCGAGATCACCGGCGAGTTCACGGAGACGCGCGAGGACCGGCCCGGGCGCTTCCGCACGATCCGCGTCGATCCCGAGCTGGCCGAGCGACTGACGGAAGAGGGCATCGGCTTCTCGGGCGCTCCCGAGCGCACCTGGATCGACTCGCTGGTCTCGTGGCTGCTGCCCCTGATCGTGATCGTCGGCGTCTGGATCTTCGTGATCGGCCGCATGCAGGGCGGTCGTCTTCGCAATGGGCTCGGCGGCGGCTTGATGTCCATCGGCAAGAGCCGGGCGAAGATCTACGCGGAAGAGTCGGTCAAGGTGTGCTTCGACGACGTGGCCGGTGTGGACGAGGCGAAGGAGGAGCTCGCCGAGATCATCGGCTTCCTGCGCGACCCCGGGCACTACGGCCGCCTCGGTGCGCGTCTTCCGAAGGGCGTGCTCCTGGTCGGTCCGCCCGGTACGGGCAAGACGCTGCTCGCGCGCGCCGTCGCGGGCGAGGCCGGCGTGCCCTTCTTCTCGATCAGCGGCAGCGAGTTCGTCGAGCTGTTCGTCGGGGTGGGCGCGGCGCGCGTGCGCGATCTGTTCGAGCAGGCGCGACAGAAGGCCCCGTGCATCATCTTCATCGACGAGCTCGACGCGCTCGGTCGTGCCCGCGGCGTCGGCCCGATGATGGGCGGGCACGACGAGAAGGAGCAGACGCTCAACCAGCTGCTCGCCGAGCTCGACGGCTTCGATCCGAGCGAAGGCGTGGTGCTGCTGGCGGCGACGAACCGGCCCGAGATCCTCGACCCCGCGCTACTGCGGGCCGGGCGCTTCGATCGCCAGGTGCTCGTCGATCGTCCCGACAAGCTCGGTCGCGCGGCCATCCTGCGGGTGCATCTGCGCAAGGGGCGACTCGCCGCGGACGTCGCGCCCGAGTCGATCGCCGCCTTGACGCCGGGCTTCACCGGCGCCGACCTCGCGAACCTCGTGAACGAGGCGGCGCTGCTCGCGACGCGCGACGACTCGAAGGAGATCTCGATGCGGTACTTCGAGCTGGCGATCGAGCGGATCGTCGCCGGGCTCGAGAAGCGCAACCGCCTGATGAACCCGCGCGAGCGGAAGGTGACCGCCTATCACGAGATCGGCCACGCCCTCGTCGCTCGCGCGCTCCCCGGTTCGGACCCGGTGCACAAGGTGTCGATCATCCCGCGCGGCATCAGCGCGCTGGGCTACACGATCCAGCGCCCCACCGAGGACCGCTTCCTGATGTCGCGCTCCGAGCTGCGCGACAAGATGACGGTGCTGCTCGGGGGCCGGGCGGCGGAGACGATCTTCTTCCCGGACGTCTCGACCGGGGCGGCCGACGACCTCGCCAAGGCGACGGACATCGCGCGCGCCATGGTCACGCGCTACGGGATGCACGAAGACGTCGGGCTGGTGTCCCTCGAGAGCGAGCGCTCGGCGTTCCTCCAGGGCCCGATGTCCCTTCCCCAGGCCCAGCGCAACTACTCCGAGGAGACCGCGCGCGAGGTCGACTGCGCCGTGCGCGCGCTGGTCGACGAAGCCCGCGACCGCGCCGTCGAGATCCTGCGCAAGAACCGCGAGGCCGTGGCGTCGACGGCCGAGCGGCTCCTCGAAACCGAGACGCTCTCGGGCGACGAGCTGCCCGAGGTGGAGGCGGTGCTTCCCTAGACCCGCAGCGGCGCTCGGCCGGGGTCCGCTACCGTCGACGCGTCGGGAGGGCGCTTCGTGGCCGCACGCAAGAAGACCGGCTCGCGCTCCTCGAAGGCGACGGGGCCGCGCAAGAAGAAGGTGCAGCGCAAGAAGGCGGGCGCCGCGAAGAAGACGCGCGCGGCGCGCACCGGCGCCCGGCGCGCGCGCACCGCCTCGCTCAGCGAGCGCCTCGTCTCGCTGGTGGAGCACGCGGCGGCGGGGACGCTGCGCCGGCTGGTGGACACGGGGGGACGCGAGATCGCGGGTTGGCTGCCCGAGGCGCCGGAGATGCGCCGGGAGGCGGGCGCCTACCTGCGCGAGCTGCGCGAGCTGGCCGGACTCACCGTCGACGAGCTCGCCGAGGCGGTCGAGCTCTCCGACCACTCGCTGCTCGAGGCCGTCGAGGCGGGGGCCGCAACGCTGTCCTTCGACCTGATCCTGCGCCTCGCCGCGATCCTGGCGCGCCACGATCCCACCCCGTTCATCCTGCGGATGGCCCGCTCCTACAACCCGGTGCTCTGGCAGCTGCTCGAGGACTGGGGGGTGGATCGCTTGCCGGTCCAGCTCGAGCGCGAGCGCGAGCTCGTGAACGTGCTGCGCGGGAGCGACGCGGCGCGCGAGCTGGACGACGAAGATTTCGCGCGCGTGCTCGCGTTCACGCGCGCCTCCTTCGAGATGGCGCTGGCGTTCGCCCAGCGTGAAACGCGCCGGAGCGGCGCGAGGAGAAAATCGTGAAGACCGAAGTGAAGCAGCACATGACGGGGCAGCCCGTCTCGATCGAGCCCGACGCCAGCGCGATCGCAGCGCTCGACCTGATGATCGAGCACGGCATCCGGCACCTGCCCGTAAT
>JAHEJV010000266.1 GCA_024638705.1 Deltaproteobacteria bacterium | reverse complement strand
AGGGAGGCTCATCCCTCTCGGTAGGTGGTGTGGCGCGGTCGTCCGGCGAGGATGTTCTCCGCGCCCCAGTCGGTGACCTTCTTGAACGCGTCCGAGGCGATGAACGCCTGGAACGCTTCCTCGCTCTCCCAACGCGACACGATCAGATACACGGGCTCACCCTCGGTGATGCGACGGTAGAGGTGGGATTCGTCGTGCCCGTCGATGCCGCCCATCGTCTCGACGACGCGCTCGCAGGCATCCTCGAACACCTGCTCCTTGCCCGGGAGCACGAAGTAGTTCATTCCGATCGTGACCACACCCACCTCCGTCCGTCAGGGCGCGAAGACTAGCCGACTTCGGCCCCCCAGAACGGCACCGAGGGTGGATCGGATCCAGAGACGTCGCCGATGTTCAGCGCGCCATGCACCCGGAAGAACAGGCGAAGCCCGCCGGCCTGGTAGGCGACGTCTCTGGATCCGATCCGCCCGGAAGCCGCTAGGGAGTGCCGGTGTCCGCCACCAACGCGCCCTGAACGCACCGGAACCCGATCGCTTCGTGACGCAGCGAAGGCGAGGCCGCCTCGCGGTGCGACGAGCGCATCGAACGCGGACCGTTCAGCCACGAACCGCCGCGCAGCACGCGCGACCCGTTCCCCGATTCGTGCAGGCTGACCGTCCACTCGAGCACGTTGCCCGCCATGTCGAAGAGCCCGTAGGGCGAGCGACCGCCCTCGCGGCTGCCGACCGGCGCGGTCGACGAAGAGCCGCAACCCGGATCGCCGCCCGACGCCATGATCGCCACGTCGCAGGACGCCGATTCGTCGCCCCACGGATACGTGCGACCGTCGGTGCCACGCGCCGCCTTCTCCCATTCCTCTTCGGCGGGAAGCCGTTTGCCGACCCAGGCACAGTAGGTGGCGGCCTGGTCCCAGTCGACGCAGTTGACGGGATGCTCGTCGCGACCGATCGCTCCCCAGTTGCAGCTGCCGCCGCGGGCGGGCGGCTGACAAACACCCGCTTCGACGCAGGTCCGGAACTCACTGACGCGCACCTCGGTGCGGTCGATGCCGAACGCTGCGACGTCGGCGCGACGGCCGGGCGCCTCGCTGTCGGGACACTGGAGATCGACGATGCCGTTGCAGCCGTAGAGGAAGCTGCCGGCGGGAATCGTCACCAGCTTCACTTCGGCGCGGTCGCTCGCCGACACCGCCGGCAGGGGATCGGCGTCGGCGCGGGATCGGCGCGAGCCGTCGCCCGTCGCGTTGCTCGCGGTCTCTGGACCGTCGTCGCGCGGCGTGTCGGACGCCTCACGGGTCCCGGTCTGCGTCTCTCCCGCCAGGCTCTGCTGCTGCGCCTCGAACGCTTCGCGTCGCGAAGCCAGCACCCGCCGCGCCTCGTCGAGGGCGGTGCGGAAGTGCTGGGAAGCGCGTCGCAATTCGGGGATCGCACCCGCGAAGTTTCCCGCTTCGAGCAGCTCGTCGGCGGCGACGAGCCGCTGTCCTCCCTCGAGTGCGGTGTCGCCCGCCTCGAAGCCGGCTGACGCCGCCAGCGCGAGCCACGCGCCGCGCGCGTCGATCGCCTCGAAGCGCGCGCCGAGCGCCGACTCGGCCTCGTCGAGGGATTCGAGAGTGGCCTCGAGGTGGGCCCGGGCCTCGGCGTACGCCGCGACGGCGCGATCCGTCTCACTCGCGGCGCTGAGTTCGCTCGCGAGCTCCATGTGTCCGAACGCTTCCGCGAGCGCGCTGCTCGAGAAGATGTGGCGCTCGGTGAGCTCGTGGAGGTGACGGGCCAATTCGGCGCGCGCCGCCGCCTGCTCGAACTCGATCCCGAACCCCGGCCCGATCGACGCTTCCCCGAGCCCGTCGCCCGTCGGCGTGGCCGTCGCCGCGTCGGCCTGGAGCGCCTCGAGGCGCGCCGCGGTGCGCTCGGCGCGCTGCTCGATGTCGCGCCGCTCCTCGGCGACGCGGCGCCGCAGATACTCCGCACCGGTCTGGGCTTCTACGAGTTCCGGGGCGGGCGGCAGCGGCAGGTAGCGCTTGAACGACATCACCCACTCGGGATCCGACCACCACGCGGCGCCCACCGCTCCGCCCGCGACGAAGATCACCATGGCCACGGCCGCGAAGGCGCGTCGCCACGGACGGCGACGGCGTTTGCGCCGCGCCGGCGGCTCCGGGTTGGGGTCGGCGATGATCTGGATCGTGCGCGGGGCCGGGGCGGGTTGCGCTGGCGCGGACGGCTCGAACGCCTCCTCGGACACCTGCGTCTCGTAGCGCGCAACGCCGGCGCCCCCGTCACCGCCTAGCGGCGCGGCTGCGCAGGTCTGGTACGCCCCTTCGATCTCGGCGCGCGCCTCGAGACAGCGTCGGCGCAGGGCCTCGGTCGGCGCGGACTCGAGCTCGCGGTCGAGCTCCTCACAGAGCGAGACGTAGGCCGACGCCACTTCGAGGGAAGACGCGCCGACTTCGAGTCCGAGCACGGCCCACGCGCGCGCGGCCGGATCCTCGGCGGGCGCCGAGTCGACCGAGGGGCTCGCGGCTTCGAGCGCCGCTGTGCGCGCCGATTCGAGCTCGCCGCGGGCGGCGGCATAGCGATCGCGCAGCGCGAGACTCGTCACGCGCCCGATGCGGGCGTCGAAATCGTCGCAGAGCCGCCGATAGGCGGCTTCGATGTCCTCTGTGGACGCGCCGGGCTCCAGGCCCAGCGTGTCGAAAGCTCGCTTGAGCTCCAAACGCTCGATCCCCCAAACCCTGTGCGACCCGGGCGATCGCGGGAGGGCTGCCCGGGGAAGATGGTGTCGAAGTATGGTCCGCCTCCCCCCGACCCGCTATTCCCCCCGGGGCTCCCCGCCAAGCTCCCGATAAACCTGGAGAACCCGACCGAGGTGTCGCGACCACGGGTGCTCCGACGCCGACGCGCGCGCGGCGGTTCGGAACTCCTCGCGCCGGGCTCGCTCGAGGTAGGGCATCGCCGCGACGGCCCAGGCCTCGGCCGGATCTTCGGGCTGGAGCACCTCGCCGGTCCGACCGGGGGTGACGAGCTCGGCCGCGCCGGCGGTCGTGCTCACCAGCGCCGGCACCCCACACGCGAGCGCTTCGAGCACGGCGCTGCCGAACGCGTCGAAGTGGGTCGGGAAGAGCATCAGATCGGCGGCGGCGAGAAAGCGCTGCGGCTCCGGTTGCACGCCCAGCCAATGCATCCGGTCACCGACACCGATCCGCGACGCGGTGTCGCGAAGCTCGGCGATCCGTTCGGGACGCTCGCCGCCGATCACGACCGCGTGGGCGCCGTCCATCCGCGGAAGCGCCGCCACGAGCGTGGCGAGCCCCTTGCGCCGGTAGTCCGAGCCGAGGAACACGACGAGCGGCGTCTCGCCGGAGACGCCGAGCTCGCGACGCACCGCGAACCCCCCTTCGGCGTCGGGCGCGAAGCGCTCGAGATCGACGCCGGGGTAGACCGTCTCGACGTCACTCTCCGGCAGGCGGTAGCGCGTGAGGATCTGGTCGCGCACCAGGTCCGAGATTGCGAGGACGCGGCGGTAGTTGCCCGGCGTGTAGCGCGCGCGCTCGATGCGGGCGACGACGCGCTGGTGCAGGCTCGCGCGCCGCAATCGCCGACGCCACGGCGACGCGATCGCCCCGTCGACGGACCAGCGCTGGAAGTCCTCCAGGCAACCGCTGCCGTCGTAGTAGACGTCCTGGCGCGAGGTCTTGCCGAATCCCTGCACGAGGTCGAAGGGCCCGGCCGCCGCGACGGCGCGTTCACTCGCCACATCGAACCACCACACCTTGAACCATCGGACCGGTCGCAGCGGATTCGCGACGCGGTGCACCACGATGCGCGGGTCGATGCTCGCGTCGGCGCGCTGACAGAAGAAGTGCACCTCGTGGCCCGCGTCGAGGAGGGCCTGCGCGAGACTGTGCGCCTGCCGCTCGACGCCGCCGACGTCGCTCGCGTTGGGATGGGTGAGCGCGAGGCGCATCAGGCCTCCCCGCCCGGCGCGTCCTCGCGCACATCCACCACGGTCGGCGCCAGGGCGGGACGCGGCGCGAGCGGATAGTAGATGTGGAGCTCGCGATCGCGTCCCTGCCACTTCTCGAGGCGCGTGTGCACCCAGGCGCGGACGTCGGCTACGAGCTCGCGGCGTCGCGCGCGGAGCGCGGGCTCGCGCGCGAAGTACTCGCGCAGCACGCGCGCGCGATCGGTCTTCGGCACCTCCGGGTAGAGATCGCAGGTGTAGGCCTCGAGCTGGCCGAGGGCGCGGACCCGGCTGCGCCAGGTGGGCGCGTGCGGCGGCACCAGCGAATCGAGATCGAGGAGCGCGATGCGATCGTCGGCGGTGACGAGCAGGTTCGAGTGCTTGAAGTCGCCGTGGTCGAGGCCCGCCGCGTGCAGCGTCCCGACGACGCGTCCGATCTCCCGCGCGACGGCGCGGCGCCGCGTCGGTGCCGCGAGCAGCGCGGGCATCGCCGCGGGCAGCGGCATCGATCCGGTGACGAACGCCGTGATCAGGAAGCTCTCCTCGACGCGCAGCGGTCCGCCGCGATCGGCCATCGCGAGGGTCTCCGGGTGGGCGATCCCGAGATCGGCGAGGCGGGCGGCACCCGCAACGGCGCGCGACGCCCGCGAACCGCGCACCCGCTCCGTGACTGCGGCGCGCAGCCCGCGCGGGTGGTTCCACTTCACCGCGAGGTCGAGATCGCCGGCATCGCGCCGCAACAGCACGCGACTCACCGAAGACGCGGGACCCCAGTGCTCGCAGTGTTCGCGGCCGCGCGCCGCGTTCGCGCGATGGGCGTCGATCGCCCGGGCGATGTGCTCGGCCGCGAGATCGCGGCGGTGCAGGATGCGCAGGCCGCCGGCCCGAGACCGGGCGAACGGAGCGGCCTCACCCATGCGCGCAACGGTAGCGCGATGGCGGCGGACGCCGCGGCCCGGGCCATCCCGGTATGCTGGCGCGCCGGCCGCTCGCGGAGGAAGAAGACAGCGTGGCAGAGGACTCCCCCGGAATCGGTCCGCGCATGGCCGATCCGAACGCGACCGACTCCCTCGGACCGGGCGCCGGCGCCGGATTCGCGATCGCCGCCTACGCGATCTGGGGCCTCGTCCCGGCCTACTGGAAGACGCTGGCCGACCTCCCCGCGGACGAGCTCACGGCGGTGCGGGCCGTCTGGGCCGCCGGCGTCGGCGTGGTGTTGCTGCTCGGGACCGGTCGCCTGCGAGAGCTGGGGGCCGCCGCGCGAGAAAGCCGCCTGGCGTTGCCGATCCTCCTCTCGGGCGGCCTGATCGCGATCAATTGGCTCGTCTTCATCCACGCCGTCAGCACCGATCGCGTCAGCCATACGAGCCTCGGCTACTACGTGAATCCGCTGGTCAGCGTCGCGCTCGGATTCTTCCTGCTGAAGGAGCGCCTGCGTCCGGCGCAATGGGTCGCGGTCGGCGTCGCGGCACTCGGCGTGGTCTGGTGGGCGCTGCGTCTCGGCGGACTCCCGTGGATCGCCGTCGCGCTCGCCGTCTCCTTCGCGCTCTACGGCCTGGTGCGCAAGCTCGTGCCGGTGCCGTCGCTGGTCGGGTTCGCCCTCGAGATGCTCTATCTCGCGCCCTTCGCCGGCTTCTATCTCGCCGCACGGCCGAGCCTCGCGCTCGCCGACGTCGACGCCACGCGCCACGCCTGGATCGCCGTCTCCGGCATCGTCACCGCCGCACCGCTCGTCTTCTTCGCGAGCGCGGCAAAGCGGCTTCCGCTGGCCGTCCTCGGCATCTTCCAGTACATCGCACCGAGCCTCGCGCTCGGGCTCGCGGTCGTGGTCTACCGGGAAGCGTTCACGGCCCACCACGCCGTGAGCTTCGGCTGCGTCGCGCTGGCGCTGGCGATCTTCACCGTCGATTCGTTCCGCGCGGCGCGGCGTCCCGCCGGCGCCCTGGCGTGAGACGAGCATCCACCAGAAGGAACACCATGCACCGCATCTCGCTCCTCGTGATCGCAATCCTCGTTTCGCTCGGCTGTGCGTCGACGCCGCCGATCGAACCCTGCGAACCGATCGGTAACGCGACGCCGCTGTGCGGCTACCAGAACCCCGAAGACCTGGCGCTGTTGCCGGACGATCGCCACGTGCTCGTGAGCGAGTACGGCATCGAGGGCCGCTCGCCCGGTCGCCTCTCGCTGCTCGATCTCGAGACGGGGAGCCGCCACTTGCTCTACGAGGGCGGCGCCGCGAGCGGTTCGGACGGCGCGGGCACCTGGGGCGACGCGGCCTGCCCCGGACCGCCCTCCCCCGCGTTCAGTCCCCACGGCATCGACCTCTCGCGACGCGAGGACGGCGCGCTCCAGCTGCTGGTGGTGCAGCACGGCGGTCGCGAATCGGTGGAGTTCTTCGAGGTGAAGCAGGCCGGCGGGGAATGGGGGGTTGCGTGGCGCGGCTGCGTCGA
>JAHEJV010000027.1 GCA_024638705.1 Deltaproteobacteria bacterium | reverse complement strand
GTTGGCGGTCAAGATGTCGGCCCAGAGCTCGGCGTCGCTGCGGGCGATCCGTGTGAAATCGCGGAATCCGGTGCCCGCCAGCTCGGCCGCGGTCGCCGGGGCCGCCTCGAGCGACCCGGCGAAGGCGAAGGCCAGCAGATGCGGCAGATGGCTCACCCAGGCGACCTCGGCGTCGTGCTCCTCGGCGGTCCGCCGGACGACCCGGGCCCCCAGCGCCTCCCAGAACTGCTCGACGCGCTCTCCGGCCACCGGCGACGCCGCCTCGGTGACGACGCAGACGCGGCCTGCGAGCAGGTCGGGGCTCGCCGCGGACATGCCCCGCTCGTGGCTCCCGGCCATGGGGTGGGACCCGACGTAGAGACACCCCGGAGGGAGAAGCCCGGGAAGGGTCTCGGCGAGCGGCGCTTTCACGCTCCCGACGTCGGTGACGATCGCCCCGGCCCCGAGGCCCGGCGCGAGGGTGCGGAGGGTCTGGGCCATCGCACCGACCGGCGTCGCGAGCACCACGATGTCGGCGTCGCGACCGACCTCCTCGAGCGGCGCCACCCGATCGCAGGCCCCGTTCTCGAGCGCCTGCTCGCGGGCCTCGGCACTGCGCGTCGCACCGACCACCTCGCGGGCCGCGCCGCGCTGCTTCGCCGCCCAGGCCACCGAGCCCCCGAGCAGGCCGAGCCCGACGACGGCGACGCGATCGCAGACCGGCGCGCTCATGCCCGCCCCTTCCGGAGACGCGCGAGCGTCTTCACCAGGCGCTCGTTCTCCTCGGGCAGACCGATACTGACGCGCAGGCAGTCGGGCATGCCGAAGCCGTCGAGCGGACGCACGATCACGCCCTCCCGCTGGAGCTTGTCGAAGAAGCCCTCGCCCGCGCGGATCAACAGGAAGTTCGCGTCCGTCGGCCACACCTCGATCCCGAGGTCGGTGAGCTCGCGCGTCAGGTACTCGGCGCCCTCGGCGTTCACCTGGCGACTGCGCGCCGCGTGCTCGGTGTCGTCGAGGGCGGCGAGGGCGGCGACCTCGGCGAGCCGGTTCACGTTGAAGGGGTGGCGCGCGCGATTCAGGTAGTCGGCCATCTCGGGATCGCAGACGCCGTAGCCGACGCGCAGCCCCGCCAGGCCGTAGATCTTCGAGAACGTGCGCATCACCATCGTCCCCGGACGCCGCGCCAACCACTCGATCGCCTGCGGGAAGTCGGGGCGCCGCGCGAACTCGTAGTAGGCCTCGTCGACGACGAGCACGACGTCTTCGGGCAACGACGCGACGAAGGCGTCGAACGCCTCGGCGCCGACGCTGGTGCCAGTCGGGTTGTTGGGGTTGCAGACGAACACGACGCGGGTGCGATCGGTGATCGCGGCGCGCATCGCGTCGAGATCGTGCACGAGGTCGGCGTCGAGCGGCACCTGCACCGGAGTCGCTCCCATCCCCTTCACCACGATCGGATACATCGCGAAAGACGGCCACGCGTAGACCGCCTCGTCGCCGGGCCCGAGGAAGGTCTTTGCCGTGAGCTCGAGCAGCTCGTCGGCGCCGCAGCCGAACACCAGCTGTTTGCCTTCCACGCCGAAGTGCTCGGCGAGCCGCGAGCGCAGCGCGAAGCACGCGCCATCCGGATAGCGGTGCAGCCCTTCGAGCGCCTCGCGCACGGCCGCGATCGCACGCGGCGACGGACCGATCGGACTCTCGTTCGAAGCGAGCTTGATCGCTCCCACCACGCCGAGCTCGCGCTCGAGCTCTTCGGGCGGTTTTCCGGGCTCGTAGGGCGCGAGCTCGCGGATGTGGGGCTTCACGACACGTTCGAGTGTCATGTCAGCACCCTCCACCGGCGCGGTCGATCCCGGCGCGCTTGCGGTCCTGCTCGGCGCGCGGAAACGAGCCGAGGATCCGGGTCGAGTGCGCCACCCCGCCCGCCGCCTCGAGCGCCCGGTGCACGCTCGACTCGGAGCGGTGTCCCTCGCAGTCGATGAAGAAGAAGTACTCCCACGGCTTTCCCTTGATCGGCCGCAGCTGGATCGACGTGAGGTTCACGCCCTCCTGCGCGAAGGGCTCGATCAGGCGGAAGAGGCCGCCCGCCTCGTCGCGGCGGATCGTGAACACCACGCTGGTGAGGTCTCGCCCGCTGGGCGGCGGCGGCTCCCCGCCGATCACCAGGAAGCGGGTGCTGTTGTCGCCGCGGTCCTCGATGCCCGTGGCGAGCACGGGCAGCCCGTAGACCTCCGCGGCGAGCTCCGAGCCGATCGCCGCCACATCCGGCGACTCGGCGGCGAGCTGGGCGGCGGCCGCGGTGCTGGCGGCCTCGACGCGCTCGGCGCCGGGGAAGTGCTGATCGAGCCAACGCCGACACTGGGCCAGCGGCTGGGGGTGCGAGACGACGCGGCGCACGGCATCGACCTCGCCGCTGCGCGAGAAGAGCGCGAGCGACACGCGCAGGACGCGCTCGGCGCACACCGGGACGTCGTGCTCGGCCAGCGCGTCGAGCGTCTGCGTGACGACGCCCTCGGTCGTGTTCTCGACGGGAACGATGCCGAGATCCGCGCGCCCGGTCTCCACCGCGCTGAACACCTCGGGGATGCTGGCGACGGCGTCGAGCCGCGACATCGCGCCGAACTGGGCGCGCGCCGCGTGGTGCGAGAAGGTGCCCTCGGGCCCGAGATAGGCGACCCGCACCGGCTGCTCGAGCGAGCGCGTCCCCGAGATGATCTCCCGGAAGACCGGCCCGATCGCGTCGGAGGGGAACGGGCCGGGATTGTCGTCGCGCAAGCCGTCGACGATGCGGCGTTCGCGCGCCGGTTCGTAAACGGCGATCCCGTGGCCGGCCTTCAGCCGACCGACGTGGGTCACGAGCTCCGCCCGCTCGTTCAAGCGTTCCAGAATCGCGCGGTCGACTTCATCGATCCGCTGCCGAAGACGATCGAGTTCGGCGCGCGATGCTTCGGGATCGAGGGGAGATGAGGTTTCTTCGGGACGCGACATGACGGAAATGGGCTAACCCCTTGAAAAAACAGGCGTAGGGTAGTCGAGGCCCGCACCCCCCGCAAACCGGGCGGGCCGGATTCCGCTTGCGCGACGGCGGGTTACCCGCCGACCCGCGCGCGCGTGCCAGGCGCGGCGGCGAATGCCCGGGCGCCCCCATCAAGCGGCAACGGATCGCCGTCGATAAGCCTGGCGGCGTGGAAAATCTCGAATCCGGAAAACGTGCGGGTCGGCCCGCGGACGCTCGCCCGCGTCCGGCGATCGGGAGCGTGGCGTCGCGCATCGTGCTCTTCGTGTTCGTGGCGACCTTCGCCACCGCCACGCTGGTGAGCTGGGTCTCGATCGAATCCTCCGCCGGCGCCCTGCGCGGCATGATCGACCGCCTCTATCCGCTCTCGCTCACGCACGCCGCGATGCGACTCGATCCGTGGATCCAGAACATCCGCATCCAGCTCGAACACTCCGTCCACCAGTGCGGTGACGAATCCTTCGAACCGTCCCCCGACGCGCTCGCGGCGCTGGACGGAATGGCCCTCTACGACGAATCGGGCGCCGTGCTGCGATCGTGGGGACGCGTTCCCGACGGAGCCGATGCGGCGCGCGCGTCGACGGAGCGAGTCGCCTCGCTCGAACCCGAACCGGGTCACTTCGCGCTGGCCGTCGCGACGCATCCGTCCATGGACGGTCACGTCCTGGTCGGGATCGCGTCGCTCGAGCGCATCGTCCCGATGTTCGCGAGCGAGCTGCCGACGCCGGAGACGCTGATCGCCCTCGTCGACGGAGCCGGTCGGATCCTGGTGCAGGCCGGACGTCCGCCCGGCGACGTCCCGATCCGCGTCCTCGCGCTGGAGAGACTCCACGCCCACGGCGTGTTGCGCGAAGCCAGCGTGAACGGTGTGCATTCGATCGGCGCCGCGCAGCCCGTCGCCCTGCTCGACTGGCACGTCGCGATCCTCACCCCCTTCGACGCCGCCTATTCCTCGGAGCTCGCCGCGGTGAAGCAGATCTTCCTGATCGACCTCGGCATCATCCTGCTGTTCAGCTTCATCGCCTATCGCGTCGCGTCCCGCTTGATGGGCCCGATCGGCAGCCTCTCCGAGTCTGCGCGGCGCGTGGCCGAGGGCGAATACGGCGTCCAGATCCCGCGCGTCCACACACGCGACGAGATCGGAATGCTCAGTCGCACGCTCCACGAGATGGTCGACGAACAGAAGCGTCAGCGCGAGGAGATCGAGCGGGCGAACCGTCGTCTCAAGGATCGCAACGCGAGCCTCGAACAGGCGAACGAGGTGCTGAACCAGCTCTCGATCACCGACGGCCTGACGAAGCTCCACAACCACCGCTTCTTCCAGGACCATCTCACGCGCGAGATCCGCCGCGTCGCCCGCACTGGCGAGCCACTCTCGATCCTCCTGCTCGACCTCGACGATTTCAAGCGCCTGAACGACCGGCACGGCCACGCGGCCGGCGACGAGATCCTCGCGCGGATCGCGCAGATCCTGATGTTCGGGGTCCGCGGCAACGACCTCTGCGCGCGCTACGGCGGGGAGGAGTTCGTCGTGCTGGCGCCGAACACCGAGGTCGAAGGTGCACGCACCCTCGCCGAGAAACTCCGCACCGCGATCTCCGAGTCGTCCTTCATCGTCGACGATTCGATGCGACCGCTCCACGTCACCGTCTCCATCGGCGTCGCGCGCTACGCCGGCGACCGCAAACGCTTCTTCCAGAAGGCCGACCAGGCACTCTACGTTGCGAAGGCGCAAGGGAAGGATTGCGTGGTGGTGCATGCAGACGATGAGGGAGAAGCGCGCTCTCGTTCGTGACAGCGAGGTGGGTTCGGGTCCTTGGCGGGACGTCGCCTACCTGGCCGGCGGGCGTTTCGGGTTCTTCGCGGGATCGGGGCGCGCTGAACATCGGCGACGTCCCTCCAAGGGCCCACCCCCAGCGTTACGTCAAGGAGAAGCGCCCTTGCGGGCGGCTGCATGCGCGGCCACGCTGCGGGGGTGAGCGTGGTGATCGGATTGACGGGCGGGATCGGGTCGGGGAAGAGCACGGTGGCCCGGCTCTTCACCGAGCTGGGTGCGGTGGTGATCGACGCGGACGCGATCGTGCACGAGCTGCAGGGGCCCGGGATGCCGATGCTCGCCGAGCTCGCGGGCGTGTTCGGCGACGAGATCCTCGATTCCGACGGCGCACTCGACCGCAAGGCGCTCGGCGAGATCGTCTTTCGCGACGCGGAGAAGCTCGCGCGCTTGAACGCGATCGTACATCCGCAGGTGGGGGCCGAGTTCGGACGTCGGTTGCAGGACGCCCTCGCCGCCGACGAGGCCCTCATCGTGCTCGACATCCCGCTGCTCTTCGAGGGCCGGCGCAAGGGCGGCCGCGGCGCGTCGTCGCTGGCGACCCAGGCGACGGTCGTCGTGTGGGCGCCGGCAGAGACCCAGGTCGAACGCACGATCGCCCGCGACGGCTGCACGCGCGAGGAAGCGCTGCAGCGGATGCGAGCGCAGATGCCGCTCGACGAGAAGCGCGACCTCGCCGACCACGTGATCGACAACAGCGGCTCGCTCGAAGACACCGAGCGTCAGGTGCGCGCGTTGTTCGCGGAGCTGACTGAAGCCGCGGCCTGACTCGCGGGAACGCTGCCGCTTCGAGCGGTGATCAGGAAGCGGCGCGCAGCGGCCTCTTGAGTTCGGTCACGAACGCCGTCGCCGACGATACCGCCTCGTCGCGCGAGGGCGCCTCCTCGATCCTCTGCACCAGCGCGCTGCCCACCACGACACCGTCCGCGAAGGACGCCACGCGGCGCGCGTGCTCCGGCGTCGAGATCCCGAAGCCGACGCACACGGGGATCTGCGAGTACGCGCGGACCGCACGGACCTCGTCTTCGAGCGTGTCCGAAATCACCGATCGCGCCCCGGTCGTTCCGGTCAGCGACACGTAGTAGAGGAAGCCGCTCGCCCGTTCGGCGAGCATCCGCAGCCGTTCGGGGCGCGTCGTCGGTGCGGCGAGCAGGATGGGATCGATGTCGCGCGCGCGCAGCGCCGCGTGGAACTCGGCGCCCTCCTCCGGCGGCAGGTCGACGGTGATCACGCCGTCGACGCCCACCTGACTCGCCGCCGAGGCGAACGCTTCGTCGCCCATCGCGAGCAGGTTGTTCGCATAACCCATCAGCACGATCGGCGCGTCGACCGATGCGCGCACGCGCCCGACGAGCTGGAGCACCTTGCGCAGCGACGCGCCGGCGCGCAGCGCGCGCTCGCTCGAGCGCTGGATCGTCGGACCTTCCGCCATGGGATCCGAGAACGGAACGCCGAGCTCGATGATATCGGCGCCCGCGAGCGCGAGCGCGCCGACGAGCGCTTCCGTCGTCTCGAGGTCGGGGTCGCCGGCCGTCACGAAGGGAACGAGCGCCGTTTCGTCGCGCGCGCGCAGGTCGGCGAAACGATCGGCGAGCTTGCTCACGACACGCCCTGCTTCCCCGCCTTGCGCGCTGCGAGCAGGTCGCGCACCTGGGGTGCGTCCTTGTCGCCGCGGCCGGAGAGATTGATCAACACCGACGCATTCTGCGGCAGTTCGGGCGCCAGCTTTCGCACGTACGCGATGGCGTGGGCGGTTTCGAGCGCCGGAACGATCCCCTCGGTGCGCGACAGGTAGAGGAAGGAATCGAGCGCCTCCTCGTCGGTGGCCGTCACGTACTCGGCGCGGCCGGTGTCGCGCAGGTGCGCGTGCTCGGGTCCGACGCCGGGATAGTCGAGCCCGGCGGAGATCGAGTGCGCCGGGAAGATCTGCCCGTCGTCGTCGAAGAGCAGCAGGCTCTTCATGCCGTGCAGCACCCCGGGCATGCCCGCGGAGAGCGCGGCGCCGTGCCGACCGGTCTCCAGCCCCTCGCCCGCCGCTTCGACGCCGATCAGGCGCACGCCCTCGTCGGCGAGAAAAGGATGGAAGATCCCCATCGCGTTCGAGCCGCCCCCGATGCACGCGACGATGGCATCGGGAAGCTTCCCGCACAGCGCCTGCATCTGTTCGCGCGCCTCGACGCCGATCACGCGCTGGAAATCGCGGACGATCGTCGGGTAGGGATGCGGACCCATCACCGAGCCGATGCAGTAGTAGGTGTCGCGGACGTTCGTCACCCAGTCGCGCAACGCTTCGTTGGTAGCGTCCTTGAGCGTCTGGGTGCCGCTGGTGACGGGCCTCACCTCGGCGCCCAGCAGCTCCATCTTGAAGACGTTGAGCGCCTGGCGCTCGACGTCCTCGGCACCCATGTAGACGACGCACTCCTGGCCGAGGAGTGCTGCGGCTGTGGCCGTCGCGACGCCGTGCTGGCCCGCGCCCGTCTCCGCGATGACGCGCGGCTTCCCCATGTATTTCGCGAGCAGACACTGACCGAGCACGTTGTTGATCTTGTGCGCACCGGTGTGCGCGAGGTCTTCGCGCTTGAGATAGATGGTGGCGCCGCCGAGATCCTCGGTCATGCGCCGCGCGAGGGTGATCGGCGTCGGCCGACCCGCGTAGGTGGCGAGCAGATCGTCGAGCTCGGCCGTGAACCCGGCGGTGGTCGTGATGCGCGGATAGGCCTCGCCGAGCTCGTCGAGCGCCGCGATGAGCGTCTCCGGCACGAAGCGGCCGCCGTACTCGCCGAAGCGGCCGCGCGCGTCGGCGCGGCTCTCGAAGGGGGGTGCTCCGTCGCTCACTTCGACGCCTCCTCTTCGGCCGGCGGCGCTTCCGCCGCGCGCACTGCGGCAACGAACTTCGCGATCTTCTCGGCGTCCTTGCGGTGCTCGGCACCTTCCACGCCCGAGGCGACGTCCACGCCCCAGGGCAACAGGTCGCCGAGGGCGGCGATCGCACCGCTGACGTTCTCCGGATTCAGGCCCCCGGCGAGGATCAGATCGAAGCCGCTCTCGACGAGCGGCGCCGCTTCCGACCAGTCCCACGCCTCGCCGCGTCCGCCGCCGCCCGACGGGTGGTCGAGCAGCAGCATCGTGCCGGGATAGCCCTCCGCGGCCTCGACATCGGCGCCGCGGATCGCCTTGATCACGGGCAGGTCGACCGCTTCGACCTCCTCCTCCGTCTCCTCGCCGTGGAACTGGAGCCGGTCGAGATCCACGCGCCGCAACACGCGCTCGATCTCTTCGGGCTCGGCGTTCTGGAACACGCCCACCAGCTCGGCGCGGCCGGCGACGCACTCGGCGATCGTCGCAGCGACCTTCGGATCGAGACACCGGGGCGACCCCGGGACGAAGTTGAGACCGACGAGGTCCGCGCCCGCAGCGACGGCGAGCTCGGCGTCATCGGGGTGGATGATCCCGCAGATCTTGATTCGGACGTTCACGAAGCCCTCCGCAGCCGCCGCAATGCACTCACGACGTCGGCCTCCCGCATCAACGACTCCCCGACGAGGAAAGCGTTTGCACCGGATTCGGCCAGCCGCACCATGTCGGCGTGGGTGAAGATTCCACTCTCGGCCACCACGACGACGCCCTCCCCCACCCGCGGCGCCAGCCGCTCGGTGACGGCGAGATCCGTCTCGAAGCTCTTGAGATCGCGATTGTTGATCCCGACGACCTTCGCGCCGACGCCGAGGGCCACCTCGAGCTCGCCCTCGTCGTGGACTTCCACGAGGGGCGCCAGGCCGAGCGCCAGCGCCCGCGTGTGCAGCGCCGCGAGCGCATCGCGATCGAGCGCAGCGACGATCAACAACACCGCGTCGGCGCCGGCGACGCGGGCCTCGTCGACCTGATACGCGTCGATCACGAAGTCCTTGCGCAACAGCGGCAACGCGACGCGCTCGCGCACCGCCGCCAGGAAGTCGAGATGACCGCCGAAGAACGACTCGTCGGTGAGCACCGAGATCGCGGCGGCGCCGCCCTCGGCGTAGGCCTCTGCGCAAGCCACCGGATCGAAGTCGGCGCGGATCAGGCCCTTGCTCGGGGAGCGTCGCTTCACCTCGGCGATGACGCGGGGGGTGGGCCCCTGCGAGATCGCGGCGACGAAGTCGCGGAGGACTGCGGTGTCCGCCTCGGCGCGGCGCGCCAGAGCTTCGGGTGCCTCGCGCTGAAAGGCGGCTTCGAGCTCCGTGCGTTTGTGGGCGAGGATCTCGTCGAGGATCATGACCCCCCCGAGGTCGTCGCCGCGACGAGAGCGCGCAGCTTCTCGCGCGCGGCGCCCGAATCGAGACTCTTCCGCGCCTGGTCGAGACCCGACGCGAGATCGTCGGCGGCGCCAGCCACCCAGAGCGCGGCCGCGGCGTTCAGGCAGACGATATCTCGGCGCGGCCCCTCCTCGCCTTCGAGCACGGCCCGGGTGATCGCGGCGTTCTCGGCCGCGTCGCCGCCGCGCAACGCGTCGGGCGACACGACCGTCAGCCCGAGCTGCGCGGGGTCGATCTCCAGCTCCCGGACGTCGCCCCCGTCGAGCCACGCGGCGTAGCTCACGCCGGTGAGCGTGATCTCGTCGAGGCCGTCGCTGCCGTGGACGACGAGCGCACGGTGCGCGCCGAGTTCGGCGAGTGCGCCGGCGAGCTTCGACACGAGCGGCCTTTCGTACACGCCGATCACCTGGCGCTTCACGCCGAGCGGATTCAGCAGCGGCCCCATGCAGTTCATCAGCGTGCGGATGCCCAGCTCCTGGCGCACCGGCGCGACGTGACGCATCGCCGGGTGGGCGAGCCGCGCGAAGAACGGCGCGATCCCGACGCGCCCGAGCACCTTCGCCGCTTCCTCCACCTCGAGTTCGATGCCGACCCCGAGCGCTTCGAGCACGTCGATGCTGCCCGACTTGCTCGACGCGGCGCGGTTGCCGTGCTTGGCGACCGGCACCCCGGCGCCGGCGACCACGAACGCCGCGGTGGTCGAGATGTTGAAGGTATGGGCGCCGTCGCCGCCGGTGCCGCAGGTGTCGACGGTGCGCTCGTCGAGACAGGGAGCGCGCACGGCGGCAGAGCGCAACGCGCGCGCGGCGCCGACGATCTCGCCGATCGTCTCGCCCTTCGTGCGCAGGGCGACCAGCAGGGCGGACACGCCCACCGGCGTCGCCTCCCCCGCCGTGATCTCGGCGAACGCCGCTTCGAGCAGGTCGGAGGGCAACTCCTCCCTGCGCACGGCGCGTTCGATCGCGGCGCGCACGCTCACGCGGCGGCCTTGCCGTCGCAGAGGGCGAGGAAGTTGCCGAGCAGCACTTTCCCGCAACCGGTGAGGATCGACTCGGGGTGGAACTGCACGCCCTCGATCGGGAGATCGCGATGACGCACGGCCATGATCTCGCGGTCGGCGGTGCGCGCGGTGATCTCGAGCACCTCGGGACACGAGTCCTCTTCGATCACGAGCGAGTGATAGCGGGTGGCTTCGAGGGGGGAATCGATGCCGGCGAAGACGCCGCGCCCGTCGTGTTCGATCTTCGAGACCTTGCCGTGCATGATCGACTTCGCGCGCACGATGCGTCCACCGAAGGCCATGCCGATCGACTGATGCCCGAGACACACGCCGAGCAGCGGCACGGAGCGTTCGGCGCAGGCGTGCACCACGTCGAGGGAGATGCCCGCGCCGGCCGGCTCGCCCGGCCCCGGCGAAATCACGATGCCGGCGGGACCGCGGTCGAGGAGCGCCCGAGCGGAAACGGCGTCGTTGCGCACGACGTCGACGTCCGCGCCGAGCTCGCTCAGGTACTGGACGAGGTTGTACGTGAACGAGTCGTAGTTGTCGATCATCGCGATCCGCATGTCAGTTCTCTGCCCGAAGGCGCCCCGCTCCGTGTTCCCATTCGACTTCGCTCGGCTGCGCCTCGCTGCGCGCAGCCTTCGGCTGCTTGCTAGTCCATGCCCTCGCGCGCCATGTCGATCGCCTCGATCAGCGCCCGACCCTTGTTCACCGTCTCCTCGTACTCCGCGTCCGGATCGGAGTCGGCGACGATGCCCGCGCCGGCGCGCAGGAAGATCTCGCCGTCCTTCACAAGCAGCGTGCGGATCGCGATTGCCGTGTCCATGTTGCCGGAGTAGTCGACGTAGCCGACGCAACCGCCGTACGGCCCGCGCCGCAGGGTCTCGAGCTCGTCGATGATCTCCATCGCGCGCACCTTCGGAGCGCCCGAGAGCGTGCCGGCGGGAAACGTCGCGCGCAGCAGGTCGAGCCAGTCGTACTCGGGCCGCAGCCGCGCCTGGACGTTCGAGACGATGTGCATCACGTGCGAATAGCGTTCGATCGCGGCGTATTCGGTGACGTGCACGCTGCCGATCTCGGCGACCCGCCCGACGTCGTTGCGGTGCAGGTCGACCAGCATCAGGTGCTCGGCGCGCTCCTTCGGATCGGCGAGCAGCTCCACCTCGAGCGCCTCGTCCTCCTCCGGCGTGCGTCCGCGCGGACGCGTGCCCGCGATCGGCCGCACGTCGATCCGGCCGTCCTCGAGACGCACGAGGATCTCCGGCGAGGAGCCGATCAGCACCGGACCGTCGCAGCGCAGGAAGAAGAGATAGGGACTCGGATTGATCACGCGCAGATGGCGGTAGATCGTGAAGGGGTCGACCTGGAGCGGGATGCGGAACTGCTGGGAGAGCACGATCTGGAAGGCGTCGCCGGCTTCGATGTACTCCTTCGCCCGCTTCACGATGTCGTGGAAGGCTTCGCGCGTCATGCTGCGCGACACGTCCATCGGCGCGCGCACCGGCGTCGACACCTCCTCCGCAGCGAGCGGCGCGCGCAGCTGCGCGACCACCGCGTCGATCGCCGCGGTCACCTCGCGATAGGCGGCGCCGAGATCGGTGTCGGCATCGACCTCGACGTGACGCACGACCGAGGCGGTCTTCCGCACGTTGTCGACGACGACGATCGTCTCGGGCATCGAGAACCACAGGTCGGGCATGTCGACTTCGTCGGGGTTCGCGTCGGGAATGTCCTCGACGAAGCGCACCCAGTCGTACCCGACATAGCCCACCGCGCCGCCGAGGAAGCGCGGCAGCGGCGTGCCTTCGATCTCGACGGGCACGAAACGCGCCATGCGCTCGCGCAGCACCTCGAGCGGATCTCCGGAGACGTCGAGGCGCTCGACGCGCCCGTCCTCCTCCCACTCGACGACCCCGCCGCGCGCGCGGAAGATGGCGCGCGCGCCGGTGCCGATGAAGCTGAAGCGGCCCCACTTCTCGCCGCCTTCGACGGACTCGAAGAGGAAGCTCGTGCGGCCGTCGTCGAGGCGGCGGAACAGCGAGAGGGGCGTATCCATGTCGGCGAGGATCTCGCGAACGACGGGAACCCAGTTTCCAGCGCCAGCCCCAACTCCACGCCTGCCCCGTCTGGCGAGTTCCTCGAAGGATTCCTGGGACGGCCGGAGCAACGGGGGCCTCTCTACGTCAGCCGGATGCGTGAGCGCGGCCTGGTGGAGGAGGAAGGCGCGAAAAAGTCAACGCAATCGGGAGGCTTACCAGAGGGGTTCGAGCCCGTCAAGCAAGCCGCGCCGCGCGCGCGGCGGCTCCCCGCCGAGGCCGACCAGACGCACGACGAACTTCGCGTCGACGCCGCGGGTGCGGTCCTCCGAGAGCTCGACCGCGGCCGCCCAACACCCGCATTCCGACAGGTATTCGATCGCCCCTCGGTTCGCGAGCAGGCGGTTGCCCTCGATCGAATGGGCCATCCCGTAGCGCACGCTCCACTTCGCCGTGAGGTCGAGCGAGATGCCGCCGCGCACCTGGTCGATGCGATCGATGTCGACGTCGCCCTCGTCGAAACGGTCGCCGCTGTTGAAGTCCTCGAAGAAGAGCGGCACGCGACGCGCGAAGCGATAGCCGGCGTCGACGCCCACGCCGATCGGGTGGCTCCAGCGCGCCTCGGCCAGCCCCTCGTCGACGCGACCCCGGTCGGGATCGAAATCGACGTGGAGCCGCAGGTCGACCTGCTCCATCGGGAACGCGCGCCCGTCGAGCACGATCGCGTCGAGCACCTCCTCCTCGATGTCGAAGAGGGTGAGCAGCCGGAAGTCGGCGAGCAGGTCGAGGCCGGCGCGGCTGCGCTTGCGGTAGAGACGATTGCCGAAGCCCGCGCTGACGCGGTGAGCGCGCGCGATGCGGTCGGCGTCGTCGCGGGTGACGGCGTCGAGGTCGAGCGCGCGCAGCCGGTCCTGGGGCGCGGCGGTGTCGGGCACGAGCAGCGTGTTGCGCTCCTGCGAGCGCGTATAGGCGAGCGCATAGCCCGCGCGCGGCTCGAGCACGTGGACGACTTCGCCGAACGCGCGCCGCAAGCGGGTCGACAGGTCGACGCGACCGGTCGGGAAGCCGCGCTGACGGAAGTCGCGCAGGCGCGTGTCGTAGAGGGTCTGGTGCCACCCCACCTCGGGCACGAGCGATACGCCGCGCCAATCGAGCGGCAGCGCGAGCTTCGGGTGCAGCAGCATCCGATGGCCGCGGTCGGTGAGCGGCTCGCCTTCCTGGTAGCGCCCGTCCCCTTCCGTGCCGCCGAACAGGGCGAAGTTGTCGCGGTGGGGGTCGGACAGCGTGCCGGGCTCGCGCACCGTCGGCAGCGCGTCGACGCCGGTGTCGAGGAAGAGTCCGCGCGGACCGGTCGTCGCCGCCGGCAGCTCGTCTTCGGCGCGGTCGCGCGCCTCGAACCACGCGTAGTCGACTTCGAGCGACGGCACGAGAAACGGGACGCCGGGAATCCCGCCCGCCAGCCAGTCGACGTGCGCGGTCGGCCAGCGCTGCAGGAGGAAGCGATCGCGATCGAGATCGTCGGGGCTCTGGAGGTCGTCCACGAAGGTCGCTCCGCCGGCGACGCCGACCCGACGCAGCGCGCCGAAGGAGTTCGAGAGGGTCGCGTGGGATTCGAGGAAGCGGTCGGAGCGGTGGTCCTCGAGCTCGCGGAAGTCGAAGGGCACCTCGTTGTCGGATGCGAAGGCGAAGTCGGTCGAGACGCGGAACCCGGCCGGACCGAAGAGGTCGTGCCCGCCCGACGCGCTCCAGCGGTTGCGACCGAAGGGGTCGGCGCGGGTGTCGGCGTCGATCTCCTCGTCGCGGTAGTAGGCGCCGAGCATCTCGAGCTCGGAGCGCTCGCCAAAGGCGCTCTCGAAGAGTGCCGCGCCGCCGAAGCCGCGCTCCGCCGACCAGCGCGGTGTCAGCACGACGCCCACCTCGTCGCGAGGCGCCCAGAAGAAGGGCTGGCCGATCTCGAAGCCGCTGAAGCTGCTCAGCGAGAGCTCGGGGAAGAGCAGGCCCGTCTGGCGCTCGGTCTTCACCGGGAAGACCATCCACGGGATCCACGCCACCGGAACCCCGAAGAGGTCGAAGCTGGTGTTGCGCGCGATCGCGTAGCCCTCGACCTCGAGGTCCGCCTCGCCCGCGTTGAGCACCCACGGGTCGGTGTCCTCCGGCTCGGGACAGCGACACGTGGTGAAGGAGCCATCGCGGAAGGAGTAGGTCTCGGCGCCGGTCTTCGAGATCTCCTTCGCGCTGGCGCGGAAGCGGGTGCTCTCGGATTCGAGCGTCCCGCCGTAGACGACACCTTGAATCGTGTCGAGCTCGAAGTGGACGAAGTCGGCGCGGACGACGTCGCTCCCCTCGATCAACTCCACACCGCCGCTCGCCACGCCTACGCCGGTGATGCGGTTGAAGGCGACCCAGTCCGAGCGCAGCGTCCGGCCGGACTGGCGGATGGTGACGTCGCCGCGCCCGATGTAGAGCTCGCGCTCGATGTCGTAGTGGAGGGCGTCGGCGGTGAGCTCGAAGGGCTCCGAGCGCAGCCGTCCGCTGAGCTCCTGCAGCGGGTCCGCGAACGCCGCCGCGGCCAGGAGCACGGCGCAAGCCGCAACGCAGATACGGGCCCCCAGCATGCGGCTGGCAGCCTAGGACGTTTGGCGTGCACCCGGAAGCGCTTTGGGGAAGCGCCTAGTTCGGCGATCGAGCGTAGAAGCCGCGGTCGGGGTCAGGGTTTCCTCCGCCAGATGGCTCGGCTTCGCCGGCAGGGCCGGAGGCCCGCGTGGCTTCACCGCGCGGCGTGGCGAGTGAGACGATTCTGCCGGCTCGCGCTGCGCTGAGTCTGGCTGCGGAATCCCTGACCCCGACCGCTCCGTTCGAGACCGTTCCTCGGGTCGGGCTGGTTCAGCCTTCGTCGACGTATTCGGTCAGCGCTTCGGTGTCGGGGATGTAGAGGATGTCGTTCTCGAGCGCGGCGAGCTTGCGGTCGAAGAGCTGGTGGAGGGCGCGGTGGGCTTCGCGCATGGTGAGGCCGGCCGTCTCGGCGAGGGTCTCGAGCTTCGACTCGACGCGCAGGCCGGTCTCCTTCTCGGGGACGCCGAGGCGGATCAGCGAGCGGACGATGGGTCGCATCAGGTCGTCGACGCCGAGTGCGGCGAGTCGTCGCTCGGCCTCGATCAGGCGGGACACGAGCACGCGGATCATGCGGATCGCGATCACGGGCTCTTCGAGACACATCGCCTCGAGCGTCTCGCGGTCGAGGGCGATCAGGCGGGTCGCGTTGACGGCGACTGCGCGCGTACTGCGACGCTCGCCCATCACGACGCCGAGCTCGCCGAAGAAGTCGCCCGGTCCGAGGTGCGCGACGACGCGCTGCTTCGACTCGGTCTCGCGAATGAGCTCGACCTCGCCGGACTGGATCACGTAGAGCTGGTCGCCTGGATCCCCGGCCTCGAACACCACCTCGCCCGGCGAGAGCGTCCGCTGGTAGTAGCGCTGCACCTTCACCGAGGTGACTACTTCGCTCTCGGACACGCCGCCTCCAGACCCGGTCCCCGGACGACGCCGGCGGCTCGGGCTCCAGGGCGATTTTTCGACATGCCCCGTCCCGGGCTTGAGCGCGCTCGCCTGCCGCCGAGGACGGGCCGGGGTGGCGGTCCACCGCCTCCTACGAGGCCTCTACCTCGGCGATCGCGGCCTCGACCTCCGCCGCCTCCGAGAGGCCGACGTGGAGCGAGTCGATGCCGCCCGCCGGGTCGATCACGACCAGGGCCGGGAAGCCCATCGCGCCGTAGCGGCGGGCGAGATCCTCATCGGCGCCGAGCAGGATCGGATATTCGGCGACGGCGGAATTCTCCTCCCCCCACGCACGCACCTCCTCCGCACTGGCGCCTCCCACCTCGATCCCGAGCACGACGACGTCGCCGTCGGCGCGGTGCGCCGCGACCACCTGATTGAGCTCGGACGGCTGAAAGACGCACGGCGCGCACCAGGTGGCCCAGAAGTCGATCACCACGGTCTTGCCCCGCAGATCGGCGAGGCGCACCACGTTGCCGTCGAGATCCTCGTACTCGAACTCGGGCGCCGGCGCGTTCTCCTCGCGCTCGACCTCGGCCTCCGCGGCGGCGCTTCGCGCATCGTCGGAAGCGGAATCGCCGCAAGCGGCGAACGCGAATGCCAACGCCCCGACGAGGCTCGTCACGACGAATCGGCTCATTGGATGGCGCGCTCCGTGGCGGTGATGAAGTCGTTCAGGAACTGGAACTGGCTGTTCAGGGCGGTGAACCGGTTCGTCATCAGCAGGAGACCGACTCCGACCAGCACCAGCCCCGATCCGACCTCGAGTTTGCGGAAGTGCTGCTTGATGTGCGTGAACGCGCGGAAGAACCATTCGATGCTCCAACCCGCGAGCAGGAACGGCACCGCGAGACCGGCAGAATAGACGAGAAGCAGTCCGACTCCCTGGAGGACCGTCTCGCGCGCGCCGGCGACGGTGAGGATCGTCGCGAGGATCGGCCCGATGCAGGGCGACCATCCGAGCGCGAATCCGCCGCCGACGAGCGCGGCACTGGTGAAGCTGCGCTCGCCGATGCGAACGTGGAAGCGCGTGTCGCGGTAGAGCGCCCGGATCGGCGACAAACCCATCATGTGGAAGCCGAGCACGACGATTCCGAGACCCGCGATCTGGCTGATGCCCACCTCGAGACCGAACAGATCGAGCCGCCAGGTCCGGACCACCTGCCCGACGGCGACGGCGCCGATCCCCATCACGACGAAGACGGCGGAGAAGCCGGCCACGAAGCCGAGACAGGCGCGCATCACACGGCGTCGCAGTCCGGTGTCGCCGGCACCCTCGGACATCTCGTCGATGGAGAGCCCGGAGACCAGCGACAGGTAGGCCGGCATCAGCGGGAGCACGCACGGCGAGAGCACCGAGAGCAGTCCCGCCGCGAACGCGAGGACGAGGTCGGGGCTCGCTTCGGGCGTCATCGGAAGACGAGGAAAGCACCCCGCCCCGGCAGGTGCCAACGGCGATCGGTGCTGCGCCGGCAGAAGCGCCGGCGGCGATCGCGGGAGAACGGGCGCGCGGCGGGGGCGCCGACGATCGCCGGCACCCCCGTCTCGCAGACCGCGAGGATCAATAATCCTCTTCGTAGAAGCTGCCCTCCGGCGGCGCCGCGGGAACCGGGACGGCCGAGGCGTGCTGCACCTCGCGGTAGCGGGGCTCCGTGCCGTAGAACTCGAGCCCGCGCTCCATTCGGATGTGCTCGGGTGTGACGACATAGTCGCCGCGCACCGAAGCCGTGATCACCGAATCGAACACCTCCTGGTCGCCGCCCGAGAGGCCCCAGGCCGCACCGCCGATCACGAGGCCGAGCGTCGCGTAGACGATCTTCGCCGGGCCGTAGATCAACGTGCTGAGCGCGGAGAGCGCGCCGATGCCGGCCTCGCTGCTGAGCGCCTCTTCCTCGGACCACGCCGCCGTCGGCGCCGCCACCATCGTCAGGATCAACGCGCCGGTCAGCGCGCTGCGTCGCATCATCTTCATTCGTCCAACCTCCCCGACCGGGCGCATGCGCTCCGCGGTCGACTTTGTTTGCGCCCGGCCCCCCGGCCGGGTGCTCGTTTGCCCGCGCTCCCCGACGCCGACGACCCGGCTCCGGGGGAGTGGCTCCGCCGCGAGAATCTGCCCCCCAGCAGACGCCCCGTCGGTGATCCCACTCACGAGCGATCCAACCGGCGTTTCTCCACCCATCGGGGCGAATCAAACACCGGTTCCTCTCGCCGAGGGAGAATGCCGCCACCTGCCGCCACGTCAAGTGGTTTCGGTTGGAAATCCGAGGGTTTCGCGGGTCGGCTGCGGGTCGGCGAGGACCGCCCGGGGCTAGAACAGGCGACGCGTGTCGAGGAGGATCGTGACCGGCCCCTCGTTCACCAGGGCCACCTCCATCGACGCCTGGAAGCGCCCCGTCACGACGGGCACGCCGGCCTCGCGGGCCGCTTCCACGACCGCCTCCACCAGCGGCGCCGCGCGGTCGGCGGGGGCGGCGTTCTGGTAGGAAGGTCGCCGACCCTGGCGCGCGTCGCCGAGCAGCGTGAACTGCGACACCACGCCGAGCGTTCCACCGGTGTCGGCGAGCGCGTGGTTCATCCGTCCGTCGCGATCGGGAAACACGCGCAAGCCGACGAGCTTGCGCGCGAGCTGCGCGGCGTCGTCGGACGTGTCGTCTGCCGCGACGCCGACGAGCGCGAGCAATCCCTCGCGCATGCGCGCCACCTCCTCGTCGCCGACGCGCACCGTCGCCTCGCGCACGCGCTGCACGACCGCGCGCATCGCCTAACGCTCGGGCGTCCCGGAGAGCGGGTCGCGCGCGGCGGACATCAGATCTCTACCTGCTGCGAGAAGCGCCCCTCGTAGCGGGCCTCCCCTTCGGTGCGCATCAACACGATCTGGCACAGCCGGACGCCGGCGTGGATGCGCAGCGGATGTCCGGACACGTTGCTCATCTCGAGCACCTGGCGGTTGTCGACGCCGGGCTGCACGAAGGCGGACGTGACGTGGATCATGAGACCGAGCCGCGCGAAGCGACTGCGGCCCTCGAGGAAGCCGCACAGGTCGCCGGGCAGGCGGATGCGCTCGCGGGTGATGCCGTGGATCGTGCTGCCGGGCGCGAGCACGTAGGGCTCATCGAGCGTCGCGACGCGGGTGTGGTCGCGATAGTCGGAGTCGGCGAGCAGATCGATCGGATCGGCGCGCCGCTCGAGCACGCGGATCTCGTCGCCGAGCGTGAGATCGATCGACGCCGCCCCGAGCTGGTCGTCCTCGAAAGGCGTGATGACCAGGCGCCCCGAGTCGAGCTCGGCGCGAATCGCGTCGCGCGTCAGCACGGTCATGGCGGAGTCATCGCGAGATCGCGTGGGTCGTCGGGCGGAGGTGGGGCAGCGAGCGGGTCATCGGGCGGCGCATGATAACGTATGCGCGTGCCGCATCCGTTCTTCGCACTGCCGCGTCCCTTCGCGATCGGACATCGCGGCTGCGCGGGAGACGTCCCGGAGAACACCCTCGCCTCCTTCGAACGCGGCCTCGCCGACGGCGCCGTCGTGCTCGAAACCGACGTGCACCTGACGCGCGACGGCGTGCCCGTGCTGCTGCACGACGACGACGTCGCGCGTGTGACCGACGGCCGCGGCCCCGTCCGCGACTTCCCTTTCGCCGACCTGCAGCGTCTCGACGCGGGCCATCACTTCACGACCCCCGACGGCGCCACGCCCTTCCGCGGCGCGGGGCACCGCATCCCGAGCCTCGCCGAGGCGCTGCACGCGTTCCCTCTCGCGCGCTTCAACCTCGAGCTGAAGGAAGACCTGCCCGGCATCGTGGAGCGGACGCTCGCGGTGATCCGCGAGGCGAAGCACGCAGATCTCACGCTCGTGACGGCAGCGGACGACGCGCTGATGCAGCGCGTGCGCGACGCCGTCGCGCGCGAGGGAAGCGGGGTCGCGCTCGGCGCGAGCGCCGGAGAAGTCGCGCGCTTCGCCGTCGCGACGATGCGCGGCGAGATCCCGCCGGCCGGGCCGATGGCCTTTCAGGTGCCGCCCGACTTCGCCGGCCAGCCGCTGGTGACGGAAGCCTTCGTCGCGTCGGCCCACGAACACGGGGTGCAGGTGCACGTGTGGACGATCAACGACGTGGACGAGATCGAAGCCCTCTTCGATCTCGGCGTCGACGGCATCGTGTCGGATCACCCCGCGCGCGTCGTGTCGGTGATCGCGCGACGCGCCGGGTCGTGAGCGAACCCTCCCCGCTGATCCGCGCGCATCTCGACACGCTCCGCGACGCCGCGCGCATCGGCCCCGTGGTCGACCTCGCCTGCGGCCGCGGTCGCAACGCGCTGGCGATCGCGGCGGCGGGCGTCCCGGTCGTCGGTGTCGACCGCAACGCGGAGCACCTCGAAGAGCTGCGCGCCTCCGCCTGCGCACAGGATCTCCCCGTCCGCGGCGTGCGCGCGGATCTCGAAGCCGCGGCGCATCCCCCGATCGCATCCGGCCGGTGCGGCGCGGTCGTCGTGTGCCGCTACCTCCATCGCCCGCTCGCTCCGGAGCTCGAAATCCTGCTCGCGCCGGGCGGACGGCTGCTCTACGAGACCTTCACGATCCACCAGAGGGATCTCGGCTATGGCCCCAGGAATGAAGCGTTTCTCCTGGAGCCGGGCGAGCTGGCGACGCTCTTCCCCGGCCTCGAGATCGAGGAGCACTGGGAAGGCGTCTCGGACGAAGCCCGACCGGCCGCCGTGGCCCGACTGGTCGCGCGCAAACCCGGCTAGGCGCGGAGCAGCCGGGACCATCACCCCCCGAGCCGAGCGAGCGCCCACTGCGCGTGCTCGGCTAGCACCGGATCGTCGCCCTCGAGATGACGCCGCACGCGCGGCACGAGCGACGCATCGCCCGAGTTGCCCGCCGCCACCAGCGCGTTGCGCAGCAGGCCGCGGTACTTCGTGCGGCGCAGCGCGGTGCGACGCGTCGCGACGCGCCACGCCTCTTCGTCGAGGTCGAGCACCCAGGCGAGAGTCGGCGCCACCCATTCGGGACGCGGCGCGATGCGCGCGCGCAGGCCGTGCGGGTCGTCCGGCACTTCGCGACGCGTGCGCTGATTCCAGGGACAGACCTCCTGACACAGGTCGCATCCGAATCCCCAGTCGCCCTGCCCTCCGCGCAGCGGCTCGGGGATCGCGCCGCGCAATTCGATCGTCGTGTACGAGAGACAGCGCGTCGCGTCGAGCACGTAGGGCTCGGGAAAGGCGTCGGTCGGACACACGTCGAGACACGCGCGACAGCTTCCGCAGTGGTCGGGCTCGGGCGTGCCCGGTTCGAGCTCGAGGTCGGTGAGGACGACGCCGAGGAAGAGGTAGGAGCCCAGCCGCGGGTGGATCAGCAGCGTGTTCTTGCCGATCCAGCCGAGCCCCGCCTGCGCCGCGAAGGCGCGCTCGAGCACCGGCCCGGTGTCGACATAGCCGCGCGTGCGGACGGGTCGCCCGGCCAGCGGCACGAGGCCGGCTTCGAGCGCGCGCAGCCGATCGACCAGGACGTCGTGATAGTCGTCCCCGCCCGCATAACGCGCGACCCGGAACGCCGGCCCGTCCGGCTCGGGCCGCTCGCCCGGGTCGTACACGAACCCCACGGCGACGACGCTGCGCGCGCCCTCGAGCACGAGCCGCGGGTCGCTGCGCGCCTCGACGCGCCGCGCGAGGTAGCTCATCTCCCCGGCGTACCCGCGATCGATCCACTCGCGGAAGAAGGCGGCGTGCTCGCCGGGCTCGGCGCGCGACACGCCGGCGAGATCGAAGCCGAGGGCGTGTGCGAGCGCGACCACGCGCTCGGTGAGCGACCCGCCGCCGTCCACGGGCGTCGCGCCGTCCGCTCGCATCGCCACGCTCAGGCGCTCGCGGGCGTCGCGGGGCCGTCGCCCGAGAAGCGGCGCATCGCGGCGCCGAAGGCGATCACGAGCACGACGGCGAAGGCCGACGTGAGCATGCCCGCCGAGTCGTGGAGCGGGCCCGACGTCGCCTGCTGCGTGCCGAACGCGTCGGCCGCCGCCACCGTGGCGATCACGCGCAGCGCGTTGCAGAGCAGCGCGGCCGGCACCACCGCGGCCACGAGCCAGCAGCGCTTCGCGAAATCGTCCTGCGTGAAGCGCGCGAGCAACACGCCGATCGGGAGCAGGCTGATCAACGAGGTGATCCCGCTGCAAGCCTCGGCCACGAAGAGCGCGTCGCCGTTGGCGAGCCGGATCACGTTGCCCTCGCGTGCGACGGCGACGTCGAACAGATGGAGCACCGCCACCGCTCCCACGCTCGCCCATTCCTGGAGCGTCACGATCACGGGGAACACCCAGGCCTCGGGGAGCGGAACGGCGAAGAGCAGGAAGGCCAGCGGGAACGCCAGGCGCCGCACGCCGTCGGTTCCCCAGCGATAGCCGACCAGGGCCGTGATCGCGGCCACCAGCGCCAGGCCCTGGGCCGTGATGCTGGCCCCCATCACGCCGACGGCGTAGAGCGCCAGCGCCCCCGCCAGGGCGGCGAGCGCCCTCGTGTGCCGGCCACCCGGACCGAGCTTGCGCAGACGCGGGTGCGCCGTGGCCAGCGAGACGAGCGGGACGAGGAATCCGTGCTGGTAGTACTCGGTGGAGGCCCAGCGGTCGGCGAGGGCCAGCGCCGCCGGCGCGAAGACGACGGCGGTCGCGACCCAGAGCAGGATCTCGTCGCTGCGGAAACGTCGCATCGGGCTTCCGATCGGGTGTCCGGAGGGGCTTTGTGAGGAGATTCGCGCGCTTTCGCGAAGCGACTGGAACGGGAGGGTCGCGCGCTTCGCGCGGCGCCGAAAGACCGGCTCGGACCCGTCAGGGACGCCCGGGAACCGCCCCTCCCCCCTCGCGGGCTCGCGACCCGAAGTGCTATCCACTCGCCCATGAACGCGACGAATCCCGAGTCGACCCCGATCGCCAGCCCCGAGCCGCAGGCCTCCGATCGCTACGAGCCGCCCCGCTACGAAGTGATCTGCCTGGCGTGCGAGATCTCGGCGTACGCGCCCGACGGCGACCTGCCCCTCTTCTAGGAAGCCTCCCGGCTCCCATGATCCATCCCCGACCGGACTCCGGTCGGCGCCCCTGTCCGGCCGATGAGCGCGCGGCCGCCCCCTTTCGGCATGCGCGCGGAGGTTGCCCGTCGTGCATTGGGGTTGGCTGAAGACCACGCGAGAGGCCCTGCGCGGCTACTTCGTCGCCGGCATTCTCGCCTTCGCGCCGCTCGGGATCACGATCTGGGCGATCAGCTGGATCATCCAGCGGCTCGACAACCTCCTCCTGCCGCGCGTCCTCAAGTCGTTCGGTCTCGAGGATCCGCCGACCCTCCCCTTCGTCGGCGCGCTGTTCACCTTCGTGGTGATCCTGCTGATGGGCGTCGTCGCGCGGCACCTGTTCGGCCATCAGCTCGTCCGCGTGTGGGAGCAGATCCTCTCGCGCGTTCCCGTCGCCGGCAACATCTACTCCGGCGTGAAGCAGCTGTTCGAGGCGATCTTCCAGCGCAACGAAGCGCGCTTCAATCGCGTCGTGCTGATCGAGTATCCGAGGCGC
>JAHEJV010000026.1 GCA_024638705.1 Deltaproteobacteria bacterium | reverse complement strand
CGAACGCGCCGCCCACTCCGGTCTGACGCGGCGCGGCGCAACCTCCCCCGGCGGCGCGTGCCGCCTGCTGCGCACCGCCGACGGCTTCGCCGCGCTGAACCTCGCGCGCCCCGACGACGAACGCGCGCTGCCCGCCTGGCTCGACGCGACACCTCCGGGGCACGACGTCGACGCGTGGTCGTTCGCTGCGGCGCAGATGCAGCGGCGCACTGCGCCGTGGCTCGCCGAGCGCGCGAACTGGCTCGGGATCGCCTTCGCCCCTTCCCGCGCGGCGGACCGGTCTTCGCCCTGGCTTCGTCTGCATCCGATCGGCCCGCGCGGAACGGCTCCCCCCACGCCCCGGGTGGTCGACTTCTCGTCGCTCTGGGCGGGCCCGCTCTGCACCCAGCTGCTCGCCGACGCCGGCGCGGACGTCGTGAAGGTCGAGAGTCGCAGCCGTCCCGACGGCGCGCGGCTCGGCGCTCCCGGCTTCTTCGACCAGCTCCATGCCGGCAAGCGCAGCGTGCAGCTCGACTTCGCAGGCGATCGCGATCGCGCGCTGCTCTTCGCGCTCGTCGAGTCTGCCGACGTCGTCGTCGAGAGCACGCGGCCGCGGGCGCTCGCGCAGCTCGGCATCGATGCCGAGGCCTGGGTCGGATCGCGCGCGGGTCGCGTGTGGGTGAGCCTCACCGGGTACGGACGCGAAGACCCGGCGCCGGGTCGCGTCGCCTTCGGCGACGACGCGGGCGTCGCGGCCGGCCTCGCCGAGAGCGTCGCGGACGACGCGGGTCCGATCTTCTGCGGCGACGCGATCGCCGATCCGCTCACGGGCCTGCACGCCGCGCTCGCCGCCTGGGCGGCGTGGCGACACGGTGGCGGCGTGCTGCTCGACCTCGCGCTGCGCGACGTCGCGGCGCACGCCCACGCGTTCGCGGAAGTGGCGCCTTGCGAAGTGTCGGGCGAGCCGGACGCGGCGCGGGTGGAAGTCCGGGGCGTCGTCGCCGACGTGGCGACGCCCCGGGCGCGCCCGCCGCGGGGTCCGGCGCGACCTGCGGGCGCCGACACCGGATCGCTGCGCCGCGCGCTCCGCGTCGCGTGTTGATCCGCGACGCGGAAGTCGCCGGCACGTGCGTCGACGTCCGGATCGAGGACGCGCGGGTGACGGAAGTCGGCGCCGCGCTCGCGCGACACCCGACGGAGTCCGACGTGTACGACGCCGCGGGCGGCGCGCTCCTCGCCGGCCTCCACGACCACCACATCCACCTGCACGCGCTCGCCGCGGCCGACGCGTCGCTGCGCTGCGGGCCGCCCGACGTGCGCGACGAAGCCCAGCTCGCGTCGGCGCTGCGGAATGCCGCGCGCGAAGGCTCGGGCTGGCTGCGCGGGGTCGCCTATCACGAATCGGTGGCCGGCGCGCTCGACCGGCATCGGCTCGACGCCTGGGTCCCGGAACGTCCGCTACGCGTGCAACACCGCAGCGGTTCGGCGTGGATGCTGAACTCGGCGGGGCTCGCGGCGGCCGACATCGTCCCGGATGCGCGCGACCTGCCGCCGGGCGTCGAGCGCGACGGCGACGGCCGCGCGACGGGACGCCTCTTCCGTCTCGACGACTGGGTGCGCGATCGCATCGGCGGCGCGGGACCCGACCTCGCCGCGGTCGGCGCGCGACTCGCCGCATTCGGCGTCACCGGCCTCACCGACGCCACGGCGGACAACGACGCGTCGGCGCTGGCGCGCTTCCGCGCGGCGTCGGACTCCGGTGCCCTCCCCCAACGCCTCCGCGTGATGGGTCGGCTCGACCTGCCCGCCTGCGACGGAGACCGCGTTTCGATCGGCTGCGTGAAGATCCTGCTCGACGAGCCACGTCTGCCGGATTTCGACGCCCTCGCCGAGCGGATCCGCGCGGCCCACGCCGCCGGACGGAGCGTGGCCATCCACTGCGTGACGCGCGCCGAGGGGGTCTTCTCGGTGGAGGCCTTCCGGCGCGCCGGCGCGATCGTCGGCGATCGCCTCGAGCACGCGTCGGTGGCGCCCCCGGAGCTGGTGTCCCTCGTCGCCGGATTGCCGCTCACCGTCGTCACCCAGCCCCACTTCCTCCGCGAGCGCGGCGACGCCTATCGCGAGGACGTCGCTCCCGAGGACCGGCCCTGGCTCTACCGCGCGCGGGCCTGGCGCGACGCCGGCGTGCCGCTCGGCGGCGGCAGCGACGCCCCCTTCGGCTCGCCCGACCCGTGGCGCGCGATGGCCGCCGCCGTCGATCGGCGCACCGAGGCCGGCCATGTGCTCGGCGGCGACGCGCCGCTCTCGCCCGAGGACGCGCTCGCGCTCTTCACCACTCCGGCCGAGGCGCCCGGCGGCGCGCCGCGACGCGTCGCCGTGGGCGCGTCCGCCGACCTGTGCCTCCTCGATCGCCCCTGGCGCGCCGCGCGCGCCGGGCTCACGAGCGAGGCCGTGCGCGCCACCTGGTGCGCCGGAAGACTCGTCTACGACCGTCCTTCGGCGCCGGCGCGCAGCGAGTAGAATCCGCGCGTCGGACACGCGAGAAGAGGAATCCCATGACCGAACTGAGCCAACGGGAAGTCGTCCACCGCATGTGGAACTGCCTCTACCAGAAGGACTGGGACGGCGTCGCGTCGTGGATCGACGAGCACGGGCTCTATGAAGACGTCCCGACGCCCGACACCGGCGCGGTCGGCCCCGAGAACGTCGTGAAGCGGCTGCGGCTCGGTCTCGACCCGGTCGTCCGGATCGAACACGAGATCCATCGCGTCGTCGCCGAAGGCGACATCGTGGTCATCGAGCACACCGAGATCTGGCACTTCGAGACCGGCGAGAAGATCGTGAACGACTTCGTCACGATCCACGAGGTGAAGAACCAGAAGATCACCCTCTGGCGCGACTACTGGGACCTGAACACGTTCATGAAGCAGGCGCCGAAGTGGTGGATCGAGCGGCTCGCCCAGTTCAGCGACGCCGACTTCAAGTAGCTAGCCTTCCGGCGTGCTGATCCGACCCCGACGCAACCGCTCGCGCCCGGCCCTCCGCCGGCTCGTCCGCGAGACCCACCTCACCACGGGCGACCTCGTGTTGCCGCTCTTCGTTCAGGGGGGCGAGAACGAGGCCACGTCGATCCCGTCGATGCCCGGGCACGCGCGCCTCTCGATCGATCGCATCGTCGCGAAGGCCGACGAGGCGGTGTCGCTCGGGGTCCCCGGCATCGCGCTCTTCCCGGTGCTGCCCGATGAGGAGAAGGACCCGCGCGGGAGCGGCGCCGCGAAGCCCGACGGCCTGCTCCAGCGCTGCGTGCGCGCCGTGAAGAGCGCCCATCCCGATCTGCTCGTCGTCACCGACATTGCGCTCGACCCCTACTCCTCGGACGGGCACGACGGCGTCGTGATCGACGGCCGGATCGACAACGACGAGACGCTGCCCCTGCTCGCCGAGATGGCGGTGGCCCAGGCCGAGGCCGGCGCCGACGTGGTCGCGCCCTCGGACATGATGGACGGCCGGGTGCTGGCGATCCGTGAGGCGCTCGACGAAGCCGGCCACAGCGACGTGGCGATCGGCAGCTACTGCACGAAGTACGCGTCGGCCTTCTACGGACCGTTCCGGGATGCGCTCGATTCGGCGCCGCGCGCCGGCGACAAGAAGACCTACCAGATGGATCCGGCCAACGCGCGCGAAGCGCTGCGCGAGGTGGAGCTCGACGAGGCGGAAGGCGCGGACTGGTTGATGGTGAAGCCGGGGCTCGTCTACGCCGACGTGATCCGTCTCGTGCGCGACCACACGGCGCTCCCCGTCGCCGCCTATCACGTGAGCGGCGAGTACGCGATGCTACGCGCCGCCGCCGACCGCGGTTGGCTCGACTACGACGCCTGCCTGCTCGAGAGCCTGCTCTCGCTCAAGCGCGCCGGCGCCGACGTCATTTTCACCTACGGCGCCCTCGACGCCGCGAGGCTGCTCGCTCAGAACGTGTAACGCAGCCCCAGGGTGAAGTCGTTCACGCTGTAGTCGAAGTCGAGATCGCCCAGCGACGTGCCGGGGAAGCTCGCGTCGACCGTCGCCTCGTCGAAGAGCTCGATGTGCCGGAAGGACAGGAAGAGCTCCGTCGAAGGAGCGACGGCCATCGACATGCCCGCCATGATGTTCCACGCGATTTCGTTCGTGGTCTCGTCGACGACGAAGACCAGGGGCCGCACCTCGGCGTCGAGGTCGATGTGGGCGATGCCGAGCCCCCCACCGAGGAAGGGCGAGACGGGCCAACCGAAATCGAAGTCGTAGTAGAAGTTCGCCATGCCCGTCGTGACGATGATGTCGCCGCTCGACGCGCCGGAGAGCGGATTCAGGGTGATCTTCTCGACTGCCGCGAGCCGGTACTGTCCGGCCAGCTCGAAGCGCGCCTGGTTCACCCGGAATCCGAGCGCGCCGCCGGCGACCCAACCCGCCTTGAAATCGATGTCGCCGGACCGCGAGCCGAGCGCGGTGTTGTACTTCGCGTCCTGGTCGAGGCTGCGCGATCCCCCGCCCGCCGCCTCGAGATAGAAGCCGCTGTCGATCGTGGGCTGCGCAGGCTCTTCGACCACATCCTCGTAGTCCTCGTATTCGTCGTATTCCTCTTCGTCCGATTCATACTGCGCCAGGGCGGGCACGGAGAACAGCAGTCCCCCGCAGAGCGCGAGCAACAGCCCGGGGAGCAGCACCTTCGAGATCGTCTTCACGTGACCCTCCAATCGAGACGGACGAAACGGACAAGCGATCGAAACCGGCCGCAGAGCCGGAAGCAGGGGGATTCTCGCACGAAACCCATCACGAGGACCAGCGGCGCAGTTCGGGAAGCACCTCCGCGGCGAACAGCCCGAGGCTCTCCTCGGCCACCGCGACGGGCATGCCGCCGTAGTGGGCGATCAGCGAGAGGTCGAATTCCCCCAGAAGCTCACGGCGCGATCGCAGCTTCTCGAGGATCTGCTCCGGCGTCCCCCACGTCTGGATCCCGCAGTAGACCTGCGCGGAGGTCTCGGCGCCCACGGCGGCGAGCGCCGTCTGGGCGTCCCCATAGAACTCGTAGCCCTTCGTGTTCTTGAAGTGATCCGACAGGAGCTCGTAGTGCTGGAGGATCGACAGGTAGTAATTCGACATGTACTCGCGCGCGAGCTTCTCGGCCTGCTCGGCGTCGCGGTGGCAGAACATCAGGTCGCCGGTGAGCGGCGGAGGCGGCGGCCCTTCCTGCTGGGCGGCCCATGCCTCGTGATAAGCCGCGAGCGCCCCGTCCTTGAAGAGCTCCCAGGGCGTCTGTGAGAAGACCATCAGGTGGGCGCCGAGCGCCGCCACCTGATGGACGGACTCGGGCGAGATGCCGACGCAATAGAAACGATCGCGGAAGCCGCGCAACGGGCGCGGTCGGATCTCGGTGCGCTTCTGGGGGTAGTAGGGACCCTCCCCTTCGACGAATCCCTTCTCGAGGCCTTCGATGATCATCCGCGACGCCTCGTCGAAGCGATCGCGCGAGCTGTCCATCGCGATGCCGAAGTGCTCGTACTCGACACGGGCCAGGCCACGGCCCAACCCGAGCACCGCGCGACCGTTCGAGAGATGATCGAGGAAGGCCACCTTCTCGACGACGCGCAGCGGGTCGTTCCACGGCACGATCACCGCGCCGGTGCCGAGCTGGATGCGCTCGGTCTTCGCTGCCATGTAGGAGAGGAACTGGAGATTGTCGGGGCAGGCCGAGTAGTCGGTGAAGTGATGCTCGGGCGGCCACAGGGAATCGAAGCCGAGCGGCTCGGCGAGGTCGGCGACCCGGATCTGGTCGCGCACCATGTCGGCGTCCGATCCGCGCCCCTGGTAGTTCTGGAAGATCAGCAGGATTCCGACGTTCATGGGCTCCTCACGGTCGCGGTCGCGTGGCGACGGGAGATCGCTCGGGATCCGCTCAGGACCCAGGGACGACGCTGCCGGGATTGCGGCCATCGCGAATCGTGTCGAGACGGGCGTCGCAGGCCACGCGCCAGGGATCGCCGTCGGGCGGCACGACGTAGAAGCGCTGTTCGCGGATCGCGTCGAGCGTGCGCGCGGCGATCTCCGCCGGATCGAGCCCGGTGCCCGTGCTCTGCTTGATCGCGCCTTCGACGAGGTCGCGTTCGGGATGTGACGGCCCGCCGCGCTTGCGGTGCTCGGGACGGTTGCGATCCGACTCCCCGATCCGCGTGTCGACGAGCTCGGGACACAACACCGACACGCCGACCGCGGCGCCCTTCGCCTCGAGCTCGAGATGCAGCGTCTCGGCGAGCGAGAGCACGGCGTGCTTGCTCATGTAGTAGGGCGCGCAGAACGGCGCGGAGGTGAGCCCCGCCATCGACGAGGTGATGACGATGTGTCCCGCCTCGCCGTGCTCGAGCTGCTTCGGCGTGAAGGCGCGCACACCGTGCACGACGCCCCACACGTTCACGTCGAAGACCCACTCGTAGTCGGAGAGCGGCGCTTCCCAGGAGAGACCGCCCGCGAAGACGCCCGCGTTGTGGCACACGACGTGGATCGCGCCGAAGGCCTCCTGCGTGCGCTCTGCGAGTGCGCTCACCGCGTCGGGCACGGAGACGTCGGTCGGGACGGCGAGCGCTTCCGCGCCCTTCGCGCGCAACTCGTCGGCAACCCGCTCGAGCGCATCCGGCTGTACGTCTGCGACGGCGACCCGCGAACCGGCGTCGGCGAACGCGTGAGCGAGAGCGCGGCCGATGCCGCTGGCCGCGCCGGTCACGACGGCCGTCTTCGACGAGAAATCC
Organism: Deltaproteobacteria bacterium; assembly: GCA_024638705.1. Lineage (GTDB taxonomy): Bacteria > Myxococcota_A > UBA9160 > UBA9160 > SMWR01 > JAHEJV01. Next base: position 16,607 of record JAHEJV010000026.1, on the reverse strand, counting down.
TTCATGGGCGCGCTTGGAAACCTCCGTGGGCGGCGCATTGTATCGCACGCTCTTGCGCACTCCTCTTGCGTGCACGTTTCGCCTCCCGAAGCGTTCGCCGACCCGCGGCAGCGGGCGACCGGAGGGCTACGCTGCGGGCTTCGGGATGCCGATGATTCGACGGATGAACCTGCGAAACCGCCTTCTCGCCAGCGCCCTGCTCGCGGCGTCCGTATGGACGATCGCGACGGCGGCGACAGCCGCCCCGCGCGAGGTCGAGGGTGCGATCGTGGACGACGAGCCCCGCCTGCTGGCGCGGCTGCTGGTCGATCCGCTCGCCGAGAACGCCTGGCGCGTCGGGATCGAGCTGGTGCCGGACGAGGGGTGGCACGTCTACTGGCGCAATCCCGGCGACACCGGCCTCCCGCCGGAGATCACCTGGACCTTCGCCGGCGAGATCGAGGGCGCAATCGCCTGGCCCACGCCGGAAGCCTTCGTCGAGGAAGACATCGACCTGATCTCGTACGGCTACGAGCGCCCGGTCCTGCTCGCGACCCTCGCTCGCACCGAGGCCGGCGCCCGCACGATCCATGCGCGCGTCGACGCCCTCGTGTGCGCCCACATCTGTCTGCCCGGCAGCTTCGAGGTCGAAGCGCCCTTCGACCCGGCGCCCGACCCCGCCGTGCGCCAGCGCTTCGACGAAGAGGCGATGGAAGTGCCGCGCGAGGCGGCGGCGGGGGGTGTCGCGGTGTCGCTCGCCGCGCCGATCGAGCAGGACGGCGACACGCCGCGCGCGACGCTCGTCGTCGACCCATGCGGCGATGCGACCGGCGCGTGCCCCGTGAAGTCGCCGGTCGGGGACGACCCCGCGTTCTATCCCTACGCCACGCCCGAGCTCACGTGGGTGGCGTCGGCGCCGCGTCCCCACGCCACGCGAGCCGGTGCGATCGTGATCGACCTCGAGGGGCTCTGGCTCGGGAAGGCGCGCCCGGCGGAGATGACGCTTTCCGGTGTCGTTCCGCTGCGTCACGCGAACGGCGACTCGCGCTCGATCCGCTTCGCCACGCCCCCGGTCGTCGCCGACGCGGCGGCCTTCGAAGAGGCCGCGCCCGCCGCCGCGCCGGTCTCGTGGATCGTCGCCGCCTTCTACGCGTGGATCGGCGGATTGATCCTCAACCTGATGCCCTGCGTGCTGCCGGTCCTCGCGATCAAGCTCGCATCGCTCGCCTCTCTCGCCCACAGCCATCGCAGCGAACACCTGCGCCACGCGGCGGCGTACACCGCCGGCATCACCGCGTCGATGCTCGCGCTCGCGGGCGTGGTCGTCGGACTGCGCGCCGCCGGCAGCGCAGTCGGCTGGGGCTTCCAGCTCCAGGAGCCGGTCTTCCTCGTCGCGATCGCGGCGCTGCTCGTCGCGTTCGCGATGAACCTCTTCGGCGCGTTCGAGATCGTCGTCGACACCGGCGGGCTCAGCACGGTCGGGAGCCATGCGGCCGGTGCGCGACGCAGCTTCTTCGACGGCCTGCTCGCGGTCGCCCTCGCGACGCCCTGCTCGGCGCCCTTCCTCGGCACGGCAGTGGGCTTCGCGTTCGCGAGCCCGGCGCCGGTGATCGTGTCGATCTTCATCGCCATCGGGCTCGGCCTCGCGACGCCCTTCCTGCTGGCGGCCGTGTTCCCGGGCTGGGCAAAGCGCATGCCGCGCTCGGGCGCCTGGATGGGTGACCTGCGCGTCGTGCTCGGCTTCGCCCTGCTGCTCACCGTGGTGTGGCTCCTGTGGATCCTCGGCCGCGTCGCAGGCTCCGAGGCGATCGTCGGGTCGCTCGTTTTGCTGATCGTCGTCGCGGCGGTGGCATGGTGGCTCGGCGTGCTCCAGAAGCGCGGACGCGCGATCCCCGCTGCCGTGTTCGCCGTCGCCCTCGCGGGCGTCGCGGCGCTCGGTGTCGTCGCGCTCGACCTCGCGCCCCGCGATCCCGGCGAAGAGAAGTCGGTCGCGATCCCTTCGGCGCTTCCCTTCGAGGCCGCGGCCGTGCGCACGAGCCTCGACGCGGGTCGTCCGGTCTTCGTCTACTTCACCGCGGACTGGTGCATCACCTGCAAGGTGAACGAGCGCGGCGTGCTCGCCGACGCGCGCGTCGGCGAAGAGCTCGCGCGTCTGGGCTACGACGTCTATCGCGCCGACTGGACGCGGCGTGACGACACGATCCGCGGCGCGCTGGCGAAGCTCGGCAAGGCGGGCGTGCCGGTCTACGCGGTGTACGCGCCCGGCGCGCCGGACGCGCCGCGCGTCCTGCCCGAGCTGCTCACCCTCGACACCCTGCTCGAAGCGCTGCGCGAAGTGGCCGGCGAAGGCAGCGAGGCCGCGTCGATCGCGGCCGCGCGAACCGACTAACCCGCGCCGTCGAACACGCCGGCGAGCCAGGCCAGGCTCAGCCCGAGAGCGACCACTGCCACGCAGATCGACGCGATGCGCACCGACCGACCGCGCGATCCCGGCACCACCGCGATCTGCACGGTGACGTTGTCGGGCCCGCCGCGTTGGTTCACGCGATCGACCAGCGTGCGCACCGCCTCTTCCGCCGGCTCGCGGCGCACGACCGCCGCGATCTCGTCGTCATCCAGCACCCCGCAGAGCCCGTCCGAACAGAGCAGGTAGCGATCGCCGGGCTGCACCTCGATCGGGTCGACGTCCACCTCGACTTCCGGCAGCACGCCGAGCGAGCGCAACACTTCGTTGCGACGTGGATGCACGCGGGCCTCGGCCTCGGTGATGTCGCCGCGGCGCCGCAACTCGCCGACGAGCGAGTGATCGCGGGTGAGCGGCTCGAGGACGTCGCCGCGCATCCGATAGGCGCGGCTGTCGCCGACGTTCGCGACGTGCGCGGATCCGTCGGCGCCGAAGAGGATCGCGACGCCCGTCGTGCCCATGCCGTGGAGCGAGCCATCGCGCTGCGCCGCCTCGTGGATGGACCGATTCGCCGTTTCGAAGACCTTCCCGAGTGCGCTCCCGGACGATGCGTGCTCCGCGCCGAGCCCGCGCTCGGCGCACTCGACGGCGAGGCGACTCGCCGTCTCGCCGCCGGCGTGCCCGCCCATCCCGTCGGCCACCATCAGCCAACGCCCGCCGTCGGCGGTGTGGCCGTCGGCGCAGCGGTCCTGGTTGGTGGCGCGCTGACGCCCGACATCACAGATCGAGGCGACTTCGATCGCCGCCGGGTCGATGCGACTCACCGCGCTTCGCCCGGGTCTTCGAGGAAGCACCGCGCGCCGCCGTCGGCGACGGGATAGGTGGCCGGCTCTTCGGCGCTGCAGCGCTGCCAGACCGACGGGCAGCGCGTGTGGAAACGACACCCGGTCGGCGGCGCCGACGGGGACGGCACGTCGCCCTCGAGCCGCGCGTGCGCATTGCGCTGCGTGGGGTCGAACGACGGGACGGCGTCGAGCAGCGCCTTCGTATAGGGGTGGCGCGGATCTTCGAAGATACGCGCGGTCGCGCCGTGCTCGACGATCTGGCCGAGGTACATCACCGAGACACAATCGGAGAGATAGCGGACGACGCCGAGATCGTGGGTGATGAAGAGATAGGTCAGGCCGAGTTCGTCCTGGAGCTGGCGCAGGAGATTGAGGATCTGCGCCTGGATCGAGACGTCGAGGGCGCTCGTCGCCTCGTCGCAAACGATCAGGCGGGGCTCGACGGCCAGCGCGCGGGCGATGCAGATGCGCTGACGCTGACCGCCCGAGAACTCGTGCGGATAGCGCCAGATCGCGCGCGGATCGAGCTGCACGCGCGCGAAGAGCGCTTCGACGCGCTCGGTGCGCTCTCTTTCGCTGTCGCCGATACCGAACGTCTCCATCCCCTCGGCGACCGCGTCACGCACACGCATGCGCGGATCGAGCGAAGCGAGCGGATCCTGGAACACGATCTGGATCTCGCGGCGGTAGGGACGCATCGCCGCGCGCGAGAGCCGTGCGAGGTCGACGCCGTCGAAGAAGATGCGGCCGTCGGTCGGCTCTTCGAGGCGCAGGAGCGTGCGGCCGACGGTCGTCTTTCCGCAGCCCGACTCGCCGACGAGCGCGAGCGTCTCGCCGGCGTGGATCTCGAGATCGACGCCGTCGACCGCGCGCACGTTGCCGACGACGTTGCGAAACAGGCCCTGGCGGATCGGGAACCACGTGCGCAGGCCTTCCACGCGCAGCAGCGCCTCGCCCCGCGCGCTCATCCGCGCCCCTGCGCGTCGGCGACGACGTGGCACCAGGCGCGGTGGGTTTCCGAGAGGGACGTCGCCACCGGCGGATCGCTGTGGCAGCGATCGAGCACCGCCGGACAGCGCGTCGCGAAGCGACACCCGGCCGGCCACTCCCCGGCCGACGGCACGACGCCGTGGATCTCGGCAAGCGGCTCGCCGTGCTCGGCGCGCGACGGGATCGACGCGAGCAACCCCTGCGTGTAGGGATGATGCGGCGTCATCAGCACCTCTTGGCGCGTGCCCTCCTCGACGACGCGGCCCGCGTACATCACGGCGATACGATCGGCGAGCTCGTTCACGACGCCGAGGTCGTGGGTGATCAGCAGGATCGCCGTGCCGAAGCGATCCCGCACCTCGCGCAGCAGCTCGAGGATCTGCGCCTGGATCGTGACGTCGAGCGCCGTCGTCGGCTCGTCGGCGATCAGCAGCTTCGGTTGCATCGAGAGCGCCATCGCGATCATCACGCGTTGTTTGAGCCCGCCCGACAGCTGGTGCGGGTAGGTGTCGAAGCGCGCTTCGGCGTCGGGGATGCCGACGCGCTCGAAGAGCTCGATCGTGCGATTCCGGGCGACGTCGAAGCTCACCTTCTCGTGCAGGCGGATCGCCTCGACCACCTGGTCGCCGACGGCCTGCACGGGGTTCAGGCTCGTCATCGGCTCCTGGAAGATCATCGCCACTTCCGCGCCGCGCACCTGACGCATCTCCGAGACGCCGAGCGAGAGCACGTCGCGTCCGTTCAGACGGATGCTTCCGGACGACACGCGTCCGGGACGCGGCACGAGCCGCATGATCGACAGCGCGGTGATCGACTTCCCGCACCCCGACTCCCCGACGAGGGCGACCACGCTGCCCGCCTCGAGGCGCAGGCTCACGCCGTCCACGACTGCCGCGCGTCCGCCGTCGGCGGGGAAGGTGGTGACGAGATCCTGCACTTCGAGCAGCGCGTCTCCCGATCGGACTTCGCTCGCCTCCGGCTCGCTGCGCGCCGGCTTGCCCTGACTCACAGGTTCTCCCGGAGCGTGCGCGGGTCGAGGATGTCGCGGATCGCGTCACCGACCATGTTCACCGAGAGGATCAGGCCGAAGAGCGCCGTCGAGGACGCGAGCAGGTTCCACGCGATGATCGGATCGCGGGCGAGCTCGTCGCGCGCCTGGTCGATCATCTGCCCCCAGCTGCCGTCGATGCCGATGCCGAGGAAGGCGAGGATCGCCTCGGAGAGCACCGTGCCGGAGAAGAGCAGCACGAACGTGATGACGACGAGGTGCATCAGGTTCGGCAGGATGTGGCGCAACACGATGCGCGCCTCCGACGCCCCGAGCGCGCGCGCCGCCTGCACGTAGTCGAGCTCGCGCAGCTTGAACGTCTCGCCGCGCACCACGCGCGCGAAACCGACCCAGCTCGTGACGCCCATCGCCACGCACACCTGCACCGGGCCCCGGCCGAGCACGAGGATCAGCGCGATCAGCAGCAGCAGGTTCGGGATCGAGGCGAGTGTGGAAATCAGGAAGAAGACGGCGTCGTCGATGCGTCCGCCGAAGTAGCCCGCGCTCATGCCGAAGAGCAGCGCCAGGGGGATGACGATCAGACTGGTGAGCCCGCCGATCAGGAGCGCGACCCGCGCGCCCTTCATGGTGAGGTGGAAGACGTCGCGACCGAGGATGTCGGTGCCGAGCAGATGCTCTCCCGGATTCTTCAACGGAGCACCGCCGTAGAACTCGAAATCGGCGAGCGGCGCGGAGTAGCTGCGTTCCTGGAAGTCGTCGGGGAAGACGCGGTCGATCAGTGAACGCGGCTGATGCGCCGCGACGCCCTCGCGACCCTCGCCCGACCCCACCCACGAAACCGCGTCGGCGAGACCGAGCGTCACGTAGACGGCGATCGCGAGCAGAGCGATCGGCCGACGGCGCGCGAGCTCGCGGAAGGATTCCGTCCAGAAGCGGCTCTTCCGCACGACGCGCACCGTGTAGGCGATACCGATCACCACGGCGAGCACCACGAGGTTGGAGACGACGTATCCCTCCACGCGCTACTCGAGCCTCACGCGGGGATCAGCGAGCGTGTAGGTGAAGTCGGTGATGATCTGGAAGAGGATGAAGAGGAGCGCGCCGATGTAGACCATCACGCGCAGCGTCGAGAAGTCGTTGCCCTGGATGGCATCGACGGTGACGGCGCCGAGCCCGGGGATGCCGAAGAAGCTCTCGGTGAGCAGCGCCCCGGTGAACAGGAACGGGATCGCCGTCACGGTGCGCGTGAGGATCGGGATCAAGGCGTTCCGGAGCACGTGGCGCGACATCACGCGGCCGTCGCCGCAGCCCTTCGCCCGCGCCGTCCGCACGTAGTCGCGGCTCGTCTCCTCGACGAAGACGGTGCGGTAGAAGCGCACGTCGCCGCCGATGCCGGCGAGCACGCCGATGAAGATCGGCAGCGCAACGAAGCGCGGCAGCACGCGTGGGTCGGGGTCGAAGCCGGAGATCGGGAACCAGTTGAGCAGCTTCCCGATCAGGAACTGCCCGCCGATGATGTAGAGCAGGATCGACACGCTCATCGCGAACACGGCCAGCACGACGCCCGCGCGATCGATGTACGTCTCGCGGAAGTACGCGACGAAGAGCGACACGGCGAGGCCGAGGACGAGGCCGATCACGAAGGTGGGCGCGGTGAAGGAGAGCGACGGCCCGACGCCCTCGCGCAGGCGGCGCGAGATCTCGACGTCGTCGGCGTCGCTGCGCCCGAACTCGAAGGTGAGCATGTTCGTGTAGTGCGTGCGCAGCTGTTCGGGCCAGGGACGGTCGTAGCCGTGCTCGGCGATCCAGCGCTCGAGCACCTCGGGCGGCGCCTTCTCCCCGACCGCGCGCTTCGCCATGTCGACCGGCTCGGCGTAGAGGAAGAAGAGGACGAAGAGGAGCCCCAGCACGCCGAGGATCACCAGGGCGCCGTATCCGATGCGTCGGATCGCGTAGGCGAGCATCTACTGGCGCTCCCGCAGGAAGGTGACGATGCCGGGCGTCACCACGACCACGAAGAGGATCGCCATCGCCCACAGCGGCCACAGCACGGGCTCGTTCCAGGCCAGCCGATTGCGGTGACGAAGGTCGGGATCGATGTCGACGTACTTGCTCGCGGGCAGGCTGATGCCGGCGGGCTTCACGTTCGCGATCCAACCGTGGTAGAGCGCGTAGGCCTCGCGGTGGAAGAGCTCGATCCACGGACGCTCGTGCTCGAGGATCGCGATCATCTCGCGAATCGCCGCGTGTCGTTCGGAACCGCTGGGCATGTCCTTCATCAGCGGGAAGAGCGCGTCGAAGCGCGGATGCGAGAAATTCGAGGTGTTGGGCGCGCCCGGATTCTCGGAGCTGGCATTCGGCCCCCAGAGCAGGAAGAGGAAGTTCTCCGGATCGGGATAGTCGGCGATCCAGCCCCACATGTAGATCTGGTGCGCGCCGTCGCGGACCTTGTCCTGGAAGCGGTTGTAGTTGGTCGCGTTCAGCTCGACGTCGACGCCGAGGCGACGCCAGGCGTCGACGAAGAACTGGAAGCGCAGTCGTCCGCGCGTGGACGGATCGCCCGTGTCGAAGGAGAGCCGCAGGGGCCTGCTCGTCTCCGGATCGATGCCGCCGGCGTACCCGGCCTCGGCGAGCAGCGTCTTGGCGCGCTCGGTGTCCAGCGTGCGGTACGGATTCACGTAGTCCGGGTCGTAGCCGAAGATGCCCGGCGGCACCGGCGACTGGGCGGGCACACCGCGTCCGTTCTGGAAGATGCGCGCATACTCGACGGCATCGATCGCGAGGCTCATCGCCTGGCGGAGCTTTCGTCCGCGCTCGCCCGCCTGCGCCCCGACGACCCGATCATTCATGTTGAAGCCGATGTAGAAGATGTCCGGGTCGACGCTCTTCGCGAGCTGCATGCCGCGCGCTGCCATCGACGGCGAGAGATCGCCCTCCGTCACGGCCTGGTCGAAGCTCTCCTGGATGATGCCGGAGGCATCGTAGTAGCCCTGGAGGAACTTGTTGAAGCCGGGAATGTCCTCCTTCTCCATCCGGAACTCGATGCGTTCGAGGAAGGGCAGCGGCTTTCCGGTGTACTTCGGATCGAGCAGCCCCTTCTCGGCGTCGCCGGGCTCGCCTTCCGTGGGGTAGATCGTCCCCGGTGCGCGCCACTCGGGATGCAGCGCGCCGTACCAGTTCGGGTTGCGCTCGAGCACGACGCGACTGTGCTTCTCGTAGCGGGTGAGCTGGAAGGGACCGGTGGAGACGGGATGCTCCTTGAAGAAGGGGCGGCCGTCCCGGCCGTCGTAGTAGTCGATCGCCTCCCATGGCACCGGCGCGGTGAAGTGCATCGCGAACCAGTAGAGCAACTGGGGATAGGGCTCGGAGAGCACCACCTCGAGCTCGTGCTTTCCGCGCACGACGAGGCCCTCGACGCCCTCGGCCTGTGCGTACTGCACATCGATGCGCTTCTCGCCGAAGGCCGGGTCCGACTCGCGCAGCGCGACGAGCCGGTTCGAGAAAGCCTCGAAGCCGTCGATCTTGGAGAAGGTCGCGACGACGGGGCTGATCGTGCTCGGGTCGGCGATGCGCATCAGCTGGAAGGCGATGTCCGCCGCGACGATCTCGCGATCCATCGGCGTGCGGCCCTCGGGATCGAAGCACGGGTCCTCCTGGTAGCGCATGCCGGGACGCAGCGTGAAGCGATAGGCGACGCGGCCGTCTTCGAGCGGCCGCGCCTCCGGCACGGCCTCGGCGAGGCCGGGCATCAGCGTGTATGGACGCTTCAGGTAGTGGTACTCGAGCAGCGTCTCGTAGACGTTGGCGAGGATCGCGTGGTCGGCCGCGTTGTAGGAGACCGCGGGGTCGAGGGTCTTCGGCGGACCGGCGAGGCGCAGATAGCGCACCTTCACGCCAGCGTCGGAATCCGGGTAGGGGTTGTTCGTGCACGACGCGATCGCGACGCAGAGCGCCGCACATCCCACCGCCGTCATCACCCCCCGACCGAAGCCGCCCGTCATCCCCCCTCCGGCGCGCTCAAGCGAAACAAGTCTGACGGGAGCGTGGGGTTCAACGTGACGTTGCGCAACGTGATCTGCGCGCGCCCGGTCTCGCTGGAGACGGCGATGCTCCGCGCGAAGCGGGCCGCCTCCGGGTCGTCCAGGTCGACGTAATCGTCGTACTCGGCCTCCCAGGACACCGAGCCGTCTTCGCCGAGCTGGACGTTCGCGCGGAGCTCACCGCCCACGCCGAATTCGAGGAGCCGCTGGGGCTGGCCCGCCGCATCCGCGAAGGCGACGCGCACCCCGTCCGCGGTCGCCCAGGCGCCCGATCGACGCCAGTCCGGCTCGAGGGCCGGCGCGCCGAGGATCACCAGCACCGCCTCTTCCGGCGAGAGGTCCATCCGCGCGGCGTCCCAGAGCAGGCCCTCGTAGACGGGACCCTCGTCGAAGCGGCGTGCGGCGCTCTCGTGCAGCGCATAACGCTCGCCGTCGATCACGAGCACGGCGACCGCCGTGTCGAGGAAGCCGAGCACCTCGACGCGCAGGTTCGCCGGCCGCGCGAGCCACATGCGCTGCTTGCTGCGCAGGGCGAGATCGTCGCCGCGCTCCCCCGCACCGGGGGCATCGACGGCAAGGCGCGCCGTGGCGCGCAGGGCGTCGCGCGACGCGGTGTGGGCCTGCCAGGCCGCGACCAGCGCGTCCGGACGCGGATCGTCCGCCGGCAGCGGCGTGTCCGGCACGACGGTGCGACAGCCGCCGCACAGCGCGGCCAGCGTCAGGACCACGAACGCCCTTCGCACGTCTATTCGAGCTCGCGGCGGAGGGTTTCCAGCTTCTCGTGCAGGTGCGGCTGTTCGTCCGTGCGCGGACCCATCAGCATGGCTTCCTCGAACTTCTCGAGGGCGCGACGCGGCTGTTCCATCAGGAGGTAGGCGTCGCCGATGTGCTCGGAGATCACCGGGTCGCCGCCGGTCAGCTCGTGGGCGCGCTCGAGCTCTTCGAGGGCACGGTCGAGCCACTTGCGGCCCGCCGCCTCGTCGCCCGCCTCCAGCAACGGCCGCGCGCGCATGTAGTAGACCCAGCCGAGGCTGTCGACGATGTAGCCGTTGTCGGGCCGCAGCTCGATCGCACGGACGATGTAGGCCTCGGCCTCGTCGAGGCGTTCGCCGCTCTCGGCCCAGGTGTACCCGATGAAGTTGAGCGCGTCGGCGTTGTCCGGGTTCTCTTCGAGGGCGCGCTCCATGTACTCGAGCGCCTCCTCTTCGCGGTCGGCTTCCGAGTAGACGACGCCGAGGTTGTAGAGCAGCTCGTCGTCGTCGGGTGACTCCTCGAGCAGCCCTTCGAGATAGGCGACGGCACCCTCGAAGTCGCCCGCCTTCGCGCGGAGCGTCACGCTGTAGAGCTCGAGCTCGCGCGTCGGCTCGCTGCCCATCGCGCGCTGCACGTCGGCGAGCGCCTCTTCGTAGCGACCGGCGCGTTCGTGGATCGCGGCGAGCTGGGTGCGCGCGTCGGAGTAGTACTCGTGGCGCGGAGAGATGCGCGAGAACGCGGTGATCGCCTCGTCGTTCTTGTTCGCGCGGCGCAGCACGATGCCATGGAAGAAGGCGACGTCGTTGTCGCGCGGCGAGCGGGCGAGCACGCGTTCGAAGCGCTCCCCGGCCTCCTCGAACCGCTCCATGTCGTAGAGCAGGTAGCCGAGGCGCTTCACCGACTCGAGGTCGTCGGGATAGCCCTCCTCGATTTGTTCGAGGGTTCCGATCGCGCCTTCGAGGTCTTCGTCGCCGATCTGGGTCTCGGCGAGGGCGAAGAGCGTGGCGTGATCGTCCGGCGAGTGCGCGAGCATCTCGCGATAGACGGCGATCGCGCCCTCCTGGTCGCCGCGCACGCGCTTCAACCGGGCGAGCTGCCCGTAGATGCGGAGATTCTCCGGGTCGACCTCGAGCGAGCTGCGCAGCGCCTGCTCGGCTTCGATCGGACGTCCCAGCCGCTCGAGGACGGTGGCGAGTGCGATCCAGCCCCGCAGCTCGTGGGGATCTGACTCGGTCATCCAGACCGCGACGTCGTGTCCCTTCTCGAAGGCGCCCGCTTCGAGGTAGAGCTGGTAGAGCCACCAGGCCGACTCGGCGTCGCGCGGGGTGCCGTCCTCGAGGAGCAGCAGGCCCTCGGCGCCCTCGACGTTCTGCTCGATGCGGTAGAGCTGGGCGAGGAGGGCGCGCGTGTCGCCGTCGTCCGGATCCTGGTCGAAGGCGATCTTCGCGTGGACGATCGCCTCGTCGAGCTGGCTGTCCCGCGCGAGGAGCTCCGCCAGGCGGCGGTGCAGGAAGGGCGCGTCGGCGTCCTTCTCGAGCGCGCGCTCGAGCGCCTTCTTCGCCTCGGGCAGGCGCCCGTCGAGCATGTGCTCGTGGTAGACGAGCACGTCGTACTCGGGCGGAGCGTCGGGACGCACCTCGCGGCCCGGCCCCTGGGTCGCCGGGCCGAGCGACGCACAGCCCACGCCCCAAAGCGGCAGGGCCAGGGCGGCGACCAGGCGCCATGCGATGGCCGTGCTGCGGATCAAGGCGTCCGCTCGCTTGCGATGCCGCGATTCAAGGAAGTGCGCTCCATTCGCCCGTTTTCCCCGACCCTCGACCTGAAGACGGGTCGGGCGGGGTCGGGGTTCCGCCGACCCTATCCCTTTCCGAGATAGCCCTCTGCCTCGAGGTAGGCGACCAGCGCGGCGACGCTGTCGTCGACCGACTGGCTGTTGGTGTCGAGCACCACCTCGGGCTTCTCGGGCGCCTCGTAGGGCGCCGAGATCCCGGTGAACTCGGGAATCTCCCCGGCGCGGGCCTTCTTGTAGAGGCCCTTGACGTCGCGGCCCTCGCAGGTCTCGACGGTCGCGTCGACGAGCACTTCGACGAAGTCGCCGTCCGCCATGATCTCGCGCACGGCGTCGCGGTCGGCGCGGTACGGGGAGATGAACGACGAGAACACGATCACGCCCGAGTCGGTGAAGAGCTTCGCCACCTCGCCGATGCGGCGGATGTTCTCGGTGCGGTCTTCCGGCGAGAAGCCCAGGTTCGCGTTCAGGCCGTGGCGGACGTTGTCGCCGTCGAGGACGTAGGTGAGCCGACCGCGCTCGGCGAGCGCCTTCTCGGCGGCGACCGCGATCGTCGATTTACCGGACCCGGAAAGGCCGGTCAGCCAGATCGTCGCGCCGCGTTGCCCGAGCAGCTGCTCACGGTCGGCACGCGCCACGTGTCCCTCGTGCCATGTGATGTTGGTCGCCTTCTGCTCGGACAAGATCGCTCCTTTATCGCTGTAGGTTCGGCGCCGTGCGGGGCGCCGTTTGGGGGTCTCCCGGCCGAATCGGCCCCTCAGGCCGGCGGCAACGGGAGGGGAAGAGTAGCGCCGCGCTTCGTCTCTGCGGTCAGCCGCCCCGCGCTCTGGAGAGGCCCGGGGAAGATTTCCCACCCTGCGCGGCGACCGCCTCGGCGAGCTGCGCGACGGCGGCGTCGATCTGGGCCTCGTCGTTGCCGCGGCCGATCCCGAAGCGCACCGCGCCGCGCACCCGCTCGGGGGAGAGGCCGAGCGCGCGCAGCACGTGACTGGGTTCGCCACCCGCCGAGGCGCAGGCCGACCCGGTCGAGAGCGCGAGGCCGGGGACCGCGGGCAGCAGCGCGTCGGACGAGACGCCCGGGAACGAGACGTTGAGACTCCCGGGGAGCCTCAGGTCCGGGTCGCCGTTGCGCTCGACGCCGGGGATGCGCTCGCGCAGCCCGTCCCAGAGACGCTGGCGGAGTCCGCGCAGACGCGCGGCCTCGCTCTCGAGATCGTCGAGGCACAGGCTCACGGCTTCTGCGAAGCCCACGCAGAGCGGCACCGGCAGCGTTCCCGGCCGCAGTCCGCGCTCGTGACCGCCGCCGTGGAGCAGCGGCTCGATCCGCACGCGCGGGCGACCGCGCCTCACGTAGAGCGCGCCGACGCCCTTCGGGCCGTAGAGCTTGTGCGCGCAGAACGAGAGCAGATCGATGCCGCACTCCCGAACGTCGAGCGGCACCTTGCCGACCGCCTGGGCGGCGTCGCTGTGGAAGAGCACGCCGGACTCGCGACACACGGCGGCGATCTCCGCGAGTGGCTGGAGCGTGCCGATCTCGCTGTTCGCCGCGCCGATCGACACCAGCGCGGTTCGCTCGCCGATCGCGTCGCGGACCGACTCGGGATCGACGCGGCCGTTCGCGGCGACCGGGAGCTCCGTGGTCGCGAAACCCTCGGCCTCCAGCGCACGACACGTGTCGAGCACGGCGGGATGTTCGATCGCGCAGGTGACGACGTGGTCGCGCCTCCCGCGCGCCGCACGCAGCACGCCGGCGATCGCCAGGTTGTCGCTCTCGGTCGTGCCGCTGGTGAACACGATCTCGCGTGGATCCGCCGCGCCGATCGCCTCCGCCAGCCGTTCGCGAGCCTCCTCGACCGCCGCCTCGGCCCGCCAGCCGTAGGCGTGGGTCGCGCTCGACGGATTGCCGAAGTCGTCCGTCCACCACGGCGCCATCGCCGCCACCACGCGCGGATCGACCGGCGTCGTCGCGTGATGGTCGAGGTAGATGGGGCGGTTCATGCAAGCCGGCTCCTGCCGGCGCGCCGCGAGGCGAAGCCGAGCAAAGTCAAAAGGATGCCTCCGCCATCGCCGCCGCCCCGACCTCCCGAATCATCGAGCCCGCGACCGCCTTCACCCCGCACACCCCACGCGCACGATGCGAGCCCACAAGCCGGCTCCTGCCGGCGCGCCGCGAGGCGAAGCCGAGCGAAGTCGAGCTTCAGGCGCTGAACGACTCGCCGCAGCCGCAAGTCGAGTTCGCGTTCGGGTTCTCGATCTTGAAGCCCGACTCCTGCAGCGTATCGACGAAATCGAGTGTCGTTCCAGTGAGATAGAGCGCGCTCTTCTCGTCGAGGATGACCTTCACGCCGTTCACCTCGACCTCGGCGTCGACGTCGCGGACCTGGTCGTCGAAGGCCAGCTCGTAGCGCAGGCCCGAACAGCCGCCGCCCACCACCTTCATGCGCAGCCCGTGGGTCTCCGCTTTCCCCTCCTTCTCGAGGAGGTCGCGGATGCGCTCCGCGGCGGGCGGGGTCACTTCGATCAAGGGCATACTGTACTCCTGGGTCCGGATTGCAGAATCATAGGTCCGGATCGGCGGGAAGCAAGCGTCACGCCTCGCTCTCGGCCGGCACGAGGCGCAGGAAGATCTCCCGGTTTCCCTTCGGTCCGGCCAGCACGCTGTCGGCCCGCGCGGCCTCGCGAAACCCGTGGCGTCCGGCCTCCGCGGCGACGGCGTCCGCCGCTTCGGCGCGCAGGGCGTCGTCGCGCACCACCCCGCCCTTCCCCACGCGCTCGGCGCCCACCTCGAACTGCGGCTTCACCATCACCAACCAGTCGGCCTGCGGCGCGCAGCGCGCGAGAGCCGGGAACAGGAGACGCACGGAGATGAACGAGACGTCGACGGTCACGAGCGAGACCGGACCGGGCAGAGCCTCCGGCTCGAGGTGGCGCGCGTTGGTCCGCTCGCGGACGTGGACGCGTGGGTCGTCGCGCAGACGCGGGTCGAGCTGGCCGTAGCCGACATCGACCGCCACCACCGAGGTCGCGCCGCTCTGGAGCAGACAGTCGGTGAACCCGCCGGTCGAAGCGCCGACGTCGAGGCACGCGCGCCCGGTCGGATCGACGCCCAGCGCGTCGAGCGCGCCCGCCAGCTTCTCGCCCCCGCGCGACGCGAAGCGCTTCGTCTCGCCGCGAATGCGCACCGCGGCGGTGTCCTTCACGCGGGTGCCCGGCTTCTCCTCGGGCGTGTCGTCGACGAGCACCTTGCCGGTGCGGATCAGGGCCTGGGCGCGTGTGCGGGATTCGGCGAGCCCCTCGCGCACCAGGCGCTCGTCGAGCCGCGACCGGCCTTTCACCGATCGCGCTCGACGGCGTAGCGGAGCAGCGCGCGCAGCGCGTCGGCCGACGCGCCGAAGCCGTCGAGCTTCGCAAGCGCTTCTTCGAGCAGCGTCTCGGCGCGCTTGCGTGCCTTCTCCGGACCCATCACGCGCAACAGCGAACAGGGGTCGTCCTCGTCGGCGTCGAGCAGGTCGTCGGTGATCTGGAAGGCGATGCCGGCCGCGATGCCCGCCCGCTGCAGCCGCGCGAGCGCGACGTCGTCGGCGCCCGCCAGGCGCGCCCCGCCGGTGATCGACGACGCGAGCAGCGCGGCCGACTTGCGCGCGTGCACGTGCTCGACACTCTCCTGCGTCGGAGACATGGGGGCGAGATCGTCGACCTGACCGCCGACGAGGCCGGCCGCGCCCGCAGCGCGCGCGAGGTCGGCGACGGTGGCGATGCGACGCGCAGCCCCCCCGTCGTCCGTATCGCGCGCGAGCACCTCGAAGACGAGGGTGAGCAGCGCGTCGCCGGCCAGCACAGCGGTGGCCTCGTCGAACGCGACGTGCACCGTGGGACGCCCGCGCCGCTCGTCGTCGTCGTCCATGCAGGGCAGATCGTCGTGGATCAGGGAGTAGGCGTGCACCAGCTCGACGGCGATCGCCGCCGGCATGGCGACGTCGGCTTCGCCGTCGACGGCCTCCGCCCCGGCCAGCGCCAACGCGGGGCGCAGCCGTTTTCCACCCGGGAAGAGCAGGTGTCGCATCGCGGCGGTGAGCCGCTCCGGTGTCCCCGGCGCAGGGCGCAACGCCTCTTCGAGCGCGGCATCGACGCGCGGCATGATCGCCTCGAGATAGGCGCGGGCGTCCACTCAGCCCTCTTCTTCGAAGGGGACGACGCCGTCGCCGCTCTGGGCGAGTTCGTCGATGCGCCGCTCGGCGCGTTCGAGCAGCTCGGCGCAACGACGCGAGAGCGCGACGCCCCGCTCGAACGTGGCGAGCGCTTCCTCGAGCGCGAGGTCGCCGGCCTCGAGTCGATCGACGAGGCCTTCGAGCTCGTCGAGCGCGCCTTCGAAGGCGAGGTCGCCGACTTCTTCCGGGGATCCACCCACGCGCGAACCTTAGCTCCGCTCGCGCGACGACTCGACGCGCACGGTGAGATCCGCGCGGGCGACCCGCACGTCGAGGGACTCGCCGGGCGGCGCTTCCGCCGCGTCGCGCACGATCGCGCCGTCGCGCGTCCGCCGCACCAGGCCGTAGCCTCGGCCGAGCACGGCCAGCGGCGAGAGCGAGTCGAGCGCGGTGACGTGGCGTTCGAGGGTCGCACGATCGGCGTCGACACCGCCGCGGATCGCCCGCAGCAGGGCGCGCTGTGCCGCGGCGAGACGATCGCGCCCGGCCGAGACGCGCAGCGCGGGCGCTGCCGCCCGCAGACCGGCGTCGAGCTGCAGCCACGCCCCGCGATGGCGCTCCGACGCGACGCGCATCGCCCGTTCGAGCCG
>JAHEJV010000265.1 GCA_024638705.1 Deltaproteobacteria bacterium | reverse complement strand
CCCGTTCACCTCGAAGCTGCCGGCCCCGACGCCGAGGCCGAGCTCGAAGTTGGGGTTCTCGTTCCGGGTCCCATCGAAGGGTTTCGATGGGTCCACCGCGGATCCGACACTGGTCGAGACGGCGACCTGGAACGTATCCCTCCTCACGGTGTCACCTTCGCCGAGGGAGAGGGTCAGCCCGTTCCGGAGCGTGAGCGGGGTATCCGGATCGAGGTCGTCGAAGCGGAGATTCTGCACGGTGTCCCCCGCGCCGTCCCGGACGCGCACCCGGATCCGGTTCGAGGGCAACGTCGTCGTCTGGCGGAACTCGAAGGTGAGGACGTCGTCTCCCTGGTCGCCGTCGTAGACGCCACCGATCGTCGGCAGCGACGTCGACGAGCCGCTCACCGTCGGGCCGAAGGGAGTGAACGAGGTGGGTGTCGTGTTCACCTCCTCGGTGGAGCGCAGCGTGGTGTAGGTGACGCCCAGTTCGAGGGGGGTGGCCGAGGTCGCGCTCACGCTGCCCGCCCGCGAGCCTCCCCGGGCCCGACCGAGTCGATCTGCGAATCTGGCGACGCGGTCGAGCGCGCCCCGCAGCTCAGTCAGATCGGAGAGAAGGGTCCGCAGACTCTCCGGGCGCAACTGAGGCGACGCGGCGGCGGCGGCGCCACCCACGGGCTCGAGGCGACCGTAGGAATTGGGGCGGAACGTGAACCCGCCGCTTCCGACCGATCCGATAGGGGGCATGGGACACGTGGATCGTCGCGGCGATCCGGGCGCCGAAGCGGGTTCTCGTCGCGAGCGCAGGCTTTCCACCAGCCCTTCTGGGTAGTTCACTGAGCCGGGCTTGGTGTGCGAGGGCCTCCGCGTTCCTACTCAGGAACCCTCCCCGAAACGACGACGATCGCGTCGCGGATGCATCAAGGTCGGAGATTCGCAAGACGATCCCGTGCAGGTTGCCAGGCGCGTCCGAATCGATTCCACGAGGTACACGAAGAGATGCCTGCCCATCGGAGCGTGTTGCAGGTCGAAGACAGTCGCGACGACGACTTCCTGCACGAACCGTCGATTCAGCAGTCTTGTGATCGGACCGTCGCGGCGTGATGCGTTCGACTGGACCGTTCCAATCCAGGCGCGACTCGCGGGAGGCGTCGCGAGCTCCGGAATCCGGAGCCCGGACGCCCGCTGCGGGAGGCCCCGGAGGCGAGGATCTTCGCGGCAAGGACCTCTCGGGCGCCGATTTCTCCGGCGCACGCCTGTTTCGAGCCGATCTTCGCGGCGCCTGCCTGCGTGGCGCCTGTCTCGAGGATGCCGAGCTGACCGGGGCGGACCTCACGGGCGCCGATCTCGAGGGGGTCCGCGCGGCCCGGGCCGGACTCGGCGCGGCCTGCCTCGAGGACGCGAAGTGCTTCGAGGCCGACCTGCGCGGGGCCACGTTGAGTCGGGCGAAGCTCGCCGGGTCGGACCTGCGCTGCGCGCGTCTGGACGATGCGCGCCTCCGCGAAGCGGATCTCGCGCGCGCCGACCTCACCGGTGCGTGCCTGAAGGGGGCGGATCTCACCACGAGCTTCATGAAGAACGCGACCCTGAATGGCGCGGATCTCCGGAACTCCGAGCTCGCGGGGATCCGGGACTTCTCGTCCGCGAGCTGGATCGGAGTCGACACGAGGGACGTGAACTTCGCAGGGGCCTACCTGCTGCGTCGTTTCATCATCGACGAGAACTACCTGGAAGAGTTTCGCACCCAGAGCCGCTTTGCCGCCGCCGTCTACTGGATCTGGAAGCTGTCGAGTGACTGCGGGCGGAGCATGACGCGCTGGTTCTTCCTGATCCTGAGCACCGTGCTGATCTACGCGGTGGCGTTCGCGATCGTCGGCGCGGACTGGGGCGATCACGAGACGGTCCTCTCGCCGCTCTATTTCAGCATCGTGACGATCACCACGCTCGGGTACGGAGACGTCCTTCCCGCCTCGCTGGCCGGACAGGTGCTCGTGATCTGCGAGGTCCTCACCGGCTACCTGATGCTCGGGGGGCTCCTGGCGATCTTCACGAACAAGATGGCCCGACGGGGAGACTAGGAGGTGTCCATGTTGTCCTGGTTTCGCAAGAATCGAGACGCTCCGGAAGAGGCGCTCGTCGAAGCGCTCGGCGAATTCGAGCTGCCGAGCTTCGAGCCCGCGCTCATGGAGATCCTCTCGGCGGTGCGTGACCCGGACCTCGAAGTGTCGGAGATCGCTTCGCGGGTGCTGACCGACCCGGGTCTCAACGTGCGGATCCTGCGCACGGTGAACTCGGCCGCGTTCGGCTCGAGGGTTCCCGTGAACAGCATCGAAAAGGCGATCTCGCTGATGGGTCGGTCGCGTCTCGAGGCCATGGTGCTGGCCGTGGCGGTACGCGACACCATCGACGGGATCGGCGAGATCCCGCTCGACATGAATCGCTATTGGTTGGCGTCGGCGCGTCGTGCGACGCTCGCTCGCAAATTCGCCGCGCTATGGCATCCGGAGACCCAGAGCGAGTGCTTCACCGCGGGCATGCTCCAGGACATGGCAGTCCCGCTGCTATTCGCGTCCCGTGCGTCGGACTACGGTCCGCTCTACGAAGCCTGGTGCGCCGATCCCGGCCTCCGCCTGGTCGATCTGGAGCGCGATGCCCTCGGCTTCGATCACGCTGCGATCGGGGGATTGTTGGGCGAGAAGTGGGGCCTTCCGGAGCTGCTGGTCGACGCGATTGCCGGTCACCACGAAGATGGCGCGGATTCGATCGACTCCACGGAATGCTGTCCGGCTGCCGTCCGGGTCGCATCATGGCTTCGCGACCAGGAAGAGATGGATGATCCCGACGCTCTCTGCGACCGTGCGCTGCCCGGTCGCGAATCGGAGCGGGATGCCCACCTCGCGAAGATCACGGAAGCGTTCGAGGAGGCGACGGCGCTCGCTCACGAGCTGCGAGCGGGCGTCTGACCGGGAACGCCTCACGCCGATCTGGCTTCACGCCTCCACGAGGCCCTCGCGCACGGCATAGCGCACCAGCCCGGCCGTCTTGTGGATGTCGAGTTTGCGCATCAGTCGCGTGCGGTGCGTGTCCACCGTGCGGCGGGAGACTCCGAGGTGCTCGGCGATCTCGCCGTTCGATTCTCCCTCGCCGATCAGCCTGAGCACCGATCGCTCCCGATTCGTGAGCGCCTGCTTCGATCGACCGCCGTCTCCGTCCGGAAACGCGATCAGGCTCCGCTTGAAGCTCGGTGCCACGTAGCTGCGTCCCGCGAGAACCGAGTCGAGCGCCTGCCAGAGCTCGACGGCGGTGCTCATGGAGCCCAGGACGCCCGCGGCCCCCGATCGGATCGCACGATATCTCGCCGCGCGGGAGTCATCGTGTGCGAGCACGATGCATTTGACGCGAGGCGTGAGCTTTCTGAACTCCGCGACCAGGTCGCATTCTTCGCGCATGGCATCGGTTCCGATGAATGCGAGATCGACGCCTTCGCGGCGCGCGAGCGTCACCGGAGAATTCGATCCGTCCGACTCGACCACGCGGTTGACGCGACTGCTCGCTGCGAGAGAACAGGAAAGTCCCTTGCGCAGGATCTCGTTCGATTCGATCAACAGAACTGACACGCTCATGACAGACCCCCCTCTGGTGTTGAGGTCTGTTTCGGAACGGTCGCTGATCGATCAGATCCGCTGTTCTGCGGAAACCCGTGCGTAGTCGCGCCGCAATTCGATCTAGTGGATTCCGCCTAACACAAACGATCGATCCCAGCGGACTCTCGTCGGCTCTTTTCCGGAAGGGCGCCCCGTCGAAATACCTAGGGGAGGGCGGAGATTCAGCATTTTCGCGTATGCCGAATGTGCGGTTTCGCGTACGGCTTCTAGATCGATGTGCGGGAGGTTTCTCCGCAAGAATCCATGGGCCGCGCGCGCGGACGATCGGCGTTCCGTCTCGCCTTCCCTTGGCCACAACGCGGGGCCGATCCCCTCCAATGGGAGGTTCGTCGCCACTCGCGCAGTCCCGTCAGCCGAAGAGGCCCTCTGCACGCTTCGCCTCCTCGATGGTGACCTCGAGGACCGGCTCCACGTCCTCCTCGGACAGGCCCAGCGCGGTCCAGGCCGGATGCGCCGCCAGGTCGATCGCCTCGACCGGGCCCCGCCGTCCGAACCCCAGGCGCGTGCAGACGGTGGTCGAGATGCTCGTGAGCGCGACCAGTCGGAAGAGCGGCGGGTCCAGATCTTCGTAGCTCTCGGGCAGATCGTGGTGTCTCCGGATCGCGGTGACCAGCGCGTTGGGCAGGCTCCAGTGCTCGGCGATGTGCGCGCCCAGGAGTGCATGATCGAATCCGAACTCTTCCAGCTCGGCTTCGCGGTAGGACACGCCTTCGGTGTAGATGCGCGACATCACCTTTGCGTAGCGGTCGCGAAACACGTTCGACATGGAGATCTTGCCGAGATCGTGGAGCAGGCCTGCGGTGAATGCGGGCTCCCGTTCCACGTCGATCGGTCCGTAGCTGGCGAGCTTCGCGGAGACGACTCCGCAGAGTGTCGCGTGCTCCCAGAGGAGCTTCTCTCCGAGCCCGAAGTTCGCGAACACTTCTCGCAGCGAGGCGGCCATCACGGTCGACTCGATCGTCCGGAACCCGAGCAGCGTGATCGCATGCCGGAGCGTCTCCACCTCCCGCCGGAAGCCGTACAGGGACGAGTTCGCGATCCGCAGGAGTCGCGCGGCGAGGCCGGGGTCGCGCTCGATGATCTTCCGCAGATCGTCCGCCGAAGTGGCCGGATCCGAAACCGCGGCCATCACCTTGTTGGCGACTCCGGGCATCGGCGGGATCTCTCCGACGGCGGCGAGGGCGAGTTCGATCTCTCCCTTCATGTTCGTGCTCCTATGGTGGAATCGTCGGCAGGCGGTCGTTGCGAACGGCGACCGGGGGCACGTTCGTCGAGAAGTCGCTTCGCGATGCCGACGAGCAATCGCGATGCGCGCGCCGAGGGGAATACGTCGACGACCGCGCGCTGACGGCGGACCGCCTCGATCAGTCGTGCGTCGGTCGGCACGTAGCCGAGCTGGCCCGGGACCCGGGACAGGAAGTTTCGCGCGACCACGGTGAGTTGGTCGTGAACGTGGCTCGCCTCGTATTCGTTCCGGGTTCCGTTCACCAGGACCTGCGTCGGGAGATCCGGCGCTTCCGTCGCGAGCACCTTCAGCATGGCGTAGGCATCCACGATGCTGGTCAGCTCGGGAGTCGTAACGAGCACGGCGAGGTCACAGGAGGCAGAGAGCGTGAGCGCGGTCTTCCCGATCCCACTCCCGATGTCGAGGATCACGATTCCGTAGCGCCGCCGCGCCTCGAAGACGGGCAGGAGCAATGGCGCCAGCTCGGAGGGTCCGTTGGCGGTGAGTTCGCGATCGCCGCGAGCCGCCGCGAGCACGTGAATGCCGTGGGGGCCCTCGACGACGGCGTCGTTCAGCCCACAACGACCCGAGACGACGTCCGCCGCGGTCCGCGAAGGCTGGAGGCCGAGCAGGGCGTCGAGATTGGCGAGGCCGAGATCCCCATCGATCAACAGCACCTCGGCTCCGAGGATCCGGCAGGCCACCGCCACGTTGGCGGCAATGTTCGACTTCCCGACGCCGCCCTTGCCGCTCAGGAATCCGACGATCGGCGCTACGCGGTCGTTCACGGACACACCCTCAGCACCTGGAGCGCGAAATCGTGGGGATCCGGAACTTCGAGATCCTCCGGGACGCGCTGTCCGTTTCCAATCCATGCGATCGGCGGCGTCGACTCCTCCAGCAGGACGTTCACGACGTTGCCCAGCTCGGTGCTGTCGTCGAGCCGCGTCACGATCAGCGAATCCGGTGAGACGCACGCGAAGCGGGCCAGCTCGCGACGCAGGTCGCTCTCCTTCGTCGTCGCCGACAGCACGTGCTGCACCCGCGCACCGTCCCCGAGTGCGTGGGCCGTTCGCAGGAGCTCGAAGATGGCGTCCTCGTCGCCCTGCGCACTGCCCGGGGTGTCCACGATGAGCCGCGCACGCCGCTTGCGAGCGATCCGCGCGACCGCCTCCGGATTGCTCGCCGCGTCGACCTTGACGCCGAGGGCCTTTCCGAGCCCTCGCAGTGTCGCGCTGCCGCCGAGCCGATGCGTGTCGGTGGTGATCAGGCGCGTTCGCTTGTCGACGTCGACCGCTGCCTGCTTCGCGACGGACGTCGTCTTTCCCACTCCGGGCGCTCCGATCACGAGCCGGTGGCCGTCGTCCACACGCGTCGACGCGAGCTTGGGCTCGAGACGATCGGCCAGGGCTTCCACCACCGCTTCGTCCCGTGGCGCGC
Organism: Deltaproteobacteria bacterium; assembly: GCA_024638705.1. Lineage (GTDB taxonomy): Bacteria > Myxococcota_A > UBA9160 > UBA9160 > SMWR01 > JAHEJV01. The sequence goes on along the minus strand of JAHEJV010000265.1, from coordinate 213 downwards.
CGTCATGCATGCGCGCGCGTGCGTCGACGCCGAGCTCGCAAGCCAGGGCAGGGGAGATCCCGGCGGAGAGGTAGTGCGACTCGGGGTCGTCCGCCCTCGCTTCCGGGACGCGCGCGGCGAGGGCGCGCGCGACGCGACGAAGCTCGGCGACCTCGTCCGCGAACGACGGTGCTTGCGGCCGCGGCGCGACGGAACGTTCCACCGTCTCGCGCA
>JAHEJV010000264.1 GCA_024638705.1 Deltaproteobacteria bacterium | reverse complement strand
GACCCGCAAGCTGCCGTCGAACGAGGACGTCGCGCGTCACTTCAAGGCCGAGGGTTCCTAGCGGCGCCGGCGCTTCGCGGCGCGCATCAGCGCCGGGAGCGGAAGTCGAGGTGGAGCGCTTCCAGCGCGCGCAACGTGAAGCCGGGCGCGTAGCGGAAGTCGTTCGCTCCTTCGCTGAAGCGGAGCGCTTCGAGGCGTTCGAGCAGCACCCGGAAGGCGATCTGCATCTCCTGTCGCGCGAGCGGAGCGCCGAGGCACACGTGCGCGCCCTGGCTGAACGCGAGGTGCGTGCGCGCATTGGTGCGATGCAGATCGAGCCGGTCGGGGTCGCGGAACTGGCGCGGGTCGCGATTCGCCGCACCGAAGCGGAGGTGCACGAGCGACCCCTCCGGAATCGCGACGTCGTGCAGCACGGCGTCCTTCGCCGCGACGCGGAACAGGCCCTGGGTCGGGGATTCGAGGCGCAGCACCTCCTCCACGAAGTTCGGCAGGAGCGACGGGTCGGCGCGCAGCGCGGCCTCCTGGTCGGGGTGTTCGATCAGCAGCTTCACGCCCGACGCGATCGCGTTCGTGGTCGTCTCGTTGCCACCGACGAGCACCTGCTCGGCGATCGAGAGCAGCTCGCGCGTGTCGAGCGGACGCTGCCCGTCGAAGCGCGCCGCGACGAGATCGCTCAGGATGTCCTGGCCGGGATGGCGACGCTTCTCCTCGAGCTTCTCGACCAGATAGTGCTGGAGCGCGACGTTCGCGCGGGCCACCTCCCGCCGCCGTTCAGGGCCGAGGTTCATGGCGAACGGCTCGACCCAGGCATCGGACCACGCCTTGAGACGCGGCAGGTCGTCGAGAGGCAGTCCGAGCCGTTCGGCGATCACCTGCATCGGCAGCGGAACCGCGAGGTGCCGGATCAGCTCGACGTGCTCTTCCCCGTTCGCGGTGAAGCGGTCGACCAATGCGTGGCAGAGCTTCTCGATCTCGGACTCCATCGCGCGCACGCGTTTCGCCGTGAAGGAGACGTCGACCAGCGAGCGGTAGCGCGCGTGCACGGGCGGGTCGGTCGAGAGAGACCCCGGGTTGACCCAGCCCTCCTCCTTGAAGATCCGGTAGACCGCGGGATCGCGTTGGTAGGGATTGTCGAGCTTCGCCCCGACGCGCATCGAGTAGACGTCGGGCTTGCGCACGACTTCCGCGACGTCGGCGTGGCGGGTGACCACGTACCAGCCCGTGCCCGGCATCTTCCACACCGGCGCCTCGTCGCGCAGCACGCGATAGGCCTCGTACGGATCCTGCTGCACCTGCGGGTCGAAGAGGTCGATCGCGTTCGGGTGCAGCGTCATCGTGAACGCGCCCAGGCGTGGGCCTCCGGGCTGGCCACCCAGCGCACCGCGTTCTCGAGCAGTCGGCGAAACGCCGGGTGGGCGTAGGCGGACGGGCCGTCGCCCATGGCCAGGTAGACGATCGGGCTCGAGCCGTGGCGACGCGCCCAACCGACGAGGTTCGTCCCGGGCGGGTGCGACCAGTCGCGGCGCGAGTGCATCTCGCCGCGGATCGCGAGGGCGGCCGAGAAGAAGTTCTCGCCGACGAACGCGTAGTCACTGCGCAGGAGCGGCACGATGTCGTCTTCGAAGGCCTCGAAGAGATAGAGCTCGTCCTCGATCTCGAAGCCCTCCGCCACCCCCGCGACCACCGGATGATCCGGGTCGACGGCGGAGACGCGATGCGTGACGCCGTGGCGATAGCCCGAGTCGGGCCGTGGCTTGCCGCGGACGGTGGCCGGCTCGTAGAGGAAGCTGCCGCCCAGGATCTCCGCATACTCGGGCCACGCCGGCCAGCCGGCGATCGCGTGGTGCAGGAAGACGAAGCCTTGACCCGCGTCGAGAAGCTCGCGGAACCCTTTCACGAAGTCCGGCGGCGGCGGGTGCAATCGGGGGGCTCCGCCGCGTCGGAATTCGATCCCCGGCATGTCGTAGAGCACGAAGGCGTCGTAGGGGCGCGCGGCCTCGGGCGTGAAGAAGGCCTGCGCGGCGGGCTGTTCCACCGCGGTGCACGCGATGTCGCGCCACGCGTCGAACACCGCGAAGAAGGCGTCGCGCTCGAAGGGGTGTCCCTTCGTGACGAGGAGCACCTCGAGATCGGCGTCGTAGCGGAGGAATCCCATCGGCGTCCGCATGATCTCCTCAAAGTCGCGCCCGCGTCCAGACTCTTTGCGATGGAGACCTCGCGCTCGCGTAGAATGCGCAGCGCCAGGACGAAGGGAGGCAACGCATGGACGTGGTTCGACCCGATGCCGCGAAGGGGCCGTGCACCGGCTTTCGCGTCGTCGATTTCTCGACGGTGATCTCCGGTCCGCTCTGCACCCAGATCCTCGGTGATCTCGGCGCGGACGTCGTGAAGGTGGAGTCGCCCGGCGGCGACTTCTCCCGCCACACGCCGCCCGTGCGCGACGGCATCTCCGGATTCTTCGCCTGCTTCAACCGCAACAAGCGCAGCATCCAGGTCGATCTCAAGAGCGATGCGGGGCGCGACGTCGCGCGTCGTCTGTGCCACGACGCCGACGTCGTCGTGGAGAACTTCAGGCCCGGCGTCGCCGACCGGCTCGGCATCGGCTGGCAGGATCTCTCCGCCGGAAACGAGAAGCTCGTCTACGTCTCGATCAGCGGGTTCGGGCCGGACGGGCCGTACGCGAACCACCCCGCCTACGACCTCGTGATCCAGGGTCTCGTCGGGATCATGCCCGTGCAGGGGGGCGACGGGCCGCCGGTGTTGATGAAGAGCCTCGTCGCGGACAAGTGCACCGCGATGACCGCGGCGAACGCCGTGCTGGGTGCACTGCTCCATCGCGAGCGGAGCGGCGGGAAGGGGCAGAAGGTCGACGTGCCGATGCTCGACGCCTTCGCGGCGTACGTGCTCCCCGATCTGCTCGCCACCCAGGTGCTCGACCCGCAGCCCGACCTGCCGCCGAGCGTCGACATCTACCGGACGTTTCCGACGCGCGACGGGCACGTCACCGGCATCATCATCCAGGACTCCCAGTTCGAGGGCTTCTGTCGCGCGATCGGCCGCGAGGATCTGCTCGAGAGCAGCGAGTTCAAGACGATCATCGATCGCATCCTGCGCGCGGACGACCTCTTCGCCGTGTGCGGCGAAGCGCTCGCGGAGCTCTCGACCGAGGAATTCATCTCCCGCGCGCGCGAGTTCGGCGCGCCCTTCGCGCCGGTGCAGACGATCGAGGAGTTCCTCGACGATCCGCAGGTGCAGCACAGCGGCGTGCACTTCCCGATCGACGATCCGCAGGGCGGAACGACGCGGATGCTGCGTCATCCCGTGCGCTATGCGGACTCGCCCGCCTCGCTGCGCCGACACCCGCCGCGCATCGGCGAACACACGGACGAGATCCTCGCGGACGCCGGACTCGACGCCGATGCGATCGCCCGGCTGCGTCGGGACGGCGCCGTCGGCTGAGGATCGCCGCGCGGACGCACGAGAATCGCGGGGCTCATATAGATAGGAACGCCCACATCCCGTTCGCGAAACCGGCGAACTCGACTTCGTGCGACCGACGAACTATAACGTGTTCAAACCAAAGCGGCGAGGAGATCCCGATGCGAGCGCACCACGCCATCGACCTGCACAAGGTGCTGACCGCCCCGGTCGTGCTCACGATGATGTTCGCCTACGGCAATTTCACGATCGCCGCCTGGACCTACCTCGCGCTGCACGGGTCGTACGGGATCATGTGGCGGTACAAGAGCCTCACGTTCCCGGACCGTCAGTGGAACGAGCCGGTCTCCACCGCCTACGGCGTGCAGCTCTTCGCCGGTCTCGGGCTCTACTGGCTGGCCCCGTGGCTGTTGATCTCGAGCGGGGCGGAAGCGCCGGGCTGGGTCGTCGGTCTGTCCGTCGCGCTCTGCGCCTTCGGCACCCTGCTGCACTACGGCGCGGACGCGCAGAAGCACTTCGTCTTGAGCGCGCGCCCCGGCCTGATCACCGACGGATTCTTCGCACGCACGCGCAACCCGAACTATCTCGGCGAGATCCTCCTCTACGCCGGCTTCGCGGTGCTCTCGATGCACTGGGTGCCGTGGCTGGTCAACGCGTTCTACTGGGGCGTCGTCTTCGTACCGAACATGCGCAAGAAGGACGCCTCGATGTCGCGCTATCCCGAGTGGGAGGCCTACGTGGCGCGGACGGGCTTGCTGCTGCCGAAGCTCGGCGGGCGCGCGCCGCTCGAAGAAGCGGCCCCGACGACGACTTCGTAGCCAGCGGGCGGCGCTTCAGCCGCGGCGCTTCGCGGCCTTGCGCTTGCGGGCGAGGGAGCGCGCGCGTCCGCCGGCGATGTCGCCCTTCTGCAGCCGCCGGGCGCGGTTCTGGAAACGGGTGCGGACGGCTTCGGTGGCGACGCCGGCGAGCGCGATGTTCGCGTCGTAGCTGGCGACGAGCGGGAGTGCCTTGTCACTCACGAGCCCCGTCGCCCACTCCGACGCCGCGCCGTAGAGGTTCGAGAGCAGACGTTCGGCCAGGATGTCGCAGTCGACCCAGGACTCGAGCTCGCCGCGCTCGGACATCGCCTGGAGCGTCGTCGACAGGTGCTGGAGGTAGAGCGCGTCGATCTCGGCCATCGCATCGCTCGCTCCGCCGTTGAGCAGGACCCGCAGCAGCGGACGGTAGTAGGCGGGCTGGCGCAACAGCTCGGCGACGTTCTTCTCGAGGATCGCGACCGGGTTGTGACCGGACGGGACGTCGTCGAAGAAGCGCATCGTGCCGTCGTGGATCGCGGCGCCGAGGACGGCGTCCTTGTTCCCGATCAGGTTGTAGATCGTCGGCACCGTGACGTCGGACGCCTGCGCGAGAGCGCGCATGGTCAGCTTCTCGAAGCCCCGTTTGCTGATCAGGTCGCGCGCCGCGTCGAGGATCCGCTCGCGGCGGCGGTTCATGTGGAGCGTTCGCTTGCTCAAACGGAGGGCTCCTGCGATGCAACCAGAAGCCACGCTAGCCCAGCCCTCGTCGCGCGAACAATCGCACGACCGTCGCGCGAAGCGTGTTTTCGGCGCGGAGGGGCCGATCTGAGGGGCCGGCCCAGTGGCTTGAACCTGTTATATTGACTCATCGGGACGGCGGAATGCGCGATGCATCCGGCGCCGCCACCGGAAACGCGATGAAGCTGCGACATCCCCTGACGGGCGACACATACACGCGCCGTGACGACGACACCGTGCTGGTCGAGACCCCGGATGGACGGTCGGGCGTCTTCACGCGCAAGGGCGTCTGGGTTCGGGGAGCGCTGCGAGACGCCGATCCCCACATGACCGGGATCATCTGCGCGCCCGAGATGCGCCCGCGATCGATGGCCGGCGCGACCGGTGCGAACCCCAACCGGGGCGTCGCCGTCCCGAACCTCGCCGCCTCGAGAATCGGTAGCGGCTCGCTGAGCCGTGGAAGGAGTGACGAAATGGATCTGGGTCTTTCAGGAAAGAAGGTGCTCATCACCGCGGCGAGCCGCGGAATCGGCCTCGCCACGGCGCAGGCCTTCGCCGACGCCGGGTGCGACATCGCGCTCTGCGCCCGCGGCGAAGAAGGCCTCGAAACGGCCCGCAAGGATCTCGAGACGCGCGGCGCCCGGGTCTTCACGCGCGCCTTCGACGTGGCCGCCGCCGATGCGCTCAAGTCGTTCGTCGAAGACGCGGCGGGCGAGCTCGGCGGGCTCGACATCTTCGTCAGCAACGCCAGCGGCGGCTCCGGGCCCGGCGAGGAAGCGTGGCGCGCCGGCTTCGAAGTGGACGTGATGAGCGGCGTGCGCGGCGTGGAGGCGTCGCTCCCGTTCCTGGTCGAGAGCGAGAGCGCGAGCATCGTATTCATCAGCTCGACCGCCGCGCTCGAGTATCTCGGCGTGCCCCAGGGCTACAACGCGATGAAGGCGGCCGTGATCGCCCACGCGAGCGACCTCTCCCAGGCGCTGGCGCGGAAGGGCGTGCGGGTGAACGTCGTGTCGCCCGGCCCGATCTACTTCGAGGGCGGCAACTGGGAGATGATCAAGCAGGCGGCGCCGAAGGTGTACGAAGGGGCGCTCGCGCAGTGCGCGATCGGTCGCATGGGCACACCCGAGGAGGTGGCGCGCGCCGTCGTCTTCCTCGCGAGCCCGGCGGCGAGCCTGATCACCGGCGCCAACCTCGTGACCGACGGCGGGTTCACGAAGCGCGTGGCGTATTAGGCGGAGATCGGATGTCCGGACCCCACGACGCGCTCCCCAAAGCCGAGCCCGAGGCGTTCGCGCTCTCGCCGGGCGACAGCTACCAGCAGATCCTCGACCGCGACTCTCGCGAGGTCCCCGAGGTGCTGCGCTGGCGGTCGGCGCGCGAGCTGCCCGTCGTGCGCGTGCCGATCGAGCGCTACGTCTCGCAGGAGTTCCACGACCTCGAGATGGAGAAGGTCTGGGGCCGCGTCTGGCAGATGGCGTGCCGCGAGGAGGTCGTCGCCGGCCCCGGCGACTACTCCGTCTACGAGATCGGCGACACGTCGATCGTGGTCGTGCGCGG
>JAHEJV010000263.1 GCA_024638705.1 Deltaproteobacteria bacterium | reverse complement strand
CGCGACGGCGCGGACGCCCGTAGGGCGTCTGTTGAGCGCGGCGAAGTCGAAAGGGTGCCTCCGCCGTCGAAACGGCAGAGCCCCGGGATTCGTCGAGCCCCCGCGCGATCGGTGAACGATCGCCGCAGGCTCCCGGAGCCCGCAAGTCGCATACGCTCAAGAGGCGCCAGAAGCAAAAGGGCCCCGAGGCAGCGCTGCCTCGGGGCCCTTCTCGTTTCAGCCGCGGACGGGGACTACATCATCCCCGGCATGCCGCCGGGCATTCCGCCCGGCATGCCGCCGCCGCCGCCGCCCGAGTTCTCCTCGGGCTTCTCGGCGATCAGCGCCTCGGTGGTGAGGAGCAGGCTCGCCACGCTGGCCGCGTTCTGCAGCGCGGTGCGCACGACCTTGGTCGGGTCGATCACGCCGGCCTTGAGCAGATCCTCGTAGACCTCGGTGAGTGCGTTGAAGCCGTTCGACCCCTTCGCCTGCAGCACCTTGTCCACGACGATCGAGCCGTCGATGCCCGCGTTCTCCGCGATGCGGCGCAGCGGGGCTTCGATGGCCTTGCGGACGATGTTCACACCCGCCTTCTGCTCTTCGTTCTCGCCGATGCCGTCGAGCGCCCTCTGGCAGCGCAGCAGCGCGACGCCACCGCCGGGGACGATCCCCTCCTCGACGGCCGCGCGCGTGGCGTGCAGGGCGTCCTCGACGCGGGCCTTCTTCTCCTTCATCTCGGTTTCGGTGGCCGCACCGACCTTCACGACGGCCACACCGCCGACCAGCTTCGCGAGGCGCTCCTGGAGCTTCTCGCGATCGTAGTCGGACGTGGTGTCCTCGACCTGGTTGCGGATCTCGTTGCAGCGGCCCTCGATGTCGCTCTTCTTGCCGGCGCCGTCGATGATCGTGGTGTTGTCCTTGTCGATCACCACGCGCTTCGCCTTGCCGAGGTCCTTGAGGGTCACGTTCTCGAGCTTGAGGCCGAGCTCTTCGGCGATGACCTGGCCGCCGGTGAGGATGGCCATGTCCTGGAGCATCGCCTTGCGGCGGTCGCCGAAGCCGGGGGCCTTCACCGCCGACACGTTGAGCGTGCCGCGGATCTTGTTGACCACGAGCGTGGCGAGCGCCTCGCCCTCGATGTCCTCGGCCACGATCAGCAGCGGCTTGCCCTGGCGCGCCACCTGCTCGAGCAGGGGCAGCAGGTCCTTCATGTTCGAGATCTTCTTCTCGTGGAGGAGGATCATCGGCTCGTCGAGCGTGGCCTCCATCCGCTCCGGATCCGTCACGAAGTAGGGCGAGAGGTAGCCGCGGTCGAACTGCATGCCCTCGACGACGTCGAGGACGGTCTCCATCGACTTCGCCTCTTCGACCGTGATCACGCCTTCCTTGCCGACCTTCTGCATCGCCTCGGAGAGGATCTCTCCGATCGTCGCGTCGCTGTTCGCCGAGATCGTGCCGACCTGGGCGATCTCCGCCTGGTCGCGCGTGGGCTTGCTGAGCTTGTGCAGCTCCTCGGTGATCGACGCGACGGCGGCGTCGATGCCGCGCTTCAGGTCCATCGGATTCATGCCGGCGACCACGAGCTTGCTGCCCTCGCGGAAGATCGCCTGGGCGAGCACGGTCGCCGTGGTGGTGCCGTCGCCGGCGACGTCGGAGGTCTTCGAAGCGACCTCCTTCACCATCTGCGCGCCCATGTTCTCGAAGCGGTCTTCGAGCTCGACTTCCTTCGCGACGGTGACGCCGTCCTTGGTGACGGTCGGCGAGCCGAAGCTCTTCTCGATGACCACGTTGCGGCCCTTCGGTCCGAGCGTCACGCGCACGGCATTGGCCAGCTGATCGACGCCCGAGAGAATCTTCGAGCGCGCCTCCTGATCGAACTTGATTTCTTTCGCCATTGACTACTCCACGACCCCGAGGACGTCGTCCTCGCGGATGATGATGTGTTCGTCGCCCTCGACCTGGACCTCGGTGCCGGCGTACTTGCTGAACAGCACGCGGTCGCCCTTCTTGACGTCCAGGGGGTGGACCTTCCCGTCCTCGCTGATCTTCCCCTTGCCGACGGCAATCACCTTGCCCTCGCTCGGCTTCTCTTTCGCGGAATCGGGGATGATGATTCCGCCCTTCGTCGTCTCTTCCTCGTCGATGCGCTTGACGAGGATCCGATCCTGCAACGGTCGGATCTTCATGGGGAAATTCTCCTTCACGGAAACCTGACGGCGCAGGGATCCGGTGGGGTGGATGAACCGTGCGACCGGGGGGTGCCGGTCGCGCCGCTTTCTGGCACTCGCACCGCGCGAGTGCCAAAACGGAGCCGCAATGTAGCCACGGGGCTCCCCCTGACAAGCGTGCCTCCCCGGGAAAGTCGCGATTTTCTCCGGCCACGCCCCGGTCCGGACGATGAGCCATGCTGTCGGTGCCCTCGAAACGCAGGAGGGAGGAGATGGATCCCGGACGAGCCCGTTTGGCGAGGCGCGTCGCCGCCGCGCAGCGGCGCCTGGCGGAGATCTACCGCCTCGAAGTGCCGCTGTGGGCCTCGGATTTCCTGCTCGAGCCCGACCAGGCGCGCGCTCAGCGCAAGGGTCTCCCGCGCACGGGTCTGCTCGCCGTCGAGGAGGAGGGCACGCTCTGGCTCGGCCTCTACTTCGATCCGCGCGACGCGTCCGACCCGGCTGCGATCCTCGAGGAGACGTCGCACTGGGTGGCCGTCGTCTGGCACGCCGCCCAGGAGCGTCCGGTCTCGCGGCTCGCACTCGAGTTCCAGGCCGACGTCGATCGCTACGCCGTCGCGCGGACGGCGCGCCACCGCGATCCGCTGCGCCACTTCCGTCAGCTGCGCTGGCTGCCCGGCGTCCCGCGCGGCGTCCGCGGCCGCTACCGCACCGCCCACACCGCCGCCTACCGCTACTGCCGCCGCCTCGAGAGCCGCTATCCGCGTCGCGGCGATCTGCCCGGTCTGCTCCACGAGCTGCGCCACTTCTACCGGAGCCGGCCCGACCGCAAGCTCGTGACCGCTTGACTTTCGCTGCAATTTCGTGATGATTCGCCCGTGGCACTCACCCGACGGCAGCGCGAGATCTACGACTTCATCCGCGATTTCGTGAAGGAGAACGGCTACTCGCCGAGTCTCGAAGAGATCGGCGCGGGCTTCGGCCTCTCGTCGGTGGCCACCGTGCACAAACACGTGCAGCACCTCGTCGAGAAGGGCTACCTGCGCAAGGCGTGGAACCGCTCGCGTTCGGTCGAGCCCGTCGAGGAGGAGGCGTCCTCCTCCGTCGCGCTCCCGCTGCTCGGCACGGTCGCCGCCGGACTGCCGATCGAGGCGATCGAAGTGGAAGAGCGCCTCGAGGTGCCTGCCGCGATGGTGCCCGCCGGACGCGATTGCTTCGCCCTCCGCGTGCGCGGCGATTCGATGATCGACGAGCAGATCCGGGACGGCGACATCGTCGTCGTCGAGTCGCGTCCCGAAGCGCGCGACGGCGAGACCGTCGTCGCACTGGTGCGCGGCGAGGACGCCACGCTCAAGAAGCTCTACCGCCGAGGCGCCCAGGTGCGCCTCCAGCCCGCCAACCCGACGATGGGTCCGATCGATCTGCCCGCGAACGACGTCGAGGTGCGCGGCGTCGTGCGCGGGCTGATCCGTCGATATTGACCCCGAGCCGACGCGGCGAAGCCGCGTCGACGCGCGCCGTCACGGATCGCGGAATCGTCGAGCCCGCGTCCGTAGTCGAGCGCGCGGCGAGCCGCACGGCCGTCATTCTGGCGATCCGCATCGAGTTGCTACGGTGCATCGGCGCCCGCACCCCCTTGCGACGAGAGAGCCATGAGCGACGCACACGACGATCCGATCGAGCCCCTGATCACCACGATGCTCAAGGAGCTGGGCGAGGACCCGGGCCGAGACGGGCTCGAGCGGACGCCCCGGCGCGTCGCGAAGGCGATGCGATACCTCACGTCCGGCTATGGACAGGAGCCGCGCGAGATCCTGAACAACGCGCTCTTCGACGTCACCTACGACGAGATGGTGATCGTGAAGGACATCGACTTCTACAGCCTGTGCGAGCACCACATGCTGCCCTTCTTCGGACGCGTCCACGTCGCCTACGTGCCCAACGGCAAGGTGGTCGGCCTGTCGAAGATCCCGCGCCTGGTCGAAATGCTCGCCCGGCGCCTCCAGGTGCAGGAGCGTCTCACCACCCAGATCGCCGACACGCTCGTCGAGGTGCTCGAGCCGCGCGGCGTCGCGGTCGTCGGCGAGGCGATCCATCTGTGCATGATGATGCGCGGCGTGGCGCAGCAGAACGCTTCGGCCGTCACGAGTTCGATGCGCGGCGAGTTCGAGTCCGACCCGAAGACGCGGTCCGAGTTCATGCAGCTGATCCGCCACCCGAAGCCCGCGTTCGCCTGAGGTCGCCCGCGCGCGTCGGGGTTGCGCTCGTCTAGTCGGTGTCCTCGCCCGAGGCGTGCAGGATCAGGCTTTGCAGCTCCGCGAGCCACGCCTGGACGTCGGGAGGGACGTGCTCCCCGGACGACCCCGTGTAGCCGGCGACGACGAACTCCTCGAGCAGGGCGTAGGACTCGAGGGCGAGCGGCGAGGCGGGATCGAGCCGGATCGCGGCTTCGAGGAACGGCTCGGTCTCGGAGAGCCAGAACGAACGACCGACGCGCGACTCGATCACGCCGAGCCAGTAGTAGACCTCGGCGGCGCGGCGATCGCCGGCGGGGAGTGACGCGAGATGGCGGTGGAGCGCCGCCGACGCCGCGTGATAGCGGACGTGCTTCTCGCGTCGCTCACGGATCGGGCTCGCCTCCTCCGCCTCGCGGACGAGCTCGCGGGCGGGCGCGAGACCCTCGATCGGGTCGCGCGCGCCGAGCGCGCGCAGGTCGGCGATCCAGACGCGGAGCTCGTCGGCGAGCATCGGGCGGATGTCGTCCCTCGCGATGAAGGTCTCGAAGGTGCGCGCGGGACGCTCGAAGTCGCGCTTCACGCGCAGGCAGATCTCGAGGTAGTCGTCGAGCTCGCCGAGCAGCTCGATCGAGCCGGCGTCGAACGCGGGCGACGCGAAGATCTCCTCGTAGGCGACGAGAGCGCGTTCGAACTGACGGGTCGCCACCGCGAAGCGCGCCCGCTCGGGAAGCGGCAGCGCCGCGAACGCCTCGTCGTCCATGAACGCCGAGGAGAGCGGGGCGTCGTCGGCGTCGGGCAGGCGCGAGTGACAGGCGATGCAGTCCTCGGTGATCTGGTGCAGGAGGAAGCGCGCCTCTTCGGTGCGCCCGGCGGCGAAGCGTCGCTGGATGTCCGCAGCGTCGCGCGCCAGCGAGCGGGACAGGAAGGCGAAGCTCTGGTCGCCGCGCGTGCCGTGCGCGGCGAGTCGGCCGGAGTGCTGCGAGAGAGTCTCGAGCGCGGCGCGCAGCTCGGGCTCGAGCGCAGGATCGGCGAAGCGATCGGCGTCGAGGCTCGCCGGCAGCAGGCGTTGGATCGCGCCGAACACCTCGCGCATGATCCGGCGCGTTTGTTCGGCGTCGGGCTCCTCGGCGCGGACTGCACCTGCGGTCGCGATCACGCTGACGGCAGCGAGCAGACAACAAAGGGTCCGGCTCTTCATCTCTCTTCCCCCCTCGGATCGCCCGGAGGGGTCCCCCGGAGCGTCGGTGCTTGGAACTGCAAGAAGAGGGCCTTGTGTCACCGCCCGCAGCGTCGGGGATCGGCCTGTCGACTGGGTCACGGAGACCCACGGCGTGGCTCATCGCCACATCGCCGCGCCCCGATCCGGCCCGGGCGCGACGCGCGCGGCCCCGTACCGGCACGGTCCGTGCTGTAGAGAGCCGGATCGGAGGAAACCACCATGCAGACGATCCGCAAGATTCTCGTCCCCATCGACTTCTCGGAGCACTCGGCGCGCGCGCTCGACACGGCGATCGGTTTCGCGAAGACCTTCGGCGCCGAGATCGAGCTGGTCCATTCCTACGAGGTCACGCCGATCGTGACGCTCTACGGGGTCGGCTATCCCGAGACACTCCACGCCGACCTGCGCAAGGCGGCCATCGAGCGCGTGTCGTCCTGGCTGGAGAAGGTGCACAGCGAAGGCGTCGCCGCGCGTCAGCACGTCGTCGGGAGCCCGCCCGTCGAGGCGATCACGGAGATCGCCGATGAGGTCGGCGCCGACCTCATCGTGATGGGAACGCGCGGCAACCGCGGTCTCAAGCACGTGATGCTCGGAAGTGTGGCGGAGCGGACGATCCGCTTCGCGAAATGCCCCGTTCTGACGGTGAAGGACGGGTCGGAGGACTGAGCCCCGATCAGCGCTCGTCCTCGTCCTCGGGCGGGGGCGGCGCGAGCGGCGGATGCTGGATCGACTTCAGGTACTCGACCAGCGTCACGATGCGACCGCGCGCGATCGACTCGCCGACGTCCGACTCGGGGATGTCGCCTCCGAAGCGTTCGCCCCAGACCGGCATCGCGCGCTTGCCGTGGGCTGCGATCGCGAAACGCCCGTCGATCGTGCGCGCGATCTCGCCGGCTGGGAAGGTGCCACCGCGCCGCTCGGCGATCTTCGTGAGGTCGGCCGGCATCGGTCGCAGCACCGG
>JAHEJV010000262.1 GCA_024638705.1 Deltaproteobacteria bacterium | reverse complement strand
CGTCGAGCTCGCGACGGCCGCCGCATAACGGATGTCGGGTTGTTCCGCGTCCGGGATCTTCCAGACGACCCGGGCGCCGCGCGCGAGCCGCGCGTCGGTGGCGTAGACGATCGCGGCGTCGACGTGGCCCGCGTCGACGGCGATCAGGGTCGCGCGGGCGTGCTCGGTCGCGACGAGGCGGTCGGCGAGCCGGTCGAGCAGGCCGCGGTCGGCGAGCCAGCGCCGCGCATAACGTCCGGCGGGAACGGCGGCGTGCGGTACCGCGACGCGACCGACCTCGGGGCGGGCGAGATCGCTGGCGTCCGCGAAGCGCCCGACGCCCGCCCGCGCGACGACGACGAGGCGGTTGCGCGCGAAGGGTCGCGGCGCGCCGACAAAGCCCGCGTCGTGCAGCGCGTGCTCGAGCTCGGCGTCGGCGCTGAGCAGCAGGTCGAGCGGTGCGCCGGCGCGCAGCTGCGCCGCGAGCACGCTCGAAGCGCCGGTGGAGATCGCGACCGAGACCGCTGGATGGACGGCCTCGAAGTCGCGCGCGCTGGCCTCGGCCACTTCGCGCAGGCTCGATGCGGCCCCCACCCGGAGCACCGTCTCGGCCCCGATCTCCGTCGCGACGAGGCAGAGCGCGGCGGACGCCGCCGCGCAGACGCCGATCGCGACGCGCCACGCGCGGGGAGAGACGGGGTGACCGGGCACGCGGGCAGGATACCGATACAGTCCGGCCGGCATGGACCCCACTCCCCAGAGCGACGCCCCCACCCCCGCACGCGGTGAGAGCGTCGAGCTGCGCATCGACGCGCTCGCGGCCGGCGGCGACGGCGTCGGACGCCTGCCCGACGGTCGCGTCGTATTCGTCCCGCTCGCAGCGCCGGGCGACCGCCTCCGCGCGCGCATCGTCTCGCTGTCGAAGCGCTTCGCGCGCGCCGAGGTGGAGGAGGTGCTCGAACCGGGGCCTTCGCGGGTCGAGCCGCGCTGCGCCGCATTCGGGGATTGCGGCGGCTGCGCTTGGCAGCACGTCGACTACGAAGCGCAGTGCGAGGCGAAGCGGCGCATCGTCGAGGACGCCCTGCGCCGGCTCGGACATCTCGCCCCCGCCGACGTCGCCTTCCATCCGTCGCCCACGCCCTGGGCCTATCGCGCGCGCGCGCGGCTGCTCGTGAAGAAAGGCCGCGTCGGGTATCGCCGCCGCGGGAGCCACCAGCTCTGCGCCGTCGACGCGTGCCCCGTGCTCGCCCCGCGGCTCGAAGTCGCGCTGCGCGGTCTACGCGACGACCCGCCGCCCGACGGCGAGTGGGAGATCGCGGGCGGCGACGAAGGCGTGTCGGCGCACCCGATCGGCGGCGCCGGCGATGCCGTCGAGATCGACGTCGCCGGCTTCTCGCTGCGCATCTCGCCGGGCGTCTTCTACCAGGCGCACGCCGATCTCCACGAGGCGCTCGTCGCGGCGGTGACGCGCGCCGCGGGCTCGGGCGCGCTCGCCCTCGAGCTCTATGCCGGCGGCGGCTTCTTCACCCTGCCGCTCTCGCGCCACTTCGAGCGCGTCGTCGCGATCGAGGGCCAGCCGGAAGCCGTGGACGATCTGCGCCACAACGTGGCCACCGAGAAGGTGGCGGGCGTGGAAGTCGTGGGTGAGTCGGTCGAAGCGGCGCTCGCCCGCGAGGACCCGACGATGTTCCGCCCCGACGCGCTCGTCCTCGACCCCCCGCGCGCGGGGCTCGCGCCCGAGGTGTGCACCCAGATCCTCGCCATGCAGCCGCGCCGCATCGTCTACCTCTCCTGCGATCCGGCCACGCTCGCCCGCGACCTCGGGATCCTCTCCGGGGCCGGCTACGCGCTCGGCGCCGTCGAGGCCTTCGACCTCTTCCCCCAGACGCCCCACGTCGAGGTGCTCGCCACGCTCGACGCACGGGAATCCGGGGCGGAGACCCGGCCCGCCTGAGGATTGCGGTTACACTGCCTCCACCCGGCTCGTTTCGCGCATCCTCCCGCCGCGACGCTCGCCGGTCCGTGCCGACCTCCGGGAGTTCGCCCGCTGTGCCGACCCAAGCACCCGCTCGCCGCCCGGACCGAGAGTCCGAGGAGCCGAACTCGTTCATCCTCTACGTGGAGGGCCCGCGCGATCGCAGCATCCTGCGCGCCTGGGCGAACCGCCTGATCCCCGACCGCGCGTCGGCGCTGCTGGCGGGCACCGTGATCCTCGGCGGCCGCCGCCCGGCGCGCGCCCTCGAGCACTTCCGCGCCCGGCGCGGCACCGCGCGCGGATTCTGCGTCCTCGACCGCGACGCCGAAGATCCCGCCCCGCCCGAGAGCGAAACGGGGCTCGAGTTCTTCACCTGGGGCCGACGCCACATCGAGAGCTACCTGCTCGTCCCCGCGGCGATCCACCGGGCCCTCTCGCTGCCGACGGGCGACCACCGCGTGGCGACGGCGCTCGCCGGCGCGTTGCCCGACGTCGATGACGAGGCCGGCTGGCGCGGGCTCGACGCGAAGCGCCTGCTCGCCGATCGCGGGCCGCTCGCGCGTGCACTCGGTCGCCCGCTGCCGCTCGCGCGCATCGCCCGCGCGACACGCGAGGACGAGCTCCACTCCGACATCCACGACGCCTTCGACCAGATGCGCCGCGGCCTCGCCCACCTCCCGCGTCCGCGCGGGTCGCGCGGCAAGACGTCGCGGCGGAGTCGTAAATCGGCGTAGTCGCACGGGTTGTTTCGCCGCGCCCTCTTGGCGTCGCCGCCCGGGCGTCTTAACCTGCCCCCACCCCCGGAGGCTTCGATGGACCTCGGCTTCCGCATGCACGCCGAACGCACGCCCAATCCCAACAGCATCAAGTGGGTGCTGGGGAGTGCGATCGTCGACGGATCGGCCAGCGCCTTCTTCGAAACGGCGCCCGACGCCTCCGTGTCCCCGCTCGCCGCCCGGCTCTTCGCGATCGACGGCGTGGTCGGCGTCTTCTTCGCCTCGAACTTCGTCACCGTCACCAAGCGGGACGACGTCGAGTGGACCGACATCGCCCAGGCCGTAGTCGACTCCGTGAAAGGCTGCCTCGCAGAAGGCGGGAGCGCCCTCGGCCCGGATTGGGTGGCGCCGGAGCAGAGCGAAGAGGGTGAAGTCGTGGGCCGGATCCTCCGAATCCTTGAAGAGGAGGTTCGGCCCGCCGTCGCGATGGACGGCGGCGACATCGTGTTTGCGGGCTTCCGCGACGGGATCGTGGAGCTCTACATGCAGGGATCGTGCAGCGGTTGCCCGAGTTCGACGGCGACGTTGAAACACGGGATCGAGGCGCGCCTGCGGGACGAGGTCCCAGAGGTGCAGGGCGTGGTCGCCCTGTAGCCAGGACACGGAGTCGCGCCGGCAGCCCCCCGAGCTGGAGCGCGACTCGAGAAGCCGACAAGCGGAAGGAAGTTCGAAAGCGATGATCGGGGGAAGCTCCCGGCGCGAGGCGACGTCTCGCGACCGAGGACGATCGAATCTTGTGCGCCGTGGCGCCGGGCCGACCGGGGAACGCGTGCCCACTTCGCATTGCGCGGCGGGAGAGCCGCGCTGGCTGCGCGATCAGCGGACGCGCCGCCGGCGGCGCTTGACCTCGCGCGGTCGCGCGACGGTCGCCAGCATCAGCGCAATCGGCTTCGCGGCCTTCATCTGGTTGGTGGGGCCGATCTCGGCGGTCGGGTCCGGCGAGGGCCCGCCGCCCGTGTCCGCGGCGTCGCCCTTGCTCGGCGCGACGGAGGACGAGAACGGTCCGACGCGCGCGCCGGAATTCCTGCTCGAGCGCCCTCCGATCACCCGCGCCGCGCTCGACCTGCCCGTGACGGGCGAGTCGCCCGGCGAGCCGGTCGGGATGTCGCCGGGTCGCCTCTTCGAGAAGATCCCCGCGCCGACGGGACAGGAGTTCACCGTCGAGTACACGCTCGACGCCGACCTGATGCGTCAGGTGTTCCGCACGCTGAAGAACGGTCGCGTCGATCTCGGCAACGTGATCGTGATGGATCCGAACAACGGCCACGTGCTCGCCTACGCCTCGACGGACGCGAAGCGCTTCCCGCCGACGCGGAGCTATCCCGCGGCGTCGCTCGTGAAGGTGATCACCGCCGCCGCCGCGCTCGACCGCGCGCCGGAGACGGCGCGACTGCCGTGTCGCTATCGCGGCAGCCCCTACCGTCTCACGAAGTCACGCCTCGACCCGCCGGATCGCGGCAACGAGGTGACGCTCCGCAAGGCGCTCGCCACGTCGAACAACCAGTGCTTCGCCCAGCTCGCCGTCCACGCCGTGGGGGTCGCACCGCTGATCGAGGCGATCGGCCGCTTCGGGTGGCTGAACGCGCCGGCGCCGGCGCACGCCCCCGGCGAGGCCGATCCGGGCGAGGACCGCTACGACGTCGGTCGCCTCGGCTGCGGCCTCTCGGGCTGCCGGATCACGCCCCTGCATGCGGCGCAGCTCGCGGCGTCGCTCGTCCACGGCGAGCTGGTGGCGCCGCGCTGGATCGAGCGCGTGTGGAGTCCGGACGGTCGCGAGCTGGCGCTGCCTCCCGAGGCGCCCCGTCGCGAGGTGATCTCCCAGGAGCTCACCTCCGAGCTGCGGACGATGCTCGTCGACACCACCCGCAGCGGCACCGCGCGTCGCGCGTTCCGCAAGCGGAACGGGCGGCCCCTGCTCGGCGACATCCGCGTCGCCGGGAAGACGGGCAGCCTTTCCGGAAAGGACCCCGACGGCCGCTACGAGTGGTTCATCGGCGTCGCGCCGGCCGAGAATCCGCAGATCGCGATCGCGACGGTCGTGGTGAACGGCCCGCTCTACTGGCGCACGTCGTCGCAGATCGCCGCCGACGTACTCCAGCGGATCTTCTGCGAAAAGGGCCGCTGCGACGTCGCGAAGGCGGAGCGCTTCGGACGGCCGGCGCCGGCTACGAAAATGGCGCGAGTCGACCCCACCCGATCGGGAAAGGCACGGCCGTGAGCATTTCTCGAAACTTTTCGTGACACGCGAGCGTGGCTCGAGCCCACATCCCAGATAGACAGCAAAATATCCCCTTCCCAGGGAGGCCCGGAGCCGGCGACGGTTTCGGGCCTTTGCTCTTGTTCGGGCCTTCGCTCTCCGGGAGGTCGTCCGCAGAGAAGCGGGCCGGCGACGGGTCCACACCCCCGGTCCTCGGGCTCGCCCGGGTCGATCGGGCTGCTACGATCCCCGCGGGTATGAGCGCAGCGGCCGGAGACGACGGGCAGATTGCCGTGACGACGACCCTCCACGCCAAGCCGGGCGAGGAGAAGGCGCTGATGACCGCGCTCACCGCTTTCGCCGCCGTCGTTCGGCGCGAGGAAGCGGGGTGCGTGCGCTACGAGCCGGTCCGCTCGAAGCACGAGCCGACGCGCTTCCTCGTTCTCGAGCGCTATCGCGACGAGCAGGCGCTGATGGACCACGCGAACGCGGCCCACTTCGCCGAAGCGCTCCCGGCGCTGATGGACTGCCTCGCGTCGCCGCCCGACGTGGCGGTCTTCGAGACGTTCGACGGCCAGTAGCCGGGGTCGGCGATCAGCCGTTCTCGGCGGCCGCCTTCTTGCGCCGCTTCGCGCGTCGCTTGAGGCGCTGCTTGCGCAACTGGCGCTTGATCTTCTGCTTGTTCTTGCTGCGTGCCATCGAGGTTCCTCCGAAGGCCGCGAAAGCTAGCGAACCGCGACGCCGCGGGCGCGCGCGTCTCGAGCGAGGCGCGATTTCCGGGCGGGACGCTCAGGCCCGGGCGGATTCTTCGCCCGCCGGCGCCTCGACGATCTCGCTCAGGACCGTGCCCATCGCCGCGGCTTCGCTGTCGTGCAGCGACTCGATCGTCGGGAGGTCCGCGACGAGACGCTCGAGGCACTGCGCGGTCTCGGCGTCGACCGCGTCGAAGAGCACGAAGAGACACTCGTCGCCGTCGTCGCGATCGACGGTGCCCCAGATCAGCAGCGGTTCTTCGCGCGCTTCGGCGTAGATGGCGAGATGCAGCCGGTCGCCGATCTCGATCTCGGCCTCGCGCTGCACGCGCATGCCGCCGACGGAGAGATCGCGCCCGACGAGCACGCTCAGTGCGCGGTTGCCGAACGCCGGAATCGTCTGGCCGTAGCGGGCGCGTCGCGCAGCGCGGCGTTCGTCGCGCTCCCGCTCGCGGTCGCTCTCGGCGGAGGACGCGGCCTCCGCGCCGCCGCGGGAATCTCCTTCGGCCACGTCCGCCGGACGCGAAACGCGATCGGCACCGGGCCGCAGCGTCGCCGGGCCGCGCGCCAGATCCTCGATCAGATGACCGAGCATTTCGCAGGTCTCGTCGCTCGCGGTCTCGAAATGGATGCCGAGACGGAACACGTCTTCCCCGTCTTCCTTTTCACCTTCGACGCGGACGACGCGACCCATCACCGTGGTCGGTTCGCTCGCGTCGAGGGCTTCGGGAATCATCACCTTGATGCGCTTGCCGCGGTCGATGCGGTGACGTGTGAGGAGTCGGCAGCCGCGAGCGGAGAGGTCGACCAGCGTCCCCCGGCGCGTCAGCATTCCGGTGCGGTACGACACTTCGAAGCCGACGGCCACGCGCGTTTCGGACCGCCGCT
>JAHEJV010000261.1 GCA_024638705.1 Deltaproteobacteria bacterium | reverse complement strand
CCGACGGTCGTGTACTTCATCCGATCGGCGCTCCCGAGACTTCCGCCGACCGCCTCCCCGGTGAAGAGACCGATCCGCATCGGCGCGACCGGCAGCCCTCGCTCCTTCCACGTCCGGGCGAGGTCCTCGAGGGTCTCGCCCATCTCGAGCGCACAGCGGACCGCGGCGCGCGCATCCTGCGCGATCTGCTGCGGCCGGGCCGACGCGATCGGCACGCCGAAGTTCGCCTTGATGCCATCACCGGTGTAGTCGTCGACGACGCCGCCATGCGCTTCGATCACGCGCGTCATCGCGTCCATGTACCCGTTCACCCAGTCCATCAACGCGACGGCGTCGAGCGACTCCGCGGCCTGGGTGTAGCCCTTGAGGTCGGTGAGCATCGCGGTGATCACCAGGCGCTGCGGCACCGGACGGCCCCCGTCCATGAACTCGGCGCGTCGGCGCCACAGCTCGTCGGCGACGGTGCGCGACACATAACGCCCGAAGAGATCCATCACGGCGCGGCGCTCGGCGCGTTCGCGTCGGCCGCGCTCGGCGAGCACCCACCCGCTCGTGGCGAGCGACGCGATGCCCGGCGACACCCACGGGATCCACACGCCGCCGGCGAAGCTCGCTGCGGCGAGCGCGAGCAATGCCCCCACGGCACAGAGCGCGCCCAGAGCGAGCGCGAGCGGGTGCGGAATGGCGAGGGCGAGGACGCCGCCCGCGAGGCCCCAGGCGAAGATCCAGGTCCACTCGGCGGCATTGCTCCACGCGCGTCGCGGCGCATCGCCGTCGCGCGCGATGCGCAGCAGTTGATCGACGGCCTCCGCGTGTAGCGCAACCCCGTGGACGAGCGCGCCGCCGCTCGCCGCAGTGACGAAGTCGTCCTTCACGCTGTTCGAGGTCGTGCCGATCAGGACGACGCGGTCGCGGAAGGCCTCCGCCGGCACCGCGCCGGTCAGCACGTCCTCGAGCGCATGACTGGGGAGCGATGCGCCCGCGGTGAGGTCGAGCAGGAACTGATAGCCGCCGGCATCCGCATTCGCGTAGTCGCCCGTCGTTCCGGTGAGCGGCTCGATCGTCGTACCGCCGAGCGACACGAATTCCTCGCGCTCCGGATCCGGACCGAGCGTGAGTCCGTGCTCGCGCAGCGCGCGCAGGGCGAGCAGCAATGAGAGCGAGAGTGAGGGACGGTCCTCCTCATCCCAGAGCATCAACAGACCGCGGCGCACGACGCCGTCGGGATCGATCACCACGTCGCTGAACCCGACCTGACCGACCTCGCGCGCGAAGTCGGGAGCGGGGACGCCGGGATCGCCGGGCTGGGGAAGCTTCTCGATCAGGAAGAGCCGATCGTCGTTCGCGAACGTCGCCGCGAGATCCCGATAGTCGTCCAGGGGTTCGCCGGGTCTCGGGGCTTCGCGATAGAGGTCGACGCCGATCGCGCTCGGACCGGCCTCCGCGATCGTGCGCAGCGCACGGGCGAGCAGCGCATCGGGAAGCGGATGGCCGTACTCCGCGATCTCCTCTTCGCGGATGCGGACGACGGCCACGCGCGGCTCGGCGTCGGTCCCGGCCTGCCAGCGCACGAAGCGGTCGTAGGCGGGGAGCTCGAGGCCCTCGAGCCAGCCGAGCGAGCGCGCCACGCACACCGCGGACGACACGCCCAGGCCGATCCCGAGCGTGGCCGCGAGGAGTGAGGTTCGGCCGTCGCGGGGCCAATCGCGGAGCGCCATCGGCTCCATGCTACCCGCTCTCCCGCTGCGCCGTGTGCACCGCCGACAGACACGTTTCCGCATAGTCGCGGACGCGGGCGCGCAGATCGCGGGCGCCCAGCTCGAGCGCGGCCTCGAGCGAACGGCGCGCGAGGTCGATCGTCTGCTCCACCTCGCTGTCGCCGTTCTCGGCGGTCGCCTCGACCTCCGCGACGAAGCGGTAGCCGTAGCCGTGCAGCGTCTGGATCACGCGCTGCTCGCGGCCGTCGTCGCCGACGGCGCGACGCGCCTCCTTCACCAGGCGGGTCAACGACGCGGTGCCGACGTAGGCATCGGGCCAGATCTCACGAAAGAGCGTCTCCTTCGCGACGACCCGCGCGCGGTGCAGGATCAGGAAGTGGATCAGCGCGAAGACCTTGGGCTGGACGCGACAGGCGCGGCCGCGATGGCGCAGGGCGCGCTCGGAGGCGTCGAGCTCGTAGTCACCGAACTGGTAGCGGACGGACGGAACCTCGTTCATCCGCACACCCACAGCACCGTGCCCATCGTGATCACGCCGGCGAGATGCAGCGCCGCCAGCATTCCGAACCAGCGATCGAAGTCGGTCATCGTGCTCCTCCTCGTGCGGGATCGACCCGACACCTGGAGAGTCGGCTGGAACCCCGGAATCGGATCACTTCGCGGGAAGTCCGGCCTGTAGCGAGATCGCTGATCCGATTCGCGCGTCGGATCAGACTGTTCTGGGACCGTTCCGCGCAGTCTCGGGGCCAGGGCAGGCCGCCCCGGGCGGGCGGCTCCTCGCGACTCTGCCGGCGGCTGCCCTCGAAACCCGCGCGGGTCGCGCCTGATCGCGGAATCTGGCCGAACGCGATCCTTCAAAGATCACGATCGGGACGCCGGGTTCCCGGTAGGATGATCCGAGGCACCAGGACGCCAGAAGGGGCTCGGATGTCCCGCCTTCTCACCAGACGAGCCCGCTCCCTGCCGATTCCGGCGCTCGCAGCCTCGCTCGCGGCGGCGGCACTCAGCTCTCTTCCCCCTGCGCCGCTCTTCGCCCTCGAAGGCGATCTCGCCACTCCCATTACCCAGATCGACGACACGACACTGCCCGGGTCGCCACTTCAGGCGAACGACGAGTTCGGCGCCGGGCTCGCCTCGATCGGCGACTTCGATGGGGACGGCACGCCGGACGTGGCGATCGGCGCCCGGCTGGACGACGACGGCGGAACGGATCGCGGCGCCGTCTACCTCCTGCTTCTCGACCCCACCGCCCCCCCGGCGATCCTGCACAAGATCGCCGACGACGCGACGGGCGATCCACTGGACGTGCTGGCGTTTTCGAACAGCGGGCGCTTCGGCCAGTCGATCGCATGGCTCGACGACTATGACGGCGACGGGAACCGCGAGATCGCCGTCGGCGAGTACAACGCGGGTTCCCCCGCGAACTCGGGCAGGGTCTGGATCATCGACCTCGACGGGGCAGGCGTCCCGCAATCGGCGTTCACCATCGCCTCGGGCGCGACGAACTTCCGCACGCTCGGCGGCGGCGACCAGTTCGGCAATTCGCTGGCCAATCTCGGCGACTGGAACGGAGACGGCGCGCCGGAACTGGGCGTCGGCGCCTGGAAGGACGACGACGGGGGCAGCGAGAACGGCGCCGCCTACGTCCTCTACCTCTCGCCGCCGCCCTCGCCCGGCATGGATGCGACCGGCATCGAGGGCTACGCGCGCTTCAGCGACAACGACGGCGGATTCACGGGCGGCTTCGACGCGCCCACCCGCTTCGGCTCCGGCGTCACCGCGCTCGACGATCGCGACGACGACGGACAGATCGACCTCGCCGTCGGCGCGATGAAGCGCGGCCCGGACGGGGTCGTGTGGATCCTCTTCCTCGACCCGGCGTGCAGCGCACCGGCAGGGACGGGCCTGAACGCCGCCTGCGTCGTCGGCTCTTTCGTCGAGATCACCGACGGCAGCGGCGGCTTCGGCGGCAACCTCACCGACGACGAGTTCGGAAGCGGCGTCGCCTGGCTCGAGGACGAAAGCGGCATCGCGCCCGATCGCCTCGTCGTGGGCGACCACCTGGCCGATCCGACGGCGATCGATCGCGGCGCGCTCTGGGTGCTGACCCTCGACGCCACCGGCAACGTCACCAGCGAGATCCGGATCGCCGACCAGGAGAACGCCGACCCGTCGGTCACCCTTGCCCCGCGCGTCGGATTCGACGTCGCGTCGCTAGGCGACTTCGACGGCGACGGCGTGACCGACATCCTGGCCGCGGGCCATCTCCGCGACGTGGGCGGAACCGATGCCGGCGTCGTCTTCTTGATGCCGCTCAGCCCGTGCACAACGATCCTCGCGGTGCCCACCGTCTACCACGCGCCGAACGACGACGGCGTCCGCTTCTGCCCGACCCCCGAGATCACGGGATCTCCGGAGACCCTGCATCTCTATCTCGACGCCGGAGCGACAGCCACGGCCAACCCGGGCGACGTCTGCGTCGACGGCGTCGGCGAGGGGGACGAGACCTGCGCGCTCGACGTGCGGATCGCCCTCGACGGCGGATTCACGATCCAGAGCTTCGTCCCGGCGCTGGCCGGCGCGCGCACCAACACCCCGGCACCGGGATCCCAGGACCTGCGCATCGCCTGGCTCGCCACCGGGTCCGCGCCGCTCGGGCCGATCAAGCTCGGCGACCTCACCGTCGCCTGGGACGGAGCGCCGGGCTCCGTCGTCCGCGTCGACGCCGGAAGCGCGACGATCGACGCCGCGCTCGCCCTCGACGAGGTGCTGATCCAGCCGGTCTTCCTCCCCGAGCCCAGCGCGCAGGTCGCGCGCCTCGGTGGCGTCCTGCTGCTCTTGGTACTCGCGATGCGGCGTCGCGCCCGGGCGCGATGGACCCGGGTTGCGCCGCTGGTCGCGTTGCTCGGGCTCGGCGTCTCCCCTGCCCCCGCATCGGCGCAGAGCATCAAGCAGATCATCGAGCTGCGCGAGACGGGCGTGCTCGACTTTCCGGGGGCCATCGGCGGCGACTTCCTGGCACAGGGCTTCGCATCGCTCGGTCAGGTCGATCAGACCCGGGCGTTCGCCGTCGGGACGCCCTACCCGAACGTCGGCAGCGGCTGCAACGGCACGCTCGAGAAGGTCTGGTTCTTCTACCTCGACGACGACAACGTGCCGGTGGGGTTCGGCGGCCCGATCACCTGGTCCGAGGGCTCCGGCCTGTTCGGCACCGCCGTCGCCGCCGCCGACCTCGACGCCGACGGCATCCCGGAGGTGTTGATCGGTGCGCCGGGTTGTGACCTCGAGACCGGCACGCTCTGGGTGGTGAAGATCGACAGCGCGGGGAACGAGATTTCGCGAACGCGCATCTCGGAAGGAATGGGCGGCATGGTGGGCCCCCTCGATCCCGGCGATCGCTTCGGGCGCTCGATCGCCGTTCTCGGCGACGTCGACGGCGACCCCGCCACGACGGAGATCGCCGTCGGGGCGCATGGCGACGACGACGGAGCGGGCGCCGACGACAACGGCGCGTTCTGGATCCTCGGGTTGGCTTCCGACGGCACGGTGGCCTGGGAGACGAAGATCAGCGAAGCGATCGGCGGCGCGCTCGAGGCGGCGCTCGAACCCAACGACACCTTCGGCATCCAACTCGCCGCGGTCGGCGATCTCGACGGGAACGGCGTCCCCGACGTCGCGGCGAGTGCGCTCGGCGACGACGACGGCCAGGGCAACACCGGCGCCGTCTACATCCTCTTCCTCGATTCGTCCGGCACCGGCAACGCGAGTGTGGCGTCGCTCCAGAAGATCAGCCGCACGCAAGGCGGGTTCAATCAGACGGTCGGCTATGCAGACCTCCCGCCCATCACCAACGAGCAGTTCGGACGCGGGCTCGCCTTCCACCCCACTCCCGGAGGCAGCGGACGCGGCGTGCTCTATGTCGCCAAGACCACCAACGGCTCGGGTTCACCCGCGGCGATCTATCCCATCTATCTCGACAACGACGGCACGGCGCTCGCGAGCTACGCCCTGACCGAGACCTCGGGCCACGGCTTCTCCGACCCGGGTGACGACTACTTCGCAACGGGTCGCTCGATGCAGGTGCTCGCCGACCTCGACGGGGACGAGGTTCCCGACCTCGGGCTCGGAACGCCCCAGGGCTTCGGCAATTCCGGCGCCCTGCTGCTCGCGCTGCGCATCGACTCGGACCACGACGGGCTCGACGACGTGCTCGACAACTGTCCGAACGTGCACAATCCGTTGCAGGAAGACGCAGACGGCGACCTCGTGGGCGATCTGTGCGACAACTGCATCGATCTGGCGAACGCGACACAGGACGATGTCGACGCGGACGGTGAGGGCGACGCGTGTGAGCCCGTCGAAGTGCAGCTCACGACGACCGGGACGCCGGCTTCGCCGTCCTGGGATCTCGCACTCCAGTGCGGCGCCTTCGACGTCACCGACCTGCACGGCGCGATCGTGCTGCCCGCGGGTGCGACGAACCCGAAGACGCTTTCGCTCTCGGGCGCGTCGATCGGTGCGGGTTCCGGCACCTCGGGCCCCGGGCTCGTCTCGCCCGCGGGCGTCCGCGACGACGCGATCTACTTCTCGGCCTTCGGCAACGGCGCGCCCGACAACCGGCTATGCACGGCGCTCGACCCGCCCGTGCTGTTAGGCCAACTCACCACGGGTGCGATCGGCGGCACCCAGCTCGCCGCGGCGGCGTTGAGTGCGGAAGGCGTCGGCACGCCCGGATTCGGGTTGAACCTCGCCGAGGACTCCGCGGGGCCGATCCCGCTCCCGGAAGTCCGGTTGGTGAACTCCGCGCCCCTTCCGATCCTCGATCTCGAGCTCGGGCCCGCGGTGACGACCGCCTCCGGC
>JAHEJV010000260.1 GCA_024638705.1 Deltaproteobacteria bacterium | reverse complement strand
CGTCCCGGGGCGAAGGCGCGCAGGGCGCCCTGCCGTCAGCCGAGGAGGTGGCGAAGCTCGTCCAGACTGCTCCGGGCTAGGACGGCCGCGGGCTAAGGCTGCGAGGCGAATCCGCCGACCGGATCGGGCATGGCCCGAGGATCCGCAACGTTCGCACAGCAGCTCCTGCTGCTCCTCGTGCTGCTCGGCCTGTTCGCGGGGGCGGGCTACTGGAACTACCAGCGCAACCTCACGCGGGAAGCCGCCCAGGTGGGCCCGTTCCACTCGCTCTCCGATCGCGATCTCGAGCTCCTGCTGGAGGCGACCGAGAGCGAGCTGGCGGGCCTGGAAGCGGCGAGGGCTGCGGCCGACCGCGCACCGGACGTCGCGCCCGCGCAGGGCGGGCGATGGAGCGAGTTCGAGAGCGCGCAGCGCCGCGGTCGGCGCGTGCGCGACCTCGGCTACCGGATGTCCGAGCACGAAGCGTCGGTGCGCGAGATGAAGAAGGAGCAGTCGCTTCGCGCGTCGCGGGGCGACGGGACGAGCCTCCTGCTGCGACGGATCTTCGTCTACCAGCCCTGAGGCCCGCGTCCGGCGCGCTGCGCGAACGCGAAGGATGGGTCAGGTCGACTCTTCCTCGTCGTCGTCGTCATCGTCGTCGTCGTCGACGACGCCGAGACCGAGGTTGAGCGCGTCCTCGACGCCCTCACTCTCGACCTCGATCTCCTCCTCGTCCTCGTCGAGCAGGCGCTTTCGCTTCGGCTTCTTCTCCTCGGGCGGCTCGGGCGGATCCGGGGTCCGCGGCGGCGGCATCGCCGCGCGACCCTTGGGCGGTCGCGGCGCGTCGCGCTGGTCGGCGCCGCACTTCGGGCAGAGCGGCTCGGGCTTGCCGAGGTCGTAGAACTTCGCGGAGCACTCGAAGCAGACGTGCTTCTGGCCGAGGCCGCCGCCGACGGTGACGCTGCGCTCGACCGGCGTGGGGCGCGGGAGGTCGGGGCGCTTCGCGGGCTCCTTCGCGCGGCGCGAGCGGACCTTCGGCGCGTTCTTCGCCGACTTCTTCGCGCCGGCCTTCTTCTTCTCGGCCGCGGTCTGCTTCGCCGGTGCTTCCTTCTTCGTCGCCTTCTTCGCCGCGGCCTTCTTGGGCGCGGCCTTCTTCGCGGCGGCCTTCCTGGTCGTGACCTTCTTCTTCGCGGCCTTCTTTTTCGGCGCAGCCTTCTTCTTGACGCTCTTCTTCTTCGCGGCGCTCTTCTTCGGCGCAGCTTTCTTCTTGACGGTCTTCTTCTTCGCCGTCTTGCTGGCGCTCTTCTTCTTCACGGACGCCTTCTTCTTCGGCCTCTTCTTCACCGACGCCTTCTTGCGCGTGGGCTTCCGTGCCGGCGCCTTCTTCGCGCTGGCCTTCTTCTTCGTCGTCTTCTTCCTCGCGGGCGTCATGCGTCGTCTCCGGGACGGGTGAGGATGGAATCGGGAGCGTCCCCGACCTGTTCGAGGCCGAGGGTGCGGAGGTCGTCGGGGCCGCCGATGCGGGACTCGTCGATCTCGATCCAGTGGTCGGATGCCGGGGGGGAGAGGCCGGCTTCGGTGATCCAGCGTCGATACTGGTCGGAAAGGGCCCGGCGGGAGGTCGCGGGGGAATCGGCGCCGGTGGCGTTCTTCACCGGGGAGTACTCGTCACGCGGCGCTTCGACGACGCACACGCGGTCGGCCGCGGAGAGCGCGTCGAAGACGAAGCGCTCGAGCTTGAAGCCGTTGGGCTCGGACGGGTCGTGCGGCGTGCCGTGTTCGTCGACCTGGCGGATCTTCTTCGCCGACGCGTGGAGCGGCAGCCGGCGCTCGGCCTCGGCGGCGACGTGGCGCACGAAGTCGACCTCGAAGGCGTGGATCGCCGTGTTGCCGGCGGAGAAACGGAGCGCGCCGTCGGCGCCGCGGGCGTTGCGCTGCTCGTCGGTGATCTCGGTGTACTCGACGACACCGATGCGCCCGTCGATGCGGGCGAAGACGCCGACCTTCTCCTCGGGAGTCTCTTTGCGCAGCGACTTGCACGAGGCCTGGGCGCCGGCGCCGTGATGGAAGCCGAGCAGTATCGGGTCGCCGAGGATCGCGAGGGGATTGTCGACCTGGTAGTAGAAGATCGTGGTGATGCCGCGCTCGCGCATGTCGTCGAGAGCGCCGGACGAAAGCAGCGCGGTGAGCGATCCGCCGTGTCCGTCCGGGTTCTCGAAGATGCGGTCGGGCTGCTCGAGGATCAGCTTTCCGTCGAAATCGAAGCTCGGCAGCATGCCCTGGCGCAGGAAGAAGACGTCGCCCGGCGGCAGGCCGAAGTACTTGTCGGCCTCGAAGGCGCGGCGCGTCGCGGCGTCGGTGGCGCCGCTCGTCATCACGTACCACGGAATCGCCGCGCCGGTGCGCTCGCGCAGGCGTCGGATCTTCTGCGCCTGGAGGGCGAAGAGCATCCGGTCGGAGACCGGCCCGATCGGAAACAGCCCCTTCGGGCCGGAAAACCCGAGTCGGCTGCCCTGTCCGCCGGCCACGACCATCACCGCGACGCGGCCCTCGGCGAGGGCGGCCTCGCCGCGCTCGCGGGCCTCGCGGTGGCGCGCGGCGTCGCCGCCGTGCTCGGGAAGCGCCTCCACTTCGGGCGGCTCGAGGCTCGCGGTGGCGGCCAGCGGCTCCTGCGTGGCCCGAAAACCACGCACGAGTGCCGGCAGGTCGAGCGAGGCGGCCTGTGCTTCCAGTCTGTGTCGCGCGTCGGCGTCGAGGCCGTCCCAGAAACGGAACACATGTCCCTGACCATGGGCCTCGAACCGCTCGCGCAGCTCGCGAATGTCGGGCCTGGTGGGGCTTTGGCTCACCACGTCGCACCCCTCGGCTGCACTGAGGGCTCGCTGTAGCACAGCGCAGAAACGCAAGCACCCATGGGGAGATGGGACGCCGTTGTGCGAGGGCCGGCCGGTGCTGGGCAGGCCGCGACCCAGAGGGCCGGGGCGTTCAGACCCCTGGCGATTCGAGGGCCAGACGGGTGTTCGGTGGTTCGCCGGGCGTATCGCCTCCGGCGAGCAGCGCGTCGAGGACGGGGGCGAGGGAGGCCGCTCCGGTCGGATTGAGGTGGTCCTGGTCCTCGAAGGCGTCGTCGCCGAAGCGGGGATCGGCCGAGAGGTTCCAGTGGGCGACGGCGTTGGCGGCGGCGCGCCGGGCGGTGTCGACCGCCGCGGCGATTGCGGCGTCCCAGTCCTCGGGCCGGTGTCGACGGTAGAAGGCGTGCTTCGGGAGCGAGATCAGCGCGACCTGCCAGCCCCGCGCCTCGGCGAAGCGCACGAGCGCGGCGATCGCCTCGTGATTGCGCTGCGCGGCGTCCGGCGCCGCGGCGGACAGCTCTTCGAGGAAGCGGGCGCGTTTCTCGGCGTTGCGCTCGCTGAGGGCGATGCCCGAGTCGGCCCAGGAGCGCTTCGGTCGCGGCGGCTCGAAGAGCGCGCCGCCCCCGACGAGGCGCGACCGCAGGCGCGGCAACGAGAGCCGGTGGCTCGGACCCGCCGCCGACCAGGCGCAGCCGTCGATCGCAGCGCGCGCGTGCTCGATCGGCGAGGCCACGGGCAGATCCCAGAAGGACAGACCCAGCCGGTCGCAGAGATGCGTGAGGTCGCCGCGGATGCCCGCGATCGTGTCGGTGAGCAGGGTGAACTCGTCGACTTCGATGACGAGCGTGCGGAGCTTCGGCCAGAGGGCTTCGTGCTCGCGCACGACGGTGCGGGCGAGTTCGGCGTTCAGGCCCGCGAAGGACACCACGCCGACCGGCGCCGCGAGGTCGTCCGCGCGGATCCCCGCATGCACGTGGGACGAGCCGACGAAGAGCACCTCGGCGGCACCGCGGTTCCAGTCGGGATCCACGGCGAGGTCGGGCAGGATGCGCGCCGCCGCCGCCACGACGACCGCCATCGAGAGGGACAGCACCGCGATCCACCGCGCCCGCGCGGCGCGCGACTCAGAACTGGAAGTAGATGAACTCATCGCCCGTCGAGGCTCCCGTGAAGACGATCGCTGCGAAGAAGAAGAGGTAGAAGGCGAGGCGCGCGCCCGGCGCGAAGCGCTTGATGACGAAGAGGTCGTCGTGTCGCTCCTGCAACGCCTCGAGCACGAGCAGGGGGAGGAGCGCCAGCGCGGCGAATCCCCAGACCAGCAGCAGGTCCGCGGGCGGCGAGGCGAGGCTCGGCGAAGGCTCGAAGAGGGCGCCGAGCATGGCGGTGGCGTCCTGGAGATAGGCCGCGCGGAAGAACACCCAACCGAGGCAGACGAGGTGGAAGAAGACGACCGTGCGCGCGCCGGTCCACAGCGTCGCGCGCCAGCCGTCGGCAGGCGCCACGCGCGCGAGCCAGCCGCTCATCGCGGCGTAGCCGATGAGCAGAAGGGCGTGGAAGCCACCCCACGCGACGAAGTTCCACGACGCGCCGTGCCACAGCCCGCCGAGCAGCATCGTCGCCATCAGGTTCGCGCGCGTTTCGCGCACAGTTCCCCGATTGCCGCCGAGCGGGATGTACAGGTAGTCGCGCAGCCAGCTCGAAAGGCTGATGTGCCAGCGCCGCCAGAAGTCGGAAGGGCCCTGCGCGAAGTAGGGCATCCGGAAGTTCGCCATCAGGTCGAAGCCCATCAGCGCCGCGAGCCCGCGGGCGATGTTCGAGTAGCCCGCGAAGTCGCCGTAGATCTGGAACGCGAAGGCGTAGATGCCGGTCAGGGTGACGAGCGCGCCGAACTCGCCCGGCTTCGCGAACACGGCGTCGGCGACGGGCGCCAGGTTGTCGGCGATCACGACCTTCTGGAAGAAGCCGAGCAGGATCAGCCAGCCGCCGGCGCGCCACGACTCCCAGGTGATCTTCCGCTCGGCGCGGATCTGCGGCAGGAAGTGCGCGGCGCGCTCGATCGGTCCAGCGACGAGCTGCGGGAAGAACGCGACGTAGAGCGCGAAGTCGAGGATGTCGCGCTCGGCGCGCACGCGTCCGCGGTGCACGTCGAGCGAGTAGCTCATCGTCTGGAAGGTGTAGAAGGAGATCCCGACCGGCAGGATCAGGTGGAGGCGCAGCGGCGCGACGTCGACGCCGAGCGCGCTGAGCATCGCGCCGAGGCTCTCCGCGAAGAAGTCGAAGTACTTGAAGGCGCCGAGGATCCCGAGGTTCGTCGCGACGCTGAGCGCGACGTAGCGGCGGCGCACGCGCGGATCGGTCGTCTCCTCGATCCGGATCCCGCAGAAGTAGTCGACGACCGTGGAGATCGCGATCAGCGAGAGCAGCTTCGGATTCCAGCAACCGTAGAAGAAGTAGCTGGCGACGAGCAGCAGGCGGTTCTGGGCCCAGCGCCCGAGCAGCGCGTAGAGGGCGTACACGAGGGCGAAGAAGCACCCGAACTGCACGGAATTGAAGAGCAACCGCCGCGTCCTTCCGGCCCGCGGACGCTCGCGGGCTCATCCGGCGTATCGACGGTCTGGGGGCGGTTCTTGATGAGCCCCGGGCGGGCGCGGAGCGGTCTCAGCGCTGCCAGAACCGACGCATGCCCAGCGCGAGCACCGCGAAGAACTCGAGCCGTCCGAGCCACATCAGCACGACCATCACGAGCTTCTGCCAGTCCGCGAAGAATGCGAAGTTCTCGGTCGGGCCGACGGCCGCGAGCCCGGGGCCGATGTTCGAAACGGTCGCGAGCGACGCGGTGGTGGCGGTGATGATGTCGGTGTCGCCCACCGAGAGCAGCAGGGCGCCGGTGCCCCAGCCGAACACCCAGAGCAGCAACAGCGCGATGACCGAGCGCGCCGACTCCTCGGGCACGATCTGGTCGCCCACCGAAATGGCGACGACGGCGTTCGGGCTGAACGTGAGACGCACTTCGCGGAAGGCGACCCGCATGCCGATCAGCAGCCGGATCACCTTCATCCCGCCGGCGGTGGAGCCGGCGCAACCGCCGACGAACATCAGCGCGAGGAGGACGGCGTGGGCCGCGCCCGGCCACTCGGCGAAATCCGCGGTCGCGAAACCCGTCGTGGTGAGGAGCGAGGCGACCTGGAAGGCCGCGTCGAGGAGGGCGCGCTCCGGCTGCTGCGCCGTGCCTGCGGCATAGACGTCGATCGCGACGACGGCGGTGGCGACGACGGCGAGGAGCAGGTACGCGCGCAGCTCGCGGTCGCGCAGCTCGTGCGCGGTGCGCCGTCGACTCCAGGTGTAGTAGAGCCCGAAGTTCACGCCGCAGACGAGCATGAAGATCAGGATCACGACCTGGATCGCGATCGAGAAGTGCGCGACCGATTCGGCGTAGGGTGAGAAGCCGCCCGTAGAGACGGTCGAGAAGGTGTGGGTGAGGGCGTCGAAGAGGCTCGCGCCGAGAAGGAGCATCGCGACGATCTGGGCGATCGAGATGCCGAGGTAGATGCGGAACAGGGCGATCGCCGTCTCGCGGACGCGCGCGTGCAGGATCTCTGACTTCGGCCCCGGCACCTCGAGCTTGAACAGGAAGCGCGCGCCGGGTCCCAGCTCGGAGAGCATCGCCACCAAGAGCACGACGATGCCGATCCCGCCGAGCCATTGGGTGAGGCTGCGCCAGAACAGCAGGGCGGGCGGAACGCTCTCGATGTCGGCGAGGATCGAAGCGCCGGTGGTG
>JAHEJV010000259.1 GCA_024638705.1 Deltaproteobacteria bacterium | reverse complement strand
CGGATTCCTCGTGCCCGAGGGCGACGCCGCCGCTCTCGCGGCACGCGTCGGCGCGCTGCTCGACGACGACGCCCTCGCCGAACGGATGTCCCAGGCGGCCCTCGCGTGGTCGCAGGGCTTCGACTGGGAATCGTCGGCGGATGCGATGGAGCGCAGCCTCGCCCGCGTTGCGCCAACCGGATGACGGAACGGCCCGTGATTGACGGGCACGGCGCCGTTACGTTGACGCACGTTCGGCCGA
Source organism: Deltaproteobacteria bacterium (assembly GCA_024638705.1). Classification (GTDB taxonomy): domain Bacteria; phylum Myxococcota_A; class UBA9160; order UBA9160; family SMWR01; genus JAHEJV01. The sequence goes on along the minus strand of JAHEJV010000259.1, from coordinate 6,375 downwards.
TGGAGATCCAGGGGGGATGGCGCCGATGAGCGCGCGATGGCGGAGCGCGATGCAACGGGGGCTGCCCCTCGCCGTGAGCCTCGGGGTGCTGGCCTGGCTCTTCCGAAGCGTGGATCTCGCGGCGGTGGTCGGCGCGATCACGCCGCGCGTCGCGTTCGTGATGGTCCCGGCGATGGCGCTCTTCGGCGCGTCGACCCTGTGGATCGAAGCGAACTCGATCCTCCGACTGCTCCCCGACGCCCCGCATCACTTCACTCGCTGGGAGGCGGCGCGGATCAAGTGTGCGAGCTACCTGCCCGGCGTCGTGCACTACACGCTCGGCGTCGGCGGACTCGCGGTCCTGCTGCGACGCCGCACCGGCATCTCCCTCGCCGAGGCCGCCGGGGTCGTGCTCACGATCTCCTCGGCCGATCTGCTCGTGGTCGTCACGGCGGCGACGGTCTCGGCCGCGATCATCGGCATGGCCTCGGTCGCCGCGCAGTCGGGTCTCGTGATCCTGGTCGTCGGTGGCTTCTTCGGCGGCATCGCGCTGCTGCGCACCTCCGCTTCGCTCGGACCGCTCGAGAGCGTGCGCAACCTCGCGCTCTTCACGGGCCTGCGAAGCCTGCCCATCGAGCGTCTGTTCCACCTCCTGCTGCTGCGCGCCGTCTTCTCGGTGTGCTTCATCGCCGGCTGCGCGTCGGCTTTCGCCGCTTTTCAGGTCGAAGCGCCGCCGGCGCTGATGATCGGCGGCATCATGGTCGTCGCGCTCGTCTCCACTTTGCCGATCGCCGTCGCCGGGCTCGGCACCAGCCAGGCCGCGTTCGTCTACGTCTTCGCCGACCTCGCGCCGCCCGAGCGGCTGCTCGCGATGAGCCTCGTCCTCTCCTTCGGCATCCTCAGCCTGCGCGCCGCCATGGGCCTGGCCTTCGCCCGCGAGCTCACGCGCGAGGCGATGGACGAAGCGCGGACGCTCAGCGCGTGAAGCGCGACGTGCGCTTCACCGGCGAACGGCTCCACGAGGGAGACGACCGCTTCGCATTGGATCTCGCGCGACACCGCGCCGCCTACGAGATCGCCGCCGCGCGGCGGACGGGCCGCCGCGTGCTCGACCTGGGTTGTGGGAGCGGCCATGGCGCGGCGCTCCTGGCGTCGCAGGGTGCTGCGGTGGTCGGCGTCGATCGCGTGCTCCCCGATCCGGATCCGCGCGCGTCCGGCGCGCTCTTCTGCCTCGCGGACATCGGCCACCTGCCCTTTCGCCCGGCGCGTTTCGACACCGTCGTGAGCTTCCAGGTGATCGAGCACCTCGCGGACCCCGGACCCTATCTCGCGGCGATCGCGCGCCTCCTCCACGCCGACGGCATCGCCCTGCTCACGACGCCGAACCGCGGCACGAGCGACGGCGTGAATCCCTACCACGTCCGGGAGTATCTCTCCGCTGAGTTGCGCGAAGCACTCGCGGCGCACTTCGCGGACGTCGAGGTGCTGGGCATCGGGATGAGCCAGCCCGTCCGGGCGCAGCTGGCCGAACGGTCGGCGCGCATCCAGCGGGTGATGCGGCTCGATCCGCTCGGATTCCGCAACCGGCTGCCGCGCGCGGTCCTCGAACGTCTCTTCGCCTGGGGCGCCCTGCTCGTCCGCCGGCCGCGCGAAGGAGCCGACGCTCCCGAGGTCGACACGAGTGATTTCCCGCTCGGCCCCGCCGACGACGCGACGAGCCTCGACTGGCTCGCCCTGTGTCGCCGGCCGCGGAGCGCGAACGCGAGCGTCTCGTGACCACCCCGAAGCCCGACGCCGACGCGCGCTGCCCGGTCTGCACCGGCAGCAACGCCGCCCTGCGCTACCGCATCACCGACTTCCGCGTCTACACCTGCAGTGCGTGCGACGTCGTCTACCTCTGGCCCCAGATCGACGACGACGCGGTCCGCGATCTCTTCGAGAGGCTCTACACCGCCGGACAGAGCACGCTGCCCGAGCTCGGCGATTATTACCAGTTCACCTACGAGGACACGCCCGACAATCCGCTGGTCGACACCTACGAGACCTGGCTCGACGCACTCGAACGCGTGCGCGCTCCAGGACGGATCCTCGACATCGGCTGCGGCACCGGGCTCTTCCTCGCCGTCGCGCGGCGTCGCGGCTGGGAGCCCTACGGAGTCGACGATTGCGACGCGGCGACGCGCCACGCACGCGGCCATTTCGGCCTCGACGTCTGGGACGGTCAGTTCACCGACGTCGCCGCGCGCGGCCTGCGCTTCGACGCCATCACGATGTGGGACATCATCGAACACTCCCGAGCCCCGGTCTCGCTCCTCGAAACCGCGTGCGACGTGCTCTCGGCGGATGGTGTGATCGGCGTGTCGACCCCGAACCAGCGCAGCATCCTCGACGTCGTCGCAGGCGGGCTCTACCGCGTCAGTGGCGGCGCGATCACGCGCCCGCTCGAGAAGTTCTACATCGATCAGCACTTCCTCTACTTCGACGAGAGCACCCTCACGCGCGCCTTTGCCGATGCCGGCCTCCAGACCCTCGTAGTACAGCGCGAGTCGACCGACCTGCGCCGGCTCTCGCTCTCACCGGCCACGCGCCTCGTATTGCAGACCCTCTTCGCGATCGCGCGCGCGACCCGGCTCGAGAACCGGCTCTTCGCCATCGCGCGCCCCCGCTGAGCCGGTCGCCGGGGTCGCGCGAGACGCTTTCGGGTATCCTGCGCCGCTTCCATGCACGCCCTCGTCGTCCTGCCGTCGTACAACGAAGCCGAGAACGTGCTTCCCCTCTCCGCCGACGTGCTCTCCCGCGACCCGGGCCTCGAAGTGCTCGTCGTGGACGACAACAGTCCGGACGGCACCTCCGATCTCGTGGCCGAAGCGCAGCGCGAGGAGCCGCGCCTGCACCTGCTGCGCCGTCCGGGAAAGCTCGGCCTCGGCTCCGCCTATCTCGCGGGGTTCCGCTACGCGCTCGACCGCGACTACGACCACATCCTGACGATGGACTGCGACTACAGTCACCACCCGAGCTATCTGCCCTCGATACTGGCGGAAGCGAATGCTTTCGATCTCGTGATCGGCTCGCGTTATGTCCCCGGCGGCGGAATCGCCAACTGGCCGAAGCGACGTCGCATGCTCTCGCACTTCGCGAACTTCTACACGCGTCTGCTCCTGCGCGTGCCGGTGCGCGACTGCACGGCGGGCTTCCGCTGCTACAGCCGTGAGGTACTCGAGGTGATCCGTCCCTTCGAGATCCGGGCGTCGGGCTATTCCTTCCTCGAAGAGATGGTCTGGCGTGTGCACCACGCGGGGTTCTCGATCCGCGAGATTCCGATCGTCTTCGAAGATCGACGGCACGGCATCAGCAAGATCGACCCGTCCGAGATCTGGCGCGCTGCGGCCCACGTGCTGCGGACCACGTTCCGACGCCCGCCGGTGCGACGCCCGGTCGTCCGCTCGGATGCGGACGGCGTGCGCCGCTCCTGATCAGTCTCCCCGGCGCAGCGCCCAGGACGCCGTCCGCCCGTACGCCGTCTCGAGCATCGGTCGCGAGATCTCGACGCCACCCCGCTCGCGCTCGCCGCGCACGCGAACCACCACGGCAGTCGCGTCCTGGTCGGGATTGCGCTCGTGGGCCTTGCTCACGATCCGGCTCGCCAGCACGCGTGGCCCGACGGTGTGAGCGGAGCGCAGGATGCCGGCGTCGCCGACCACCTCCTCGGCCCCGTCCGTGCACAACACGATCAGGTCGCCGGGCAGGAACAGGAGAGAGAAGACCTCCGCATCCGGACCGCGATCCCGTCCGTTAGCGACGCCCTCGGTGAGGTCGTCGTCCACGGTGAGCTGGCGCATCCGGCCGCGTCGGATCAGATACGCGCGACTGTCGCCGCGGTGACCGAACACGCCCTCCAGTCCCTGGACGAGCAGCATCGTGACCGTCGTCGCGAGCCCGTGCAGCTCGGAGTCGCTCTGCTCCGCGTCGGCCACGGCCCCCAGCGCCCGGTCCATCGCGACTTCGACCACGGACCGCGCCACCAGCGGTCCGTCGAGCGACGTCTTCGCCTCCTCGACGGCCGCCTCCACCTCGCGGCTCGCGATCCGCGCAGCGAATTCCCCGGCCGGGGTTCCGCTCGCCCCGTCGCAGACGACGAAGAGGCCCAGGCCCTCCTCGACGACGAACGCATCCTCGTTGTGGAGGCTCTCGCCTCCGCCCCGTGTCGAGCCCGCGCCTTCCGTGCTCATGTGCCCCCTTTTTCCCGAGAGGTCTACCGGATCCCGGCGCCGGCGTCCCGTCCGGGCACGATCATGCCGCCTCCTCCGCCGTACAGACGGCGCGGAGATCCGCGTCGTCGACGATCGGCTTCGCATCGGCGAGTCGCTGGAAGCGTTCGAAGGCCGCGTCGAGGGCGCCATCGGTCAGCTCGATGCCGAGCGCGCGCGTCCGCGCGACGAACCCGGCGCGTCCCGAGAGCTTCCCCAGGACGATCTCGGTCCCACGCGCGTGCCCGATCGCGGCCGGGTCGAGCACTTCGTAGCTCTCGCGCCATTTGAGCACCCCATCCTGGTGGATGCCCGAGGCGTGGCGGAACGCGTTCGCACCGACCACCGCCTTGTTCGGCGGGACCGACACGCCGCTGTGTCGCTCGACGAGGTCGGACAGCGCGCAGATCCCCTGGGGATCGACTTCCGTGTGCACCCCGAGCGCCGTGCCGTGCACCTGGATCGCCATCACCACTTCTTCGAAGGACGTGTTCCCCGCGCGCTCACCGATCCCGTTCACCGCGAGCTCCACCTGCCGCGCACCGGCGCCGACTGCCGCCAACGCGTTCGCCGTCGCGAGCCCCAGATCATCCTGGCCGTGAAAGGACACGACCGCCTCCTCGAGCTCGGGCAGCGCGGCGAAGAGATCGCCGATCCGCTGCGCCACCTGTCCGGGCAGTGCGAAGCCGACCGTGTCCGGGATGTTGATCGTCGTGGCGCCCGCGGCCAACGCGGTGCGCACGACGTCGATGAGGAAGTCGGGGTCGGCGCGCGTCGCGTCCATCGGACTGAACTCGACGTCCGCCACCGCGTTGCGCGCGCGCTCCACGGCGAAGGCCACCATGCCCAGCACCTCCTCGCGGTCCTTGCGCAGCTGGTGCGCGAGGTGGACGTCGCTCGCGTTCACGAAGACGTGGATGCGCGGTGCCTCGGCCCCGTCGAGCGCTTCGCCGGCGGCGTCCACGTCGAAGGCAACGGCGCGCGCGAGCGCGCATACCGACGCCCCGCGCACGGCGCAGGCCACCTCGTTCACCGCCTGGCGCTCGGCGGCCGAAGCTGCGGGAAACCCCGCCTCGATGACGTCGACGCGCATCGCGGCGAGCGCCCGGGCGATCTCCACCTTCTGCACGGCGGAGAAGCAGACGCCTGCGGTCTGCTCGCCGTCGCGCAAGGTGGTGTCGAAGACGAAGACTTTCTCGGAAGATCCGGACATGACGGGCTCCTGTGAGCCGAGCCGTGGCGCGGATGGGATCGGGGCCTTCCCGACGTCGTCCGGTGTCACGCGGACCCCAGAACGACGAAACCCCCTCCGGCCGGGCTCGGCGGGAGAGGGTTGGGATCTGCGTTGCTCTGGTTCAGCGATGGCAATCCGCACCCTCTCCCGCCTGCATAAGGAGCAGGCCGTCCAGGAGAAGGGCGAGATAGGTGGGATGCGCGGTGGCCATCGGTTCAGCGGGTTTACGTCAGGTGGAGGCACCCGTCAACGGGTATCGGCTCGGGGACGGGCTCGATGATTCCGGGACGGAGGAATCTCGGAGATCCGGAGGCGGCCTTTCGACTTCGCTCGGATTCGCCTCGCTGCGCGCGGCCTACGGCCGCTTGCCCCACCAGGGCTGGGCCTGCTCGAGCTGGCCGGCGAGGCGGTAGAGGGTGGCCTCGTCTCCGAAGCGGCCGACGAACTGGACGCCGATCGGCAGGCCCGAACGGCTCCAGGCGAGCGGCACCGACATCGCCGGGTTGCCCGACGCGTTGAAGACCTGGGTGAAGGCGACGGTGCGGCCGAGGTCGGTCATCAGGCCGGGGACGTCGGTGCGGTCGAGCGCGGTGCGACCGAGCGGCAGCGGAGGCGTCGCCATCGTGGGCGTGACGAGAACGTCGTAGCCCGCGAGGAAGGCCTCGACCTCGCGCGACAGTCCGTGGATCACGCGGACCGCCCGGGCGTACTCGGTCGACGTCACGCTCTTCACCGCCTCGACCATGAAATGGGTCATCGGCTCGATCTCGTCGGGCGTCCACTCGCGGCCGACCTCCTCGGCGCGTTCCTGGAGCGACGCGTGCAGGTTCGACGCGATCAGCACCTGGGTGGCGCGACCCATGACGTCCTTGTCGACGCGGATCTCCGCCTCCTCCACCTCGTGACCGAGGCTGC
>JAHEJV010000258.1 GCA_024638705.1 Deltaproteobacteria bacterium | reverse complement strand
GATCCGCTATGCGGCGGCGCCCGGGAAGCACCGCATCTTCGTGATCGACGAGGTGCACATGCTCTCGAAGCAGGCCTTCAACGCCCTGCTCAAGACCCTCGAAGAGCCGCCGCCGGGAAGCCTGTTCGTGTTCGCGACGACCGACCCGGAGAAGATCCCGTTCACCGTCGTCTCGCGCTGCCAGCGCTACGACCTGCGGCGCATCTCCTCGGCCGAGATCGTCGGGCGCCTCGACGAGATCGTCCGCGCGGAGAAGGTGAAGCTCTCGAAGACGAGCCTGCTCGCGATCGCCCGCGAAGCCGACGGCTCGATGCGCGACGCTCAGACGCTCCTCGACCAGGTGATCGCCTACGGCGGCACCGAGATCAGCGACGAGCAGGTGACGGAGGTGCTCGACCTCGTCGACCGGCGCGTGCTGCTGCGAATCGCCAACGCCTGCATCGACGGCGACGCGGCGACCGCGCTCGTCGCCTGCCACGAGGCGGGCCAGTCCCTCGACGCGAAGCGCCTCTCCGAGAGCCTCCTGCAGCTGCTGCGCGATCTGGTCGTCGTGCGCATCGCGCTCGACCAGCCCGAGCTCGTCGAGGCCGACGAGGACGAGTACGCCGAGCTCGCGTCGCTCGCCGGGCGCACCGACGCGACGCGTCTGCGCCGGATGTTCCGCGCGCTCGTGAAGGAGCAGGAGGATCTCGCCTGGGCGCCACAGCCCTTCGCCGTCCTCGAGCTCGCCGTGGTGCGACTCGCGACCCAGCCCGACGGCGACGACGTCGCGCGGCTGCTCGCACGCCTCGATGCATTGGAGCGGCGCCTCGCTTCGGGCGGGGGATCAGCGCCGTCCGGCGGTGCGCCACCGGCGCGTGGCGGCAGCGCGGGCGGCAACGGAAAGACGGCGTCGAAGCCGCGCGCCCGGAAGAGCGAAGCGGCGCCCGCTCCGGTCGCCTCGGCGAGCCCCGCGCCGGCGTCCGTCGACGCCGCGCCCGATCTGCCAGCGGCGCAACCTGCGGACGCGGCACCCGCTTCCGCGTCGGTGCTCGATCGCTTCCGCGCCTTCGCGCGCAACGAAGAGCCCGGCCTCTACGCCGCCCTCGACGACGCCGAGTTCGTCGAACGCGCCGAGGGACGCCTGCGCATCCGCGTGAGCGAGGCGTTCTCGGGACGTCGCCTGCTCGAGAAGAACGCCGACCTCGACGCCCTGGCCGGGCGCTTCTTCTCCCAGCCTACCCACGTGGAAGTCGAGACCGGCGGCGCGACGACGGCGCCCGACGTCGTCGCGGTCGCCGACGACGCCGAGGCCGAGGCGCGCCAGCGGCGCCAGGACGCCCTCAACGACCCGGCCGTCGGACGCGCGCTCGACATCCTCGGCGCCGACATCGTCGAGATCCGCCCGATCGGAGGCAGCCGCTGATGCGCGAAGCGCCCGGAGGCGACCGCTGATGGCCGACATCGCCGACCTGATGGCGAAGGCGCAGGAAGCGCAGGCGAAGCTCGCCGAGCTGCAGCGCAACCTGGCGGCGCGTCGCGTCGAGGGCACGGCCGGGGGCGGGATGGTGCGCGTCGAAGTGTCGGGCGCACTGCGCGTGCTGAAGATCGAGATCGAGCCGTCGCTCGTCGAAACCGGCGACCGCGAGATGCTGCAGGACCTCACCGCCGCGGCGGTCAACGCCGCGATCACCAACGCCCAGCGGATGATGCAGGAAGAGATGCAGAAGGCGTCGGCCGGTCTGCAGCTGCCCGGCATGGGCACGCCGGGAGCCTGAGCGATGCGCAGCTCCCCGCCGATCGATCGCCTCGTCGCCAGCCTGAAGCGCCTGCCCGGCATCGGCGAGAAGAGCGCGACGCGGCTCGCCTTCCATCTGCTCGGCGCGCCGGAAGCGAACGTCCGCGAGCTCGCCGAGGCGATCTCGCGCCTCCAGCAGGACATCGTCCTGTGTCAGCTCTGCTACGACCTCACCGATCACTCGCCCTGCGAAGTGTGCCGCGACGAACGCCGCGATCCGAAGCTGCTCTGTGTCGTCGAAGAGCCCGCCGACCTCTCGGCGATCGAGAAGAGCGGTCGCTACCGCGGTCGCTACCACGTGCTGGGCGGCGCCTTCGCCCCGATCGACGGCGTCGGCCCGGATGAGCTGCGCATCGCGGAGCTCGAAGCGCGCGTGAAGACCGGCGAGATCGAGGAGGTGGTGCTCGCGACGAACCCGAACGCCGAGGGCGACGCGACGGCCCACTACCTGATCGAGGCATTGCGCCCGACCGGGGTGAAGCTCTCGCGCATCGCCTTCGGGATGCCGCTCGGTGGCGACCTCGAGTACGCCGACCACGTGACGGTCGGCATGTCCGTCGAGAATCGTCGCCCACTCTGACCGTCGCGTCGCGTAGCCTGGGAGGCAGGCGCACAGCCCCATCGAGATCGGAACCGGTCTGCAGGTGCGATGCTCAAGATCTGCCTGCGAACCGCCGAGACGAGTCCCGTGGTGAGTTGCCACGAGCGCGGCCCGCGCGTACCTTGGCGGGCATACAAAACACTTTGATCCCGAGCGGTTATCGAGGCATTTGCGGATGCGCGACGCACAGCTCGTGATGTACGACGAAGACTTCCGGCAGATCCAGGCCGTCGTGGCGCGCCTGGTCCGGGACGCGAACGCCAAGGGCATCTTCGTCGTGGATCGCAACGGCCAGCTGATCGCCGAGGACGGCGAGATGCGTGGCATCGACACGACGAGCCTGGCCTCGCTGACGGCCGGCTGCATCGCCGCCACCGGTGGCCTCGCGAAGCTCGTCGGGGAAGACGACTTCCCGGTCCACTTCCATCAGGGACAGCGCGACAACCTCCACATCACGCTGGTCTCGGGTCGGATCATCCTGGTCGTGATCTTCGACGACAGAAGCTCCCTCGGTCTCGTCCGCCTGCGCGTCAAGAAGGCCGGCGCGGAGCTCGCGAAGATCTTCGAGGAGATCCAGAAGAAGACGGATCAGGAAAGTGCGAAGGGCGGCACGCCCTTCGACGAGATCACCGACGACGACATCGACAACCTCTTCTCGGTCTGAACACCGGGCGCTCGGAAGCTGACACACCCAAACCATGTCGTTCATCAACTACTCGTCCCGAGAGATCAACTGCAAGATCGTCTACTACGGCCCGGGCCTGTGCGGAAAGACGACGAACCTGCAGTGGATCTACAGCAAGACGAACCCCGACCTGAAGGGAAAGATGATCTCGCTCGCGACCGAGACCGAGCGGACCCTCTTCTTCGACTTCCTGCCGCTCGCCCTCGGTGAGATCCGCGGCTTCAAGACGCGCTTCCATCTCTACACCGTGCCCGGCCAGGTCTTCTACGACGCCAGTCGCAAGCTCATCCTGAAGGGCGTGGACGGCGTCGTCTTCGTGGCCGACAGCCAGATCGAGCGCATGGAGGCGAACGTCGAGAGCCTCGAGAATCTGCGCCTGAACCTCGCCGAGCAGGGTCACGACATGGACGAGACGCCGTGTGTGATCCAGTACAACAAGCGCGACCTGCCCAACGCCGCGCCGGTCGAGGAGATGAAGAAGCTCCTCAACCCGAAGGGAATGCCCGACTTCGAAGCCTGCGCCGCCGACGGTCGCGGCGTCTTCGAAACCCTCAAGGCCGTGGCGCGCAGCGTGCTGCGGGACCTCAAGCAGATGAGCGGGTAAGCGCCGGCGAAGCCGGCGCGCACAGCGAGCCGAAGGCGAGCGAAGTCGAAAGGCGGCCTCCGCCTCCCGCCCGCACCTTCCCTCGCGGAATCATCGAGTCCGTGTGCTCCTTTCCCGGCGAACCTCGCGCACTGTTCGCGAGACTTCCCTTAAGATGTCCCCGTGCCCCACGCACTCGTCCACGGCGAGAAGCTCTACTACGAGGCGCACGGCGACGCCGACGGTGCGCCGCTCGTGCTCGCGATGGGGATGGGCGGCTCCTGCCAGGGATGGCTGCCGCTCCAGGTACCCGAGCTATCGCGCCATCGACGGACGCTGATCTTCGACTACCCGGGCGTCGGCCGGAGCGACGGGGGCGACGGCGCGTTCTCCACCGCGGACCTCGCAGACACCCTCGTCGGGCTGCTCGACGCGCTCGAGATTCCGCGCGCCTCGCTCCTCGGTGCGTTCATGGGCGGGATGGTCGCCCAGCACGCCACGCTCGAACATCCCGATCGCATCGATCGCCTCGTGCTGGTCGGCACCTACGCGCGCCCGGACGCGAAGCGACGCATGCTGCTCGGCCACTGGCGCGATCTCGCACGACAGGGCGTCCCGGTCGAGCTGCTCGTGCGCGACCGCCTCCTGTGGACGGCGCAGGACGCCACGATCGAGCAGACCGACCTGATCGAACAGATGATCGACTTCTTCCGCCGCGACGGCGCGCCGCTCTCCGCCGATCTCTTCGCGCGCCAGTGCGAAGCGTGCCTCGCCCACGACACCCTCGACCGCATCCACGAGATCGCGCATCCGACCCTGGTCGCTTGCGGCCGCCACGACGCCCTCACGCCGCCGGTCTTCCACCGTCAGCTCGCCGACGAGATCCCGAACGCGCGACTCGTCACCTTCGCGCACGGCGCGCACCTCGTGATGGTGGAATCGGCCGAGGCGTTCAACCATGCAGTGGTGGACTTCGTTTCCGAGGACTGAGCGAATAGCGAGGCGAGGACCGGGCGAGCGCTCCCTAGAAGCGCACCTCGACGCCGACGCGCGGCGTCGACTTCCGCTCGGGCTCCTCGAGCGACGGATCCTTGCGCTGGTCGACCCGCACACCGCCCTCGACGCTCACGGACTCGTCGAGCGGGACGCGGATGCCGGCGTCGGTCTCCGATCGCGTCCCCTGTCGCGGCCCCTTCGGACCGATCGGCTCCGATCGCGTGTCGACGTGGACCTGGTTCTTCAGCCGGTCGATCGCCCCCGGCTCGGTCGCCGCCGTGGTCTTCGCGTCCGGCTTGGGCTCGGGCTTCTGGAGATCGACGGGGCGCGGCTCGGCCGCAGCCGGTGCGCCGCGCGGAACGCGCGCGGAGAGATCGAGCAGCGCTTCGAGCGACGCGTGCGACTGCTCTCCGTCTTCCTCGACCGCGGCCGCCGCGGGCGGCGATTCGCCGGGGGGCGGCGCCCAGTGCGGCGGACGCACCAGCTCCGGCGGGGGAAGCGGCAGCGGCTCGAAGGGAGGCAGCTCGATGCCGTCGTAGGGCGACGACCCGTCCTCGGGCGGCGCAGCTGCGACGGCTTCGGCGGCGTCCCCGGCCTCCCCGGACCGCGACGTGGCTTCGTCGCTCGGGGCGCAGCCCGTCGCGGCGAGCCACGCGCAGAGAAGCGACGCCAGGGCCAGACCGGCTGACCACCCCCCGCGACTCACCCACCCCTCATCCGGGCATTCCTGCATCCGGGCAGACTAACCCGTCCGGAACGAAAGGCGCGGCAGGGTCTTTCGCAGCAGCTTGTGGTGGGCGACGGCGGACCGGACGCCCCGGGCCGAAAGCCCCGCGGGCCCGCCGACCACGACCACGTTGTCGTAGCCGTCGATCGAGATCTTCACGGTCCCGGGGAAGTGCTCGCGCATGCTGCGGGACACGTCCGGCAGCTCGTCGATCGCGTTGCTGACGAGCAGCCCCCCGCGGTGCAGGAGCCGCGACGCCGCGTGCAGGCCGGGGTCGGGCAGCCAGTCGGGCTTGTGCACGGCCCGGCCCGACCCGACGAACACGTCCTCGATCACGACATCGAAGCGCGCCCGGCAGCGGCGCAGATACTGGCGGGCGCAGCCGTGCACGACCTCGATCTCGAGGTCGTCGAGGTCGAACCAGCGCCGCGCGGCGCGCAGCACGTCGGCGTTGCTCTCCACGCCGACGACGCGACAGCGCGGCGCCATCGCCCGCACCAATCGGGCGGCGCTTCCACCCCCCAGGCCGAGGACGAGGACCGAGCGACGTCGCATCGGCGGCAGCCACGCGAGCGGTGCGACGAGGGCGTCCCACACCGATCCGGTGAGGACGCTTCCGGGCCGATAGGACGAGGCGTAGGTGCCGTCGACACGCAGTGAGAGCGACCCGCGGCGCCGCTCGACCGCCACCTTCTGCACGCGAGCACGCGTCAACCCTCACCCCCCGAAAGCGCATTCACGCCGGGCCCTCGCAGCACCGGCTTCACCGCATACAATCCGAGCGTGCCGACGCAACCCACCGCCCCTCGCTCTTCGGGGCCTTCCTTCGACAGCTCGGACACGCTCTTCTCCGTCGGTGGAGCCATCGCGCGCGTCGCGCTGCCGGTTCCCGTGGACGAGCTCTTCGAGTACACCATCCCGGCGAAGAGTGCAGCGAAAATCCGACCCGGATGTCGGGTTCGCGTGCGATTCGGCGGTCGCACGATGGTCGGCGTGGTCGTCGAGTGCGCCGATCGCCCGCGTTTCGACGGACGACTGCACGCCGTCGACTCGGTGCTCGACGAAGCGCCGGCGATCTCGCCGGAGCTGATCGAAGTGCTGCGCGAAGCGGCGGACGACGTGCTGTGTCCGATCGGCGTCGCACTCGCCGCCGCGCTCCCGTCTGGCTCTGCGCCGGTCGTGGCGCGCGGGTTCGAGCTCACGCCGCGGGGTCGCGCGGCGCACGCGAGCGGCGCCGCACCGGGGGTCGCCGGGCGC
>JAHEJV010000257.1 GCA_024638705.1 Deltaproteobacteria bacterium | reverse complement strand
GGTGAACACGAAGGTGACGGCCGACCAGTCGATTGGCGACGCGACGCGCGGCTTCCACTCCTCGCGCGCGATGCGTTCGTCCATCAAAGCACTGGAACGCAGCACCTGGCCGTCGCCCGGCCGGCGCTCGACGACCGTGAGGGTGCCGTCGGTCTCCGCGCGGGCGACGGCCGCGGTGGCCACCGCATCGCCCGAGAAGAGGTGGAGGCGCGTGCCCTCGGGCGGCGACGCCGGCACATCGAGCGCCGCCTGGAAGCGCTGCGCGCGGCGCAGCGCCTTCGCGAGGTGCTCGCGGGCGACCGCACGACGCGCGGCGCCGTCCGCGTCGGGGAGCAGTGTCTCGAGCACCTCATCGGACTCGTCGCCGAGCAGCCCCCAGCCGAAGCGCTCCCAGCTCGCGACGTCGAAGAGATCCACGGATATGCCCTCCCCGTCGACGACCGCCGCGTGCCGGGTGCGCGGCAGGAGTTGGTAGATCGCGGGCATCGTCCCCACGACGGCGGGCGGATAGCGCGGCAGGATCGCGTGCAGCTGCGTTCCGTAGACGAGATCGTGGAAGGCGCCGATCGACCCCGCGTTCGGCGTGCCAACCATCACCAGGCGCTCCACGTGTTCGGCGCCGGCCCAGGTGATCTCCGGCTCGCCCTCGTCGGGAAGCTCCGCGTCTGCGTAGCGCAGGTAGTAGCGCGAGAGCAGCCCACCCATCGAATGGGCGACGATGTCGAAACGCACCTCGCGCTCGACGCCGTAGCGACGCTTCATCTCCGCCTCGACGTAGGCCTTCTTCTCGAGGATGAACTCGTGGAGGAGGCGCGCGTTCTCGACGTTGTCCCGACGCCAGTCGTAGGCGAACTGAAAACAGGTGAAGTGGTCGCTTCCGTAGTCGATCGCGCCGGCCTCGGCGAGCTGTTGATCGCGGTAGCCGCCGACGCCGAGCGTGCGCAGGATCGAGATGTAGGCGTGTTGCTCGACGGGAAGCCCGAGCAGGCTCACCGTCACGCTCTCGAGCACGCCCTCGGCGACGACCTCGTCGCGGAGCTCTGCGAGCGGCGCGCCGGCACGCATCGGGAGCGCCACGAGCTGGGCGCCGTCACCGCGACGCGGATCGGCGTAGGTTCCGACGAAGGTGCCCCAGACGACGCGCCCGCTCCCGGGCTCGGTCAGTCGGGTTCCGAGTACGCCCGGGATCACGATGATCGGGTTGCGCTGCTCGTCGTCCGCGCGCGCTGCCCGGTTGTAGATGCCGCCGAGGTCCGGGGCGGGTCGCAGGCTGGTCGTGCAGCCCGCCGCGACGAGGAGTGCGAGCAGGAAGAGTCCCGACCGCAACGCGTGCGGCCTTATCGCGGACTGCGCGGAGACACCGGACGGGTTCATCGGATCAACTCCTCGATCGGAATGCGGACGGTGGGATGCCTGGGGAACGCGATCCGTCACGGGATCCGATCCCGGGCAGACCGGCGCGGATCCGGGCGGAGAAATCGGCGTCGCGGCCCGCGTCCCGGACGCGATCGCCGATTGCACTGCGCCGGCGCAACTCCTCGAAGGGAAGGCTCGTGTCGATCAATCCGCGGCGATAGCCGAGCTCATCGAGATGGCCGTTCAGCAGGATCTGCCAGCTCCACGGATCGTCGGGCGAGACGGCCTTCACGTGCAGGCGGGTCGCGGTCGTGCAGTTGCGCGTCACCGCGTTGTACCAGCGGGGTCGTTCGGCGAGCTCGTTCATCTCGCGCAGGTACTCGAGCAGCAATCCGCGCGCCGTCTCGCGCTCGATCCGAAGCGGATAGAGGTAGACCTCCTCGCCGCGGCACACGGCGCGCAATCGGATCAGGTCGCGCTCGTCGGCGGCGACGTAGTGCAGCTCGAAACGTCGGAAGAACGACTCGATCGCCGCGTAGTCTTCACCGGTCTGCTTGCGCACCTCGATCGAGATCGCGAGCTGTTCGCCGTCTTCGAAGCCCCAGCTCGCGATCGTGTGGGCGATGTAGCGCGGCCCCCAGTAGGAGAGGAAGAGATCCATGCCGCGCAGCGTCGCGAGGTCGTAGGTGCGCGTCTCCCAGTGCTCGTGGCAATCGTCGCTGTCGCGGTAGTCGAAGCAACGCACGTTTGCGACGACGAGACGGTCCCCGTCCTGCTGCGCCGTCGACACCCGGGCGAGCGGCGCCTCCCAGGCCCGGTCGCTGCGCGGTCGCAGCGAGCGCCACCAGAGCAGCACGAAGAGCGTGAGTGCGAGAGCGCCCGCGATGCCGCGGGAAAGCGGTCGCACGAAGGCCACGCTGGCCGCAGCGGCAATGCCGAACGACACCGCGAGCACACGCCCCGCGCGCTGCGCCGCCGGCCCGTCGATCCAGAGCGCGGCCATCGCCCATACGAGCACGGGCAGGAGCAACACCAACGACGCGATGAACCACACGGTCAAGGCTCGGCGCTCCCGGTGGTTGCGACCTCAGTCGGGCGCGATCGCGGCTAGCGCGAGCTGCATCGCCGCCTGCATGTCGCCCTCGACCAGGATCTGCTGATTCATGAACGCGGCCTGGGGATCGAGTGCGCCGCTGCGCAGGTCGCGGTAGGCCGTCTCGTCGAGGGTGATCGTCGTCTTCGGCGCTTCGGGAACGGGCCCCTGGCCGAAGTGGGTGCGCAGCGCGAAACCGTCGTCCCCGGTCACCTCGATCGTGACGAGGCCGTCCACCTCGGAGAGGTTCTCGATCCGGGAGCGCGTGAGCCGCATCTCGCCGGCGAGGCCGGAGAGCCCGCCCAACAGCGCCAGGGCCGAGTCGCCCGCCTCCCGCGCCAGGCGTTCGAACGCCCGGCGGTCCTGGAGCAGCGTGAGAAAAGGCGGGTGCGATGCGTCGCCGCCCGCCGCCATCTCGCCGGCGTGGATGTTGAGGAACCAGGTTTCGGCGCCGTCGCGCTCCGCACCCTCGACGACGACCCGGATCGTCGCATCTACCGCGCGCATCGCGTCGTAGACGCGACGTCCCTCCTCCCCCAGCGCCGCCTGCGCAGCCAGCGCGCGATTGAACTGGGAGGGAATGCGCTGTCCGTAGAACTCGGCCGGCGTCTGCGCTTCGGTCAACGCGACGACCTCCGGCGCTGGTAGCGGTCGACCGCGCGCGCGTGTTCGCGGTATGTCGGGGAGAACTGGTGCGTGCCGTCGTTGCGCGACACGAAGAAGAGGAAGTCGGTGTCGGCGGGCTCGACGACGGCGCGCAGCGAACCGAGGCCGGGATTCGCGATCGGCCCGGGCGTGAGACCGGCGTGCCGATAGGTGTTGTAGAGGTTCTCGGCGTTCTCGAGGTCGCGTCGGCGGAGGTTGCCGTCGAAGTCGGGGATGCCGTAGATGATCGTCGGGTCGGATTCGAGACGCATGTTGCGCTCGAGCCGGTTCGCGAACACCGACGCGATCAGCGGTCGCTCGTGTGCCGCGCCCGTCTCTTTCTCGACGATCGACGCCAGCGTCACGACTTCGTGCATCGAGAGGCCGCGCGCTTCGGCGCCCTCCGCGACCTCGCTCCACGCCCGTTGGAACTGCGCGACGAGCACGCGCGCCACTTCCTTGCCGCTGAGCCCGCGCGTCAAGCGATAAGTCTCGGGGAAGAGGTAACCCTCGAGCGTCGGCGCATCGATGCTGAGCTCGGCGGCCAGCTCGGCGTCGTTCACCGCCGAGGCGAACTCCGCGGCATCGACGAGACCGGCCTCGGCGATCCGCGCGCCGATCTCCTTCGCGGTCAGGCCTTCCGGGATCGAGACCTCCCAGGTCGCGATGTCGCCATCGGTCAATCGCTGGAGAATCTCGGGCGGGGTCAGCGCGCCCGAAAGCCAGTACTCGCCGACGTGGAGCCCCCGGTCCAGCCCGCGCCAGCGCGCGAACCAGATCGTCGCCTGGGCGTCGCGGATCAGGCCGGCGTCCTGGAGGCGATGGGCGACGGCAGTGAGGCTGTCACCCTTGCGCACCGCGAAGAGCTTCTCCGGCGCCTCCTCGAGCACCGGATCGAGGCGCTCCATGAACCAGACGACCGTCGTGAAGCCGCCGAGCAGCGCGGCCACGGTGATGTAGGCGGCGATGCGACCGATCATCGCGCCGCCGCGCCCGGCTGTTGGAGATAGGTGCGCAGGATGAGCGTGGCCGCCAGGGCGTCGACTTTCCCCTTCTGGCGGCGGCGCTTGCGCGGCGCGTCGGCGAGCGAGCGCTCGGCCTCCGCCGTGGTCCAGCGCTCGTCGATCAGCGCGACGGGGACGTCGAGGGCCGCGCGGAGGTCCTTGGCGAAGGCACGGGCGGCCTCGGCGCCGGCGCCCGCGCCCCCGTCCATGTGGAGCGGCAGGCCCATCACGACGGCGACGACCCCCCGCTCGCGGACCATCGCGGCCAGCGCGGCCAGGTCCTCCGCCCGGCGGGTGCGCTCCAACACCCCGATCGGAAAGGCGATCGAGCCCTCGGCGTCGGACACCGCGAGGCCGATCCGGCGCGCCCCGAAGTCGAGACCGAGGACGGGACCGGCCGCGAGGACGGGTCCGGAGGCGACGGATTCGACTTCGGGATCAGGGCCGGGCACAACGCGGGATCGTAGCCGGGCCGCTTCGGGAAGCTATAGGAATCCCAGGCACATCCGGCGCCGTTTTTTCCTTTTTTTCGCCTCGGTTTCGTTGACTCGCGAAGACGCTGGACGGTACCCTGGCTCGCGTCGCCCGGTCCCCCAACTGAGGCGTCGATGCTTGCGGCTCTCCTCCAGCCGCTGCGCGACTTTGGAGCGCATGAGTGTCTCGCCAACCGGCGGACCATGCCCCGGGCCCGCCTGCTGGCGGCGCCCCGCGGCGATTCCTCGCACTGGCCCTCGCCACGGCCGGGGGTGCGGGTTATGCGCCGATCGCACCCGGCACGTTCGGGTCGATGGTCGGCGTGGCCGTGTTCTGGTTCGTCGCGCCGAGCGGGACGCTCGCGGTCGCCGCGGCAGCCGTCGTGGCCTCGGCGGTGGGCGTATGGGCCGCGGACGAGACCGAGCGCATCTACGGCAAGAAGGACGACGGCCGGATCGTGATCGACGAGGTCGCCGGCCAGTTGATCACGCTGCTTCCGCTGGCCGCCTTCGCGAGCGCCGATCGGGTGCGCGCACCGCTCCCCCTGCTCGTCGGCTTCCTCGTCTTCCGCGGCTTCGACATCGCGAAGCCCGGCCCGGTGCGCTGGGCCGAGCGCACCTTCCCGGGTGGACAGGGCGTCATGTACGACGACCTCGTCGCCGGCGCCCTCTCGGCGGTCGTGATGGCGGCTCTGATCTACGCGGGGTTCGGAGCGTGAAGGCCGAAGTGCTCACCATCGGCGACGAGCTGCTGCGCGGCGAGATCATCGATTCGAACAAGGCCTTCCTCTCCGATCGCCTGCTCACGCTCGACATCGAGACCGACTATCACGCGTCGGTGCGCGACATCCCGGCGCACATGATCGATGCGTTCCAGCGCGCGGCCGAGCGCTCCGACATCGTGCTCGTGTCCGGCGGGCTCGGGCCGACGCGCGACGACCTCACCTCCGAAGCGCTCGCCCGGGCGTTCGGTCGCGAGATGCGCGTCGACGCGGAAGCCCTGGCCGGCATCCGCGCCTTCTTCGAGAGCGTCGGTCGCGAGATGACGGAGAACAACGCCACCCAGGCCAACTTTCCCGACGGCGCCGAGGTGCTGCCCAACCCGATCGGCACCGCGCCGGGCTTCATGCTCGATGTGGAGCGAGCCGTCTTCTTCTGCATGCCCGGCGTGCCGCGCGAGATGATGCGCATGATGGACGAGCAGGTGTTGCCGCGCATCGCGGCGCGCGTGCCGGGGGCGGGGGTGGTGCGCGCGCGTCTGCTGCGGACGTTCGGGATGGGCGAGTCGACGCTCGACGCCGATCTCGCCGACGTCGCGGCCTCGGGCGACGTGTCGCTCGGCTTCCGCACCTCGTTTCCCGACAACTACCTGCGTCCGCTCGCGCGCGCGGCGACGGAAGGCGAAGCCGACGCGCTGCTCGAGAAGGTGTGCGCGACGATCCGCGAGCGACTGGGCCCGGTGATCTACGGCGAGGGCGACGAGACGCTCGCGATGGTGGCGGGTCGGTTGTTGGCCGAGCGCGGCGCCAGCGTCGCGTTGGCCGAGTCGTGCACCGGCGGGCTGATCGCCGAGAAGCTCACCGACGTGCCGGGCGCGTCGGCCTGGTTCAAGGGCGGCGTCGTCGCGTACGCCAACGAGGCGAAGCAGGCGCTGCTCGGCGTGCCCGAGGTGATGCTCGCCGAACACGGCGCGGTGTCGGAGCCGGTGGCGCGCGCGATGGCGGAGAACGTGCGCGAGCGCTTCGGCGCCGATCTCGGCGTCGCGACGACGGGCATCTCCGGGCCCGACGGCGGTACCGAGGAGAAGCCCGTCGGCCTCGTGCACGTCGCGCTCGCAGACGCGGAGGGCACCCAGGCCGAGCACTTCGTGTTCCCGCTCGATCGCACCCGACACCGCCAGCTCACGGCACAGGTGGCGCTCGACTGGATCCGCCGGCGCATGCTCGGCTTCGTCCTCGAAGGTCCGTCGCTGTTGCGACGGCGCGGTGGGGCGTCCGCTCCTGGAGGTCGTTCGTGAGATGGGCGGGCCCGCAGCGATCCGCGCCTTCTTCGGCCTCG
>JAHEJV010000256.1 GCA_024638705.1 Deltaproteobacteria bacterium | reverse complement strand
CGGTGAGTCGACGAGCTCGCCCGTCACCGAGACCGCGCAGCCCGTACCGAGCCCACGCACGACGTCCTCGTAGTTCGCGAGCTTCGGGTCCGCGACCGCCTGGATACCGGCGAAGCACGACCCGTCCGCCACTTCGAGGAAGGACACGCCCTTCGAGTGGCGCGCGGTGCGCAACCAACCGCGCACCGTGACGCTGCCGCCCGCGCTCTCGCGCGCCAGCAGCGCCTTCACCGAACCCGATCCCCCCAATCGCGCTTCGCTCACACCGCCCCCCTTCGATCGGGAAGCGTATCCGCCGCGCGCACTCCGGGCGAGCGCCCGGGGTGCGCGCGGTAGGCACGACTCAGAGCGCCGGGATCAGCAGATCCTTCTTCCCCGCCTTCGACGAATTCATCTGCACGAGGTGATAGTCCGCCGTCAGCCAGGTCGCGAGCTGGGTGGCGTACTCGCCGCTGTCCGGGATTCCGGACGGCCCGCCCGGAACGACGTTCACCGCGGTGATCCGGCCCGGCTCGGCGCGGCCAACATAGCGTCGCACCGGCCCGCCCCCGAACATGAAGCTGTTGACGCCGGTCGCGCGCGCCGAGAAGCCCGAGGCGTTCACGACGTTGTAGGCGCCGTCGCGCGCGAGGCCCGGGAGGTCGGGCGAGACGTCTTCGAAGCCGCCCTGGGTCGGGATGTCGAACGCGTCCTCGAAGGGATGGTCGAAGTTGATGCGGTGGAGCTTCCCCCAGCGGTAGTCGTCCTGATCAGTCGAGTTGCCGAAGGCGGCGGCCATGTCGTTCGACGCGAGATGGTCGAGCGTGTCCCGCAGCGCCGTCAGCAGCGCGAGATCGCGACGGTCTGCCGCGGTCAGCGCGGCCGGCTGGGGAATCCAGTCGAAGCCCGCAGCGGCGATGCCCGTGTAGGGCGCCGCCGAGTCGTCGAGCAGATGGATCAACGCCTTGAGGGCTTCGGTCGAACCGGAGCCGAGGCCGAAGCCGGCGAGACGCGCGTCGACGATGCCCTGGATCGCGAACCCGCGCCAGACGTTGTAGATCGTCGCCGCGATGCTGGCCTCGATCTCGGCCTGCGCCGCCGAACCGACGAGCGCCTTGCGCCGACCGTTCGTATCGCTCGCGTCCCAGCCCTCCTCGAGGCCGGTGGGGGACGACAGGTCCCAGTCGGTGAGACGCCCGATCGCCTCGACCACCTCGGCGTCGGCCGCCAGGTCGGCGAGCGCGGTCGCCGCGCCCGGCTGTGACCCGGCGTCGAAGGCGCCGAGCAGCGAGGGCAGCAGATACTCGGCGTCGAGCTGCTGGGTGTTGGCCTGGAACTCCTGCATCTCCTTCATCGTCACGGTGCCGCCGTTCGCCAGCTCGTCTTCGATGAGCCGGGTGATGCGACCCGCACGCATGCCGATCGCGTAGCCGGGGTTCAGGTAGTAGATGGCGGTCGGCTTCGACACGCGCACCTGGTTCAGCGCGTCGTTGTCGAGCGTCGTGCCGGCCGGATCGTTGTTCGCGTTCACGAAGAAGCCGTTCGCCGGGTTCACCGTGTGCGGCATCTCCGCGGCGGGCAGGATCTCGAACGGGATCGCCTGACCCTGTGACTGCGCCGGATCGGGCACCCAGTTGTTGGCGCCGGACATGCCGTCGCGCACGAAGAAGGGCGGCAATCCGACGACCGTGCCCTGCTCGAGGTCGGAGCGCAGCGGCATCTCGGCACTCGCGAAGTAGGCGAGGTTGCCGTCGCGGTCGGCGTAGGCCCAGTTCTGGGAGCCGACGTCGAACTGCTCCAGCCCCGCCTCGAAGTCCGCGAGGTTCTCGGCGCGATTCCAGAGAGCGAAGGTCACCAGCTCCTGCGTGGCGTGGAAGCCGGTGTACTGGAGCGTCAGCACGTCGGTCGAGCCGAAGGGCGGCTCGAGGACGGACGGGTCGGAGATGTCGATGATCGGACCGAAGCTGCGGAACGGCACGGTCGCGATCGTCGTCGCGTCGGCCGGGAGACCGAGCGCTTCGATCACGTTGTCGTCGATGTTGTCGCCGATGACGTTGAAGAAATACTGCACGCCGAGCTGGAGGTCGATGGCGTGGAACACGCCCGGCGGGCTCTCGATGCAGGCGAGCGCGCCGATCAGGAAGCACTGCGGTTGTGCGATGTGCGCGCGGTCGCTGAACACGTCGGACACGTCCATCGGGTTCGTCGTCGCGCCCCAGGTGACATCCTCGTTCTGGCCGAGGATCACGCCCGGCGTGCCGGGGAACCCGACGCCGTTCACGTTCATCGGCCCTTCGTCGGGGTCGTCGTCCACGATCAGGTGCCATTCCCAGAACGTCGACGGCGCGTTCAGCGACAGGTGCGGGTCGTTGGCGATGATCGGGAAGCCGTTCGGCGTCGCCGCACCCGTGACGCCCCACTCGTTGCTGCCGACGACGTGGTCGCGTCGGTTCATCGCCAGCGTGAAGAGCGGATGCTCTGCGAGCTTCTTGCGCGCGCGCGCCGCCGCCTCGGCGGCCGACGCGAGGTGCTTCGCCTTCTCCGCCTGCCACTCGACGGCGAAGGGCGTCGTGTTCGTCGCGTCGGGGACGGTCGCCGCCGGATCGGCCGGGGCCGAGCGGAACACGTCCTCCGAGAAGAGCGCCTGTCCGTCGAAGCCGTTCACGATGCCGGCCTGGACGTAGGCCTGGAGCTGTTGGGTGAGTCCGGTGTCGATGTCGAGTGAGAGCGACGCCGAGATCGCCTTGCCGATCTTGAGCGAGTCGACGGCCGTCCACGGGCGCGCGCTCGTCAGCTCGAGCAGCTCGTACTCGGGCGGCAGCGGCACCGTGTCGAGACAGTGGTTCACGCCGTCGGCGTAGGCCTCGAGGAGTGCCTGGAAGCGCGCCGGCGCCGCATCGAAGGAGCGCTGCGCCGCGCGGTGCAATCCGATGACACGCGCCTGGATGTCGGAGCCGAGCTCACCCGGCCCGAGCAGCTCGGCCTCGGTGCCGTCCACCTGACGCCGCGTCTGGTCCATCTGGAAGAAGCGGTCGCGGCAGTGCACGTAGCCCTGAGCGATCGCGAGGTCGAAGTCGTTCTCGGCCTCGATGTGCCAGATGCCGGAGGCATCGGTCACGACCGACACCGGCTCGGTGAGTCCGGGCAGCTCGATCGACGAGCTGGGCCCGCACGGTCCGGGCGCGAGGGCGATCAGGGCGATTCCGGCAAGGGCGAACACGTTGCGGCGAAGAGCGATCGGTCGGGCTGCGGACATGACTTCCTCCTGGGCAGCGAGGCGCGACGTCGGGGCACGTCGTTCGGTGGGCGAACGTGACGATTCTCCGACGACAGAGGCCCTCGCGGCAAGCGCGATCTGCATCGTCGCGGAGTGGTTTCCGTCGGAGTGGCGATCAGTCCCTAGGGGGTTCGACGCGGTCTTCGCCGGGTCCGCCCGGTTCCGCCGGGCTGGCGATCGCGGAATCGGGACCCGACGACTCCCCTTCCCCGTCGGACGCCGCCGCCGGGAAGCCGAACGCCGACCCCACCGCGCCCCGCGCCAGATCCGCGACGAACTGCTGCGCCACGACGGCCCAGACCGCGAAGGGCAGCGCGTCGGAGAGCACCTTCATCGGCATCGGGAGATCGACGGGGCGTTTTTGCCCGTACTGGGTGACCCCGTTGATCACGACGTCGACGCAGAACATCGCGACGAGGCCGCCGAGCAGACCGATCGTGCGGCGCCGCGCGCTGAGCCGGGGCGTCAGCAGCACGAGCGCGATGAAGGGCACGAAGTGGATGTACCGCTCGCGCCACACGGCGCGGATCTCGAGGCCGAGCGCGTCGTAGATCGTCCCCGCGACCGGTACGAAGACGTGGCGCGCGAAGAGCTCACGGCCGTCCGCCACCACCCACAGCCAGGTGAGCGGCGCCGTCAGCGCGACGAACTTGATCGCGAACCACAGCGCCTGCTTCATCGCCCGCCACCCGTCTCGTCAATCACGACCCGTCTCGTCCGCGACTCCCGTGTCGTCCCCCACCACGAACCGGATCCACACGAGCCACAGCGACGTGATCACGAGGATCAGCGTCGCCTGCCAGAAGTACACGTGGATGAACTCGAAGTACTCGTTCGCGTGTCGCCCCACCCAGAGCAGCATCAGGATGCGCGCGAGGTTGAACGCGTAGATCGTGGGCACGCCGAAGGCGATGCCGATCGCGCGCTTCTTCCACGTCGTCGCGAAGGCGAGCACCGCGGCGGAGAAGATCGCCATCTCGAGCAGGCCGAAGCACTCGGACACGATGCGCACCGAGAAGCCGTCGTAGGTGACCACGTCGGCGTGTTGGGCGACGCGGTCGGTGAACGCGGCGAAGAGCCTGCCGACAGCCCCCGCCGTGCTCTCCTGGATCTGCTTGAGGTAGAGCTCTTCGAGCTTCCGGATCAGCAGCGTCGCGAGCCAGAGATAGAGCAGCAGGCGCGCGAGAAAGCCCGCGAGCGCGACGGTCGGCTCGCCCAGGCGATCGCGGATCGGTTGGAGCAGCCGAAACACGGGCGGATCATAACCCCGGAAGCGGCCGTGCGAACCGACGCGGCGCCATCGATCAGGAGGGCGGCGTGCGCACCACCATCAGGCGGATCTCGGTCATGTCCTCCATCGCGAAGCGGATGCCCTCGCGACCGAGGCCCGAATCCTTGACGCCGCCGTAGGGCATGTGATCGACGCGCCACGACGGCACGTCGCCGATCACCACGCCGCCCACTTCGAGGGTGTTCCACGCGCGCTGGGCCTTGTAGAGGTCGCGCGTGAACACGCCTGCCTGGAGCCCGAAGGCGCTGTCGTTCACCTCGTCGAGGGCCGCGTCGAAATCCGAGAACGACGAGAGGATCGCGACCGGACCGAAAGCCTCCTGCTGCACGACGTCGAGATTGCGCGGCACGTCCTCGAGGAGCGTGGCTTCGAGCATCGCGCCGTCGCGCTTCCCGCCGCAGAGCACCACGGCACCCGCCTCGCGGGCGGCGTCGATCCAGCCTTCGAGTCGCGTCGCCTCCTTCTCGGAGATCATCGGACCGATGAAGGTGTCGTCGTCCTTCGGATCGCCGGTCTTCAGGTCGCGCGTCGCGGCGACGAGCTTCTCGCGGAAGGCGTCGTAGACCTCCTCGTGGATCAGGATGCGCTGCACGCCGATGCAGCTCTGGCCCGATTGGTAGAACGCGCCGAACACGATCCGCGAGGCAGCGTCGTCGAGATCGGCGTCGGCGTCGACGACCACAGCCGCGTTGCCACCCAGCTCGAGCACCACCTGCTTCTTTCCCGCGCGGCTCTTGAGGTCCCAGCCGACGCCGGGCGAGCCGGTGAAGGAGAGCAGCTTCAGGCGGTCGTCGGTGGTGAAGAGGTCGGCGCCGTCGCGACGCGCCGGCAGGATCGAGAAGGCGCCCTTCGGCAGGTCGGTCTCGGCGAGCACCTCGCCGATGATGATCGCGCCGATCGGGGTGAGGCTCGCGGGCTTGAGCACGAACGGACACCCGACGGCCAAGGCGGGCGCCACCTTGTGGGCCGCGAGGTTGAGCGGGAAGTTGAAGGGGGAGATGAACGAGCAGGCGCCGATCGGCACGCGCTTCCACATCCCGGTGTAGTCCTTCGCGCGCGCGCTGATGTCGAGGGGCAGCACCTCGCCGGTCATCCGCACCGACTCCTCGGCGGCGACGCGGAAGGTGTCGACCAGCCGCGTCACCTCACCGCGCGAATCCTTGATCGGCTTTCCCGCCTCGATGCACAGCGCCATCGCCAGCTCTTCGGCGCGCTCCTCGAAGCGGCGCACGCAGTGCATCAGCACGTTCTGGCGCTCGTACGCGGGCATCGCGGCCATCGGCGCGGTGGCCTCCGCCGCGAGCCCGATCGCGCGGTCGATCGTCGCGCCGTCGGCAAGCGGCACCCGCGTCGCGACTTCGCCCGTGAACTTGTCCACGACTTCCAGATCGTGGTTCGGCGCCTCCGCCTCGTTCCCCACGTACATGGGATAGGTCTTCTCGAGCATGACGATCTCCCTCCTGGACCCGGCCTGCCGGCAACGAGCGCGAGGCGCGCGACGCGAAGCGTCGCGCAAGGCGCAGCGAGGCGCAGCCGAGCGAAGTGGAACGAACTAGATCGGGCAGGCGATGTCGCCGAGCCGTTCGGTGAGCAGGGCATTCTCGCGGTAGTCGATCGGAATCACCACCAACGACGGCCCTTCCTCCGTGAACGCCGTCTCCAGCGCACCGCGCAGCTCAGCGCTCTTCTCGACGCGATGGCCGCTCCAGCCGAAGGCCTGGGCGAGCGCCACGAAGTCGGGGTTGCCGAACGACAGATCGGTGTGGCGGCCGAACTCGTTCTGCTGCTTCCACGCGATCAGGCCGTAGGCGTGGTCCTCGAAGATCAGCATCACGATGTCGCTGCCGAGACGCGCCGCCGTCTCCATCTCCTGCACGTTCATCAGGAAGCCCGCGTCGCCGCAGACGCCGAGCACGCGACGCCCGGGCAGGGCGCGCGCCGCGGCGATCGCGCCGGGCAGCGCGAAACCCATCGAGCAGAACCCGTTCGGGATGAGGCACGTGTTGGGCTCGTGGCACTGGTAGTAGCGGGCGATCCACATCTTGTGCGCGCCGACGTCCGAGAGCAGCACGTCCTCGGGGCCGAGGGCCTGGCG
>JAHEJV010000255.1 GCA_024638705.1 Deltaproteobacteria bacterium | reverse complement strand
ACGAACAGCTTCACGTTCTTCAGCTTGGCCTACCGCTGAACTTTGCAAGAGCACGGCGCTCATGGTTCTGGAACAAAAGGCTGGACACACCTCGCATTGGGCGGCGATCTGCTCGCTTCTCGCGAAGATCGGCTGCATGGCCGAGACGTTGCAAAAATGGGTACGAAGCGAGGCGCGTGGCGGATAGGAAGAAAAAGCGGCGTTTTCGGCACCGCCGATATGTCCGAGTTACGTCCAATCCCGCGGGAAAAGGAGTCCTGGGGCACCCATACGGCGGGGATTTCAAGCGGGGAGACACGACCCGCGGCGTGCTGGATGCGACCCCCGCGAGCACCCGGCGCACCCGTCCGGATCCCGTGTGGGTACGAGACCCGGACTGCTGGCCGGCAGCTGTGGGCCGCCTATTCCTCGAACGCCGGCGGAGGCTCGAAGTCGCCCTCGAGCGGAAGCCGCTCGGCGGGCGCTAGCGGTGGGGCGCGGGAGGGGAGCCCGAGGCAGTCCAGGATGGCGCGGATCGCGTCGGGCGATTCGATCGCGGCAAGTAGCCGTAGCCGGCCACCGCAGCGAGGGCATGCGAACGCGTCCACGTCGAACACGCGTTGCAGGAGCTCGGCCCAGGGAAGCCTACGAGGGCGAGGCGGTGTTGGGCCTGGCGGGCAGGCGGGCGCGTCGAAAGAAGCAG
Source organism: Deltaproteobacteria bacterium (assembly GCA_024638705.1). Classification (GTDB taxonomy): domain Bacteria; phylum Myxococcota_A; class UBA9160; order UBA9160; family SMWR01; genus JAHEJV01. Next base: position 5,963 of record JAHEJV010000255.1, on the reverse strand, counting down.
TGGTCGCGGCCTGTTTGCCATGCCCCGGAGTCGCCTTGCCGGTGACCCGGATCGTCTCCGCGGGCGCACCGCCCCCGGCGCGCTCGTAAGGCACCTCGGGGGCCTGGCCAGCAGCGTTGTCCGCCGCAACGGGCCTCGGTCCCGCGGGCACGACGTGGTCGCGCCAGCTCGCGCACGGGGCGAGGATGCCGTGATAGCGGACCAAGTGAGAGCGCGGCGGTGGTACGAGCGGGGCTAGACGCTCGAGGAGCTCGAGAGGCTCGAGCAGGATGTGAGTGGTGCCGTCGCGCCAGCGCTGCTTCAGGCGATAGCAGAGGCGTCCGTCACCGTGCCGGGTGAGGCGCTCCGTGGCGAGCGGCGGGCGGGCGACGTAGCGGCAGAGTCGCTCGAGCCGTCTGCGATCGCGGGCCGGGACGGCGACGTTCGCGTGCAGGCTGAGTCCCGCTGCGCGAGCGCAGCGGGAACCCGGCCCGAGCTCGATGGCCTCGGGATCGACCTGGTCGCCGAGACGTCGCAGGCGTTGCCCGGCGCGGTGACCCGTGGCCACCCGGCCCCGAACCGACGCCGCGGAGAGCGCCGCCAGTAGCGGTTCCTGCTCGGCGAGGGGATCCGCCTCGGTCGGGTCGGCGTCCGAGAGGAATCCCTTCCGCGCGAGGAGCCGCTCGAGATGACGAGCGATGCGGGCCACGACCCGCGCGACCTCCTCGTCGTCCGGCGGAGGAAGCGGGTGGAATCGAGCCACACTCCCGTCTCGGATCTCGTAGACGCCGTCGAGCGCGATGGTGTGAAAGTGAAGGTTCAGATTCAGCGCCGAGCCGAAACGCTGCACGAACGTGACGGCGCCGCAAAATCCTCGAGACACACCCCACTGCGCCCGCGCCCGGCGCCGTAGCGAGGCGAACAGCGCGCGGATGAAGAGGCGCAGGACCTCGCTCGTGAGCGGCGCGTCGTAGGCCAGGCGGTAGCGCAGGGAGAACGGCAGCGAGAGGACCCACTGTCGCACTGAGACCTCGGGAAGAACGCGATCGACCAGATGGGCTGCAGTATCGGCCATGCGCCGCCCCCCGCAGGAGGGGCAGAAGCCTCGGCCCTTGCACGAGAACGGAACGAGGCGGTCGCAGCCACAGGCGTCGCAGTGAAGGCGGAGGAAGCCGTGGGCGAGGACACCGCAGGCGAGGTAGCCACGCAGCTCACGCTCGACGAAGCGGGGCACGGGATGATCTCGCGCGCGCGCTCGTGCCAGGAAGGTTTCGAGGTGCTCGCGGAGGGTCTGGTGGAGAAGCGTCTTCTCCGGGCGGCGAGGGATGTAGGAGGGCGATGTCTGACTGGAATATCGACACGAACCGTGTGCGTGGCGCAGGAGCTCCGGCATTCAACCGGAGCGAGGCTGCAAGGCCTGCGCCTCCGGCCTCTGGCTACGTGTGCGCGCAGAGAGCCCTCTGGGCGCTGATTCGCGCCCAGGCGTTCACGCCGCCCCTGCGACCCTGTGTTCACGGCCGAAGCTGCGACTCACGCGGAGCAATGGGGTGGAGATGCTGCGGCGCTCGAAGACCGGCTCGCCTCAGATCGTGGAGATAAAAGGTAAGCGCCGAGAAAGAATGCTGTAAAGCAAGGATAAAGAGACCGGAGGTCGCGCGGGCCTTCACTCGGCGCTCCGGGCACTTGAGTCCCGGATTCCCGCGGTTCCAGTGCGCGGTACGTTGCTCACATGCTTGAACGTCGCGCGCCGAAAAGGAGTGGCGCGGTCGCATGAAGCGCGACGGCGACGATCCTTCCGAACGTACGCGCCTTGTCCGGCCCGGGCGCATCCGCGCCGAGCGAGGCGAAGGACGAGGTCTGCTCCTGCGCAAGGTCGCGTCGCGCGTCCGGCACCGCGACGGGCGCTCGCGCTCCAAGGGCCGGGCGCTCGAGAGGCATGGTTATGGTCCGGCCTCTCGCCAGCAGCGGAGCGTGGTGAAGCTCCAGTACGTAGCCAACAAGACGCCCGGAGGTTGGCGCGCCCACGGGCGCTACCTGGCCCGCGATGGCGCTCAGCGCGAGGGGGAAAAGGGGCTCGGCTTCGACGCCTCAGGGAACGAAGTGGAGATCGATCGGAGACTCGAGGACTGGCAGCGGGCCGAGGATCCGCGGCTGTGGAAGATGATTCTCTCCCCCGAGCGGGGCGAGGCCCTCGACCTGGTGGACCACACCCGCCGCGTCCTGGACGCGATGGAGCGGGACCTCGGAACGCGGCTCGAGTGGGTGGCGATCGACCACCACAACACGGCCCACCCGCACGTCCACGTGGCCCTCCGCGGGCGCGACGAGGTCGGACGCCCGCTCCTCCTGGACCGCGAGTACGTGAAGCACGGCGTCCGCTTGCGCAGCCGCGAGCTGGCCACCCAGGCGATCGGCTACCGCACGGAGGCGGACCGAGTGCGGGCTCGGGAGCGGGGGATCGAGGTACAGCATTTCAGCGAGCTCGACGCGGCGCTGGAGCAGCGGATGGGGCCTGGCCGGCTGGTCTCCTTCGAGAACCCGGTTCCTGCATCCGAGCGGGCAGCACAGCATCGGCTCCAGCTGATCGCACGCCTCCAGTTCCTGGAACGGAGCGGGCTGGCCTCTCGGGCGGGCGCCAAGACGTGGCGACTGTCCCTGGACCACCGCCCCGCCCTGCGCGAGATGCAGCTACTCGGCGATGTACAGAAGAGCCTGGCGCGAGGCGATCTGGGAATCACTGACCCCTCGGCCGTGCGCGAGCTGGTGCGCCTCGAGCCCGGGTTGCAGCTCCGCGGCCGCGTGGCGGGCACGGCAGCGAACGAGCTCGGGGACGCTCCGTTCCTCGTGCTGGAGGCGACGGACGGCCGCGTGCTGCTCGTTCCCCAGACGCCCGCGATGGAGGAGCACCGCGGCGAGGGGGGCCTGCGGCGCGGTCATCTGGTGACACTCCTGGAGCACGAGAGCGTGCGGGGAGGACGCAGGGTGCGGTGGACCGAGATCCAGGAGCACGGCCGCCTGCGGGATCTCGTGAGGACTCGCGAGCTTGCGACCGTGCTCGACCTGGAGGCCCTGGAGCGCCACCGATCCGCAGCCCGATCGGAGCCCGCTCCGGCGCCCCGCGGCTTCGCCCGAGCTTGGACCCGGGCGGTCCACGGGCGACGCGAGCGCCTGGCCGCGGCAGGTCTGCTCGTCCGGGTGGGCCCCGAGAGTGACCGGGGTGGGCAGGCAAGCTGGGTCGCCGTGCCGCAGGCGGAGGCGCGCGTGGAGCTTCAGACGAAGCAACGCGATCGCAGCTCCCTCTCTTTCGCGGAGGCGGAGGCTCTCGCGGGAAGACATATCGAGCACGCCAACGCCGACACGCGCCATCACGACGGCAAGCTCGTCACATCGGCGCACGACGAGCAGGGACGGCGATTCCTCGTTCTCGACGTTGGCTGGCGACTCGTCGCCATCCCCAGCCAAAGACACGATCTCCAGATCGGCTCGCGCGTCGCAGCGCGCCTCGAACGCACGTCGCCCGAGCGCGGACATAGTTCGCGGATGACCTGGCAACTCCTCGATCGGGAACAGGAACGCGATCGCGGTAGGGGCCGCTAGCCGCTTCGCCTCTCCAGCCACGCCGCGCCCAACATCGAAGTTGGCCCGCCCGTTGCAGAGTCGATCCCCCGACAGCGGGGGGTGATTCAGCGTGCCGCGCGGGCGACTCCAAGAGCTACGGATCTGGGTTCCGCCGGAACTCTACGAACGGGTGCTCCGCGACGCCGCCGTACGCCGGGCCTCGCTCTCCCGCTGCGTCCGGGACCGGCTCGAGCTCTGCTACGAGATCGAGGCCGACTGGGCCGATGCGCTCGAAGCAGTCCCTCCGGTGGGGAAGACGGGCGCCGCTGCGCTGCGCCACAAGATCCTCGACGCGATGGAGGAGCGGCTCGCGGCAACCCTCGAGCAGCACGCGCTGCGCCAGCAGGAGGCCTCTGCCGAGCTCCGTCGCGTCGGATGCATGGTGGACCACCTGGCGTTCTGGCTCTTCGTGCTTCTGCCCCCGCTGCGGCGGCGGGAGGCGGAGTCGAGACAAGAGCAAGGACGCGAAAGCCACGGCCGTTGGCGAAACGGTGTGCGTCGCCTGGTCGAGGATGGTGGAGCCGGGGAGGTGTCAGGATGAAGCGAACGATCAAGCTCCGGCCGCAGGATCCGGAAGCCCCGGAGCGCAAGATCCGCCTCCGGCTCCCGGGCCGACTGGCCTTGGAGTTGGACGAGTACCGGGGTCTGTATGCCGAGGCGCATGGCCAGGAGATCGATCTGCCTGCGCTCATCGAGGGCATCCTGGAGCAGTTCCTCACAAGCGATCGCTTCTTTCAGCGGCACCGACGTGGAAGTACCAGCTTCGCTTCGCCGGCCCTCCCGCCGGAGCACGAGAGCCGAGAGCCGTGACGGTGGGCGAGAGGATCGAACACGCGCGCCGTCTGGCCGCGGAGTTGGGACTTCCGCTGGATGGGCTCGATCGGCTCGCGGTCCCCCCCCGCCTCGCCGCCCGGCTCCTGTCCGTTTCGCACAGCCAGGTCGAGAAGCTCGTGGCGCGCGGCGAGCTGCCGGCCTTCCGCGTGGGCCGGAGCGTCCGCATCGAGCTGGTGGAGCTCGTCGACTTCATGGATCGCAACCGCCGGACTCACAAGGACTTCCGGCCATCCTCCACGCGAGCGAGGGCGATCGGCCTGATCGAAGGGCCCCGATGAGCGGTACCATGCAGGCCGTGGCACGGGCACGTAGAGGACGGGACGATCGGGGGCGGCTCTGCGTCTTTGGGTCGGCGCGGGCGCCCGATGGCCAGCGCCTCCGCAAGCGCATCGTGGTGCCGGGTGACGACGCGGAGCTGGCGGCCGAGACGGTCCGCGAGCTGAACCGCCGCTTCGCGCTCGGGGACCTGAGCTGGTTCGAGGAGTCCGCGCATCGGTCGCGCCGGCGAGATGCTCCACGCGCGCCGACCGTCGCAGATTGGTCACAGCGATGGCTCGAAGAGGTCCGAGGCGAGATAGGCGAGCACACCTGGCGGACCTACCGGACCGAAGCCAACGACCTCGAGCGCCGCTTCGGCGAGCGGCACCTGGACCAGGTCACCGTCGCCGACCTGATCGAGCTGCGTCGCGACCTCAAGCGTCTGGGCCGCTCCGAGCGCACGATCCGCAACCGCCTTGCCTTCCTGCGTCTGCTCATCCGGGATGCGCGCCTGGCGGGCCTCGTCGACGCGAGCCCTTTCGACGTGCCTCTGCCGCGGCGACGCACGAAGCACGATCGCCAGCGGCACCAGACGAAGCGCGTCACCTTCCGCCCGCTTCTGGCGGCCGAGCTGGGCCGCGTGCTCGCGGTGCTGCGCAACCCGCGAGACGCCACGGAGCGGATGTGGTTCCCGCTGACGGAGCTCCTCCTGCTGACCGGTCTGCGCTGGGGGGAGGGCGCTGGGCTGCGATGGCCGGATGTCTCCGAGCGGGGCGGCCTGGTCCACGTGCAGCGCACCGTGGCTCGCGGGGGCCGGATCGAGCCGACGAAGACGGGTGCGAACTGGACGATCCCGACCCGCGGCCCCCTCGCCGATCTCCTTCGGCGCCAGCGGGCGCTCACCTACGTCGGACGCACCGAGAGCTGGGTCTTTCCGAACCGGGCCGCCGGCCCGCTCGACTACCACAACTGGCGACACCGGGGCTGGAAGCGGGTGCTGGAGCGCTCCAAGGTGAGCCCACGCGAAGGAGATGCCCAGAAGGCGCTCCGCCGCAGCTACATCACGAGCGCGCTCGTCTGCGGCCGCAACCCGAAGCTCGTGGCCGCAGAGCTCGGCCACGCGACGAGCCACATGGTGGTCAGCAACTACGACTCGTTCCTCGACCCGAGGACCTGGCCGGACGCCGAGGAGATCGACAAGCTGCGCGCGATCTACGGCTGGAAGGCCGTCGAGGACCGCTCCACCATGGCACCCCATGGACACCCACTGGGTG
>JAHEJV010000254.1 GCA_024638705.1 Deltaproteobacteria bacterium | reverse complement strand
GATCTACTTCTCCGCCTTCGGCAACGGCGCCCCCGACAACCGCCTGTGCACCGCCCTCGACCCGCCCGTGCTGCTCGGCACGCTGGCCACCGGCCCGATCGGCGGCACCCAGCTCGCCGCCGCGGCCCTCACCGCCGAAGGAGTCGGCACGCCCGGTTTCGGGCTGAATCTCGCCGAGGACGCGGCCAGCGCCATCCCGCTCCCCGAGATCCGCCTCGTGAACGGCATCCCGCTCCCGATCCTCGACCTCGAGCTCGGCCCGGCCGTCGAGACCGCCAGCGGCACGAAGTGGGAGGTGCGCGCCGTGCGCAGCACCGCCGAGTTCCACCGCGTCGCGTTCGGACTGATCGCCCCCGCCGGCACGACGACGGCGAACATGCACTGGCTCGGTTGCGACACGACGCCGGACGCGGGCGGCGCCCGCGACTGCTGCGAGTCGCCGCCCTGCGGCGACTTCGACGGCCTCGGCGTCGGCACCAACGTCAACCCGAACCGCTCGTTCACCGTCGGTCCGCAGAGCGCACCGCCCGGCACCCTCGTCGAAGACACGCTCTACGTGGTGCTCGAAGGGTCGGCGCTCTCGAACGTCAGCTGTGGAAACTCGAGCTGCGACACCGTGAACCCGGCGTCCGAGGGCCAGTTCCACGTCCTCGGCGAGATCGAGCTGACCGGCAACCCCGACCTCGAGCCCGCCCTCACCGTCGACGGCGCCAACGACATCGACGATCTCTTCGCCGCCGGCAAGGTGGACCCGCTCGTCGACGTCTCGACGGCCACTCGCAACCTCGAAGAAGTGAAGCTGATCGGCGCCTTCAACCCCGCCGACGACGTCGACGGCGACGGCATCCAGGACCTCGGCGACAACTGCCCCTTCCAGCCGAACCCGGCCCAGAGCAACCGCGGCGCCTTCCTCACCGACGTCGACGACTCGAACCCGCTCGGCGACGCCTGCGAGTGCGGCGAGGCGACCGACGACGGCGCCGTCCTCGACCCCGACGACTTCGACGAGATCCGCGACTATCTGTCGGGCAGGATCACCAACCCGGTCGTCGCCGCAGAGATCGAGGCGCGCTGCTCCGTCGCCGGAACCACCGAGTGCAACATCCGCGACCTCGTTTTCCTGCAGAAGTCCATCGCCGCCGGTGATCCGAGCGTGCCGACGCGATGCGACGCCGCGTTGTCGCCCCCACCGGCGCCCTGAGACTCATCCGGAAGTGCCGCGCGCCTCCCACCACTGCCGGATCGGCTCGAGGCTCGCCTCGTAGCCGCGCTGGGCGATCGGGCCGAGCTGTTCGAACTCGAGCAGTCCGAACTCGTCGACGGGCATCTTGAGATAGAGACTGGCCGCGAGCGCCGCCGCGCGCTCGCGCTCCTTCGCGAGGCTGGCGACGACCACGCTGCGCATCAGCACCGTCGCGAGCGTCGGCACACCGGCGGCTTCCGCGCGCGGATCGATCCGGTTCCAGAGCGCGCGCCATCCCGAGAAACCGCGCGCGAGGTCGACGTCGAAGCGGAGATCCTCCTCGGGGCTCACGTTGACGGCGATCACGGGGCCTCCGCACGAGGCCGCCATCGTCTCGATCGGGAGATTGTCCATCAGCCCGCCGTCGACGTGCAGATCCCCGTCGACGGAGACCGGCGGCAGGATGCCGGGCAGCGAGATGCTCGAGCGCACCGCCTGGAAGAGCGAGCCGCGCTGATGGACGACTTCCTGCGCCCGACTCAGGTTCGTCGAGACGCAGAAGAACGGGATCGCCAGATCCTCGATCTCGTAGGAGCCGATCACGGAAGCGAGCCGTTCGCTGATCCGTCGACCGGTGAGCACCGACACGATCGGAAGGGTTGGATCGAATAGCGCCGTGAAGGAGCGGCGGCAGACGGCGAGCGCGTCGGCGGCATTGCGGTCGATCGCCGGGAGCGCCGCGGCGATCGCCCCCATGCTGGTGCCGCCGAGGCTGTCGATCGGGATGCCCACCTCTTCGAGAGCGCGGAGCACCCCGAGATGCGCGAAGCCGCGTGCACCGCCTCCGCCCAACACGAGGCCGACGCCGTGGCCCGAGAGCAGACGCGCGAGCCGCTCGACATCGTCGACGCGCTCGCCGCGCACATGGAAGTGGCGCTCGACATCGCGGTTCTCCAACCAAGCGGAGGTTCCCTTCGGCTCGACTCCCGGGGTGTGGAGCAGCACGAGGCTGCGACGCGGCGGGTGGGTCTTGCGCCAGATCTCGCCGAGGCGCCGCTCGTTCTCGCCGGGCGCGGGCCCGTCCTTCGCCAACGCGACGACGAGCACATGGTCTGCCTGTCGGAGCGCGCGTTCCGTCCAGGGCGTCCACTGGGCATCCGCTTCGTAGACGACATGACGGCTGTTCGCGCCGCGCTCGCCGAGCCATCGCACGAGTCGGATGCCCGCGACATCGTCGTCGGCCGCGTCGGCGATGCCACGACGACCGAGCGCCGACTCGACCGCGTTGCGATCGATCCGCTCGACCTCGCCGAAGCGACCGAGTGCTTCGGCGAGCCGCGAGACGAACCGGCGCAGCTCGACCCCGGGCGTCGCCGGGACGACCGCGAACGACGTCGCCGTCGCAGCCGATCGCGCCGGATCCGATCGACGCTTCAGGCGATCGACCACGAAGCCGGCGATGCGTCGGAGCGCGTGGGGATGGCGTTCGGTCAGCGCGTCGAAGTCGTCTCGCGACAGCCGGGCCAGTTGCGAGTCGCGCACCGCGTACACCGTCGCCGAGCGGACGTCGGCCTGGATCAGCGCCATCTCCCCGACCGTCTCGCCGGCGACCACCTCGTTCAGCACCTCTTCGGCTTCGCCTTCGCCGATCGACGCGCGCAGGCGACCACTGATCACGAAGTAGGCCGCGTCCGCAGGGTCGCCCGCTTCGAAGAGCACCTCGCCCCCGCGCAGCGACACCCACTCCGATCGTTCCGCGAAATCGACCAGCCCCTCGTCGTCGAGCCCGGGAAAGCGATGGGCGAGCTGCAGGGCGAGCTGGACGGCTCGTTCGCCGGGCGTGAGATGGGAGACGAATGCGGCGAGGCCGTCCGGATCGGCGGCGAAGAGCGCCTCGAAAGCCGACGGTGCGATGCGGAGCAGGCGCGTGGCGCAGGCTGCGCGCAGGAAGATCTCTCCCGCGAACGCCGGGTTCCCCGAGAGCGCCGCCGGCGCCTCGAAGGTCGACAGCACGCGCGCGCCTTCGCGCATCACGACTTCGAGCCTTCCGGAAAGGACCACGATCGCGCCGGTCTCGGCCGGCGCCTCGACCTGGCTCGACGCATCCGTTTCCTCGACCGAGACGTGCGCGCGCCACGCCTCGAACGCGCGGGACGAGAGACCGAGCGCGCCAAGCGCCTCCTCGACCGGATCGCTCAAGCCTCGGCCTCCGAACCCATTGGATCCGGCGTTGGATCCGTCGTCGGATCCGGCTCGTCCGCGAGGCGCCACCAGCCCTCGAGAATCACGGCCACCGAGCCTGCGAACTGCTGGAAGCGCTTCTCGTCCTCCGCGTCGAACGCCGCGCCGTCCCCGCGGTTGAGGAGCTGGGCGACGGCGAAGACTTCCCCGCCCCGGTCGATCAGCGGAACCGCCAGCACCGAGCGCGTCGCGAAGCCGGTATCGCGATCGACTTCCGGATTGAAGTCCGGATCGGCGTAGGCGTCGTCGATCCGCTCGGCGACGCCGTTGCGCGCGACCCGTCCCGCGATCCCGCGGTCGATCGGCATGCGCACCTCGACGGGCTCGCCGCCCTCCTCCTGCGCCACCCGCAACCACAACTCGCCGCGCTCCCGGTCGACCAGGAAGAGCGACGCGCGCTCGGCGCGACACAGGCGTCCGATCTTGTAGGTGAACGCGGAGAGCGCCTGGTCGAGCAGCGCCCGGAACGCGCCGTCGCCCGCGCGCGCGACGCCTTCGACGAAACGCTGCGCCTCGCCGGTCACTTCGTCGAGCAGATCTCCGAACTCCTGGTCTGACAGCGCGTCGACCTGACCACGCAGGTCGTCCTTGCGCGTGCTCTCGGCGAGGAGCGCCATCATCCGGCTGTTGCTCGCGAGGACGGCTTCCTTGAAGGAGGACAGGTGTCCGTCTTCGAGATGCACGATGCGATCGGCCACGTCGAGGATCCGGTTGTCGTGGGTGACCAGCAGCACCGGAACGCCCTGCTCTCGCGCGAGCATCTGGATGTGGTCCACCACGTCGCGGCCCGACTGCTTGTCGAGCGAGGCGGTCGGCTCGTCGGCCAGCACGATCTTCGGCTCGGCCGCCAGGGCCCGCGCGATCGCGACGCGCTGGCGCTGCCCACCGGAGAGCTGGCTCGGGTGGTGGTCGAGGCGTTCGCCCAATCCGACGAACTCGAGCATCGCGACGGCCCGATCGCGGATCTCGCCGGGCGCGCCGCCGTGGAGTCGCAGCGCCATCTCGACGTTCTGCCGCGAAGAGAGCGCCTCGATCAGGTTGTGCGACTGGAAGATGTAGCCGATCCGTTTGCGCACCGACTCGAGCAGCGCCGGGGTCGCGCCACGCAGCTCCTCGCCGAGCACGCGAAGCGATCCTTCCTGCGCCGAGCGCAGGGCGCCCACCAACGTCAACAGGGTCGTCTTCCCCGACCCGGAGGGTCCCGTGACGATGACGATCTCGCCGGCTGCGATCTCGGTCGAGATGTCGAAGAGGATCTGCTTGCGCAGCTCGCCCGAGCCGTAGTGGTGCGACAAGCCCTCGACGACGATCGGTGCCTCGTCCATCAGAAGACGTCCGCCGGATCCAGCGAGCGCACCTTGCGAAGCGCGACCATTCCCGAGAGCGCGCACATCAGGACGGTCATCCCGAGCACCGTCAATCCGCGCTCGAGGTTCAGCTCCATCGGCAGGCGCGTCGCCGCGCCGACGACGCGATACAGCCAGAGGCAGATCACCACCCCGGGCGCGAAGCCGAGCAGCGCGAGGATCACCGCCTGCTGCACGACCACCCCGGAGACGAAGCGGTTCGAATAGCCGATCGCCTTGAGCGTGGCGTACTCGGGCAGGTGGTCGGAGACGTCGGCGAAGAGGATCTGGTAGACGATGATCGCCCCGACGACGAAGCCGATGATGACGCCGAAGGTGAAGACCGTGCCGATCGGGGTCGCGCCGTTCCAGTAGCTCTTCTCCCGCGCGACCCACCCCTCGCGGGTCAGGACGACCACGTCGTCCGGCAGGGCGGCATCGATCGCGGTGCGCGCCCGCTCCACGTCGGCGCCCGGCTCCAGCGTCACGAGGCCGATGTCGATCTGGTTGCGCGTGCGGTCGGGGAAGAGGCGGAGGAAGTTGTCCTCGCTGGTGATCAGGCTGCCGTCGATGCCGAACGACGTGCCCACCTCGAACAGGCCCTGCGCTTCGATGCGGCGATCGTTCACCTCGGTCGTGACGTCGCGCCCGGCCCGGATCTCCTCGGCGATCGGACCGAACTCCGGTCGCGAGAGCGCGTCGAAGAGCACGGTGTCGCGGCGCCGGATGCGATCGAGGTTCTCGGCGACGCCCGGTGCGTCGAGCACGGGCTTGCTCGGATCGACCCCGAGTGTGAAGACGTTGCGCGAGCTGTGGTCCTCGGGATTGCGCCAGACGGCCATGCTCGCGTAGACCGGACTGACTTCCGCGACGCCGGGCACGCCCTTCGCCTGGTAGAGGCGACGGTTCGAGAACGAGACGGTCCGGCCGATGTAGAGCGTGTCCGTCGACACGATCGCGATGTCGTAGTCGAACGCCTGGAGGAAACGGACCGAGCTGTCGAACAGCGAGGTGCGGAATCCGAGCTGCATCAGGATCAGGATCACCGCGAACGCGATGCCGGCGATCGCGACGAGCAGCCGCACCTTCTGATGCTTGAGCTGCATCCAGCCGAGAGCGATCGCCATCCAGCCGGCCTCCCCCCGATCAGGGCTCGATTTCGATCTCGACTTGCAGGTTCGTCAGCCCGGCGGCGCGTTCACTCTCGTCGAGGCGCACCTCCACCTCGACGACGCGCGCGTCCTTGCGCGCGGCCGGGTCGGTCCCCAGGGCGTCCTGCTTCGCGACCTTGAGGTGCACCCATTCCACTTCACCGCCCAGGTCGGAGGGCAGCGCCGGGCTCGACACGCGCGCGCGCTGGCCGACGCGGACGCGACTCACGTCGTCTTCGTAGACTTCCGCGATCGCGAACATGTGATCCGTCTTTCCGAGCTCGACGATGCCCCGCTCGTCGACGCGCTCTCCCGCGCGCGCGTGGACGTAGAGCACGCGCCCGTCGATCGGAGAGCGCACGCTCGCGCGCTCGAGCTCGGCGCGCGCGTGGGCGAGCTGCGCGGCGACGACGTCGACGCGGGTTTCGCGCGCTTCGCGGAGCGCGTCCGACACGACGTCGTTGGTGTGCAGCTCGAGGTGACGGGCCCGCTCGTTCTTCGCGTTGACCAGCTCGGCGCGCAGACGGGCAACGTCCGCGCGGAGCATCGGGACGGTGTCGAGCACCGCGATGACGTCTCCCTTCGCGACCGCGTCGCCCTCTTCCACGAGCAGCTCGGCGATCACCGACCCGGTGCCGGAGGGCCCGGCGATCTCGTAGATGCCGTCCTCCGGCTCGAGGCGACCGAGGGCCGTGACGGAGCGGGGCTCGGAGGGCCCGGCCGAGACCGGGGCCACATCGGCCTCAG
>JAHEJV010000253.1 GCA_024638705.1 Deltaproteobacteria bacterium | reverse complement strand
TTCTCGACCATCTCGAGGAAGCGGTGCAGCGCCTTGAGACGCCAATCGAGCAGCCACTCGGGCTCGTCCTTCTTCGCCGAGATCAGGCGGATGACGTCTTCGTTCAGCCCGGGCGGGATCGACTCGGACTCGATGTCGGTGACGAAGCCGTACTGATACTCCCGTTCGGCGAGCCGCTTGAGCTCGGCGTTCTCGACGCCGGCGTCGGGCTCGACGGCGGGGTTGTCGCTCTGGATGACGGGGTTGTCGGCCATGGGGATCGGGTCTCTCGGTGCTCTCTGGGAGTGTTCGTTGCGTTAGTTGGAGGAGGACGGCTTCGGCCCGGCGTCGCGGGTCTGGATGCCGGTGGTGTCGACGCCGAGGCTCGCGAGCGGGATCAGCGTCCCCGAGTCGGCGCTGCCGGCGAGGTCGGCCAGGCAGATGGCGGCCAGCGCGTCGTGCACCGCCTGGTTGATGCGCTGCCAGGGCGTCCGCACGTGGCAGCTCGATTCCTGTGAGCACGCGCCTTCGTGAAGCGTGCAATCGGTGAGCGCGATCGGGCCTTCGAGGGCCTCGATCATCTCCGGCACCGTGATCTCGTCGGCCGGGCGCGCGAGCTGGTAGCCGCCCTTCGCGCCGCGCGACGAGTCGAGCAGGCCCGCGCGCGCGAGTGTCTTCAGGAGCTTCGACACGGCGGGCAGCGGCAGCTGCGTCTCGGCGGCGAGGTCGCGCGCGGCGTGCGGACCCTCGCCCGCGCTGGCGAGATGGGCCATCAGGACGATGCCGTAGTCGGTGAGTCGGCCGAGTCGGATCATGGATCGGGACCATAAAGGACCGAAACGGTCCTGTAAATATCGGACCAGACAAGTCCTGAATGATTCCCCCGGGGGCACGGCGCAAGCACCTGCCCGGTGGTCCTATTCCGTGCGGACGAGCGCGGCGAAGGCCGGGATCCCGTCCCGCGGCCAGTCGAGCGGCGGCGCCTGGAGCTCGCCCGGCGCGCAGATCCGCGAGGCGCCGAGCGCCGCGAGCTCCGGTCGCAGCGCAGACTCCTCGCTCCCGAAGCCGGCGAGCGCCACCCCGGCGAGGTGCTTCGCATAGGGCGCGAGGGCCGCGAGCAGATCGGCCGCGTCGTCCGACGGATGCACGCGCAAGAAACGGTGCAGCGGCATCGGGCGGGGCTCCGCGTCGTTCTCGACGATCACGGTCCACGCGCACGAGTCGTCGCAGTGGACGACCACGTCGCCACCGGTGGCGCCGCGCAGCTCGGCGCCCGATCGCTCGTGCATCGTCAGCGCTTCGACCCGTGGCGCGACCGCGCCGCGCGGCAACCGCGCCTCGATCTCGGCCAGCGCGTTCGCGAGGGCGGCGCCCACCTCGGGACACGCGCCGCGCGGCGCGAACACGACGACGGGGGAGAGACAGCCGAGCTGATCCCAAAGCGCGGTGTCGAGGGCCGTGCCGCGCGTCGCTTCGAGCAGCGCCGCACCGCGCACCGCTTCGGGGCCGAGCACCGCGACCGAGAGGCGGTGGCCGTGTCCCAACACCCGCTTCGGATCCGCGACCCGCCGCGCGACGGCCGCGATCGTCTCGTCCGATCCCGTGGCGACGATCCGGTCGGCCCCGAGGAAGGCTTCCAACGCTTCGCCGTCGGCGCTCGGGAAGTCGACGATGCCGACCGCCTCGCCTAGCGCGGGATCCACCGCTGCGATCGACCGCGCGACGAGATGCGCGGTGACGGGATCGCGCGACGCGGACTTCGCGAGCACCGGCGATCGCAGCGCGAGCGGCTCGACGATCGCGAGCAGGGTCGGCATCGGGATCGCGCCGGCGAGGATCACCCCCGTCGTGTCTTCGCCGCGCACCGCCTCTGCGAGGGGAGCGAGCGCGCGTCGGGTGACGTCGCGCAGGGCGTCGCCCGACCAGGGCGCGAGCGCGAGCGCGAGGCCGGCCTTCACGTTCGCCGGCGAGAAACCCGTGGCGGCCGGCAGCTCGCGTTCGAGCTCGCAGCGCTCGGGGCCGTTCGGGTCGCGCCAGCGGTCGAGGACGGCGGCGAGGGCTTCGATCACGCCCTCGGGGCGCCGCGAGCGCAGGACCTCTCCTGCCGCGCGCAGTGACGCGAGGCGATCTCGGACGTCCGCTGCGTTCACGACTCGCCTAACAGGAGATCTGCCGCGACCGAGCAGCCGCGCTCTTCGGCGCCCGGCTCGCGGCCGAGCACTTCGAAGCCGTCGCCGACGGCACGCCCGAGATCGGCGGTTTCGAGTGCGCACACGCTGCCCGTATTGGCGAGATCGACGATCGCGATGCGTCCCGTTTCGCCTGAGGCGACCTCCTCGCTGCCACCCGGCTCGAGCAGCCGCACGCGCGTCCACGGCGGGGCGAGCTTGCGGCGCGGTCCTCGCGGGTCGCATAGCACCGAGTCGTAGAACTGGCTGCCGAGCTCGGTCATGCCGTACTGGTTGACGATGCGCGCGGCCGCGACACCGAGGCGATCGTCGATCCACGCGTAGAGCTCGTCGCGCGGCAGGACGCGGGAGCGTCCCTTGAAGCCGCCGGTCTCCATCACGCGCGTGTTCGGGGGGAGCGCGAAGCGGCGCCCTTCCTTCTCGAGGGCCTCGAGCAGGTGGACGAACGAGAAGGCGGTGCCGCAGACCAGGAGCGGCGCATCGCCCGCATCGCAGCCCGCTTCCAGCTCGCGCACGACGCGCTCGGTGTCGAGCCCTCCGTCCACCACCCAGTGCCGACTCCCGGCGGCGCCTACCTCGGTCATCACCGCGTCGAACATGTGGGAGAGCGAGGAATCGGGCGCCTCCTTCATCGACGGCGCCAGCACGCGCATCGGGACCGGCGTGTCGTCCGTCCGATCGGGCAGCAGGTGACGCAGGAACGAGGCCCGAAGCGACGCCTCGTATACCGCGAGCGTGTCGAGATGCAGCGCGCCGCGCGTCTTGGCCGACGTCCCGCTCGTGCGGAAGACGTGCACCGCGCGCTCGATCGGGAAGCTCGTGAGCGCGAGCTCCTTGAACGCGCCGGTGGGGATGGCGGGGACGTCCTGCCAGCGCGCCACGTTCTCGGGTGTGCGATCGCGGTTCTCGCAGAAGCGACGATAGGGCGCGCAGTGCTCGAACTGATGGGCGAAGAGCGCGAGGGCGAGGCGTTCGAAGCGCGCGTCGTCGCGCGGCCAGCCGGTGTCGTCCCAGGGCTCGCGTGCCCAGGCGATGACGGCGTCGTCGAGTGCGGCGCGCGCGGGATCGCCGGCGGGCGCCGTCACCGCAGCGTGTCCACCAGGACGCCGAGCGCCGCATCGAGCACGTCCGCAGCGATCGAGAGCGGCGGCGAGAGTCCGATCACGCGCCCGCCCTCGCCCGAGGGCAGCGCGATCACGCCGCCTGCGAGCATCGCGCGCACCGCGCCGAGCGCGATCTCCGGGACGCTGCACTCGACGCCGATCATGAGGCCGCGTCCGCGCACCTCGGTGACGGACGCGGCGTCGGCGAGGGCGGCGTCGAGGCGCTCGATCGCCTGGGCACCGAGCTCCGCCGCGCGCGGGACGAGCTTCTCCTCCTCGATCACCGCGATCGATGCCAACGCCGCGGCACAACTCGGCGGATGGCCCAGGAAGGTCTGGGTGTGCAGCGCCTCGCCGTGCGACACGGGCCACGCGTCCATCACGTCCTTCTTCCCGATACACGCGGAGATCGGCATCCCCGATGCGATCCCCTTCGCCACGCAGAGCAGGTCGGGCACCACGCCTTCGTGCTCGCAGGCGAACCAGGCGCCCGTGCGACCGAACCCGGTGTAGACCTCGTCGACGATCAGCATCCAGCCGTGTTCGTCGCAGAGCGTGCGCAGGGCGCGTAGGAATCCGTCCGGCGGCACGCGCTCGCCGCCGCGTCCCTGGATCGGTTCGACGAGCACGGCGCCCACGGGTTTCGCGCAGGCTTCGGCCGCGCGCAGCACGTCGCCCGCGTCGCCGAAGCGCGCGAAGGACGTGGCGCCCGCGAGACGCGGGGCGAAGCGCTCGCGGAAGTCGCTGCGGTGCGTGGTGTCGAGCGAGCCGATCGCGAGCCCGTGGTAGGCGCCGTCGAAGGCGACGACGCCGTGGCGTCCCGTCGCGAGCGCGGCCGTCTTGAGCGCGGCCTCGACGGCGTCGCTTCCCGAAGAACCGAGCACCGCGCGCGCGGGACCGCCGCCGGGGAAGCGCTGCGTCAGGGCTTCGAGCAGCTCGACCTTCACCGCCGAGGGATGCACGTCGCCCATGCCGTGGAGCAGCGTCGCCGCCTGCTCGGCGACGGCGGCGACGACGCGCGGATGCGCGTGCCCCGCGTTCGACACGCCGAAGGCGCCGGAGAGGTCGACGTAGCGGTTGCCGTCGACGTCCCAGACGTTCGCCCCGGCCGCGCGCTCCCAGAAGATCGGCGGGTCGGGCTCGATGCAGGTGACGTTGCGCGACTCGACGTCGCGGAGCCGCTTCGCGAGTGCGAGCGAGCGCGGGCCCGGCACGGGCGTCACGAGGTCGGGAAGCTGGTCGGCAGGGGACGCCACGATCGCGTCATTGTAGCTGTACCATCGTCGCGTGACGGTGGACCCGCGTCTCGCTCCCGACCGCTACGCGCGCCTGCACGCTTCGCCGCGCGGCTTCCGCCAGTCCTACGTGCGCGAGGGAGACGGCCGGCCGCTCGTGCTGCTGCACGGGTGGCCGGAGACGTCGCGCATCTGGTGGCGCAACATCGGGCCGCTCTCGGAAGCCGGCTTCGACGTGATCGCGCCCGACCTGCGCGGCTTCGGTGAAAGCGACGCCGCGCCCGACAGATACGGCTGTCCGGCGTCGCACAGCGCCGACCTCTACGCACTGCTGCGTCACGAGCTGGAGCTCTCTCGCGCGACCGTCGTCGCCGGCGATCTCGGCGGCGTCGTCGCGCAGGATTTCTCCCGGCGCTTCCCCGGCTTTGTCGACCGCCTGGTGCTCTTCAACGCACCCCTCCCTTATCAGCGCGAAGCGATGGCCGACATGAACACGCGTCCGCCGGCCGACGCCGCCGACTACTTCCTGCGTCAGGGCAACGACGCCGACGCGCTCGTCGCCGAGCTCGCCACGCCCGAACGACGCCGCGCCTACATCGCGAGCTTCTACACCGAGCGTCGCTGGGCGCACCCCGGCGCGTTCTCCACCGACGAAGTCGCCTTCTTCACCGAGCCGTTCGCCGACGGCACGAAGCTGCGCGCGACCTTCGCCAACTACGAGAGCGCGTTCCACGAGCGCTGCCGGACGAAGCCCGCGCTGTGGGGCGTGAACCCGACGGAGGCGTTGATCCTGTTCGGGACGTCTGACCGGGTGATCTATCCCGACTTCGACCGCATGGCCGCATGCGTCTTCCCGAACCACAGCGGACCGATCCGCGTGCCCGACGTCGGGCACTTCCTGCAGTGGGAGGCGGCCGAGCTGCTGAACGAGAAGATCACGCGCTGGGTCGGGAAGGAAGCGCCGGTTTCCGTCGAGCCGAAGGCGTGGGTATCGCTCGGCTCGAACCTCGGCGATCGCGAGGGCCACCTGTGTGCGGCGTTCGCGGCGATGCGGGCGCATCCGCGCATCCACGACGTGGTGGCGTCGCGCATCCACGAGACCGATGCCGTCGGGCCCGGGGAGCAGGGCCCGTATCTGAACGCGGCCGCGCGTCTGCGCACGACGCTCGCGCCGCGCGAGCTGCTCGAAGCGCTGAATGAGATCGAGCGCGCCGAGGGCCGCGAGCGCGGGCCCGAGCGCAACGCCGCGCGCACACTCGACCTCGACCTGCTCGCCTACGCGAGTGCCGTGATCGACGAGCCCGGGCTCACCGTCCCGCACCCGCGCATCGCCGAGCGCCCCTTCGTGCTCGAGCCGCTCTGCGATCTCGATCCGGATCTCGCGCTGCCCGGCGCCGCAGCGAAGGTCGCGGAGCTGGCGGCGAAGGTGCGCGACCCGGCTACCGTGCGCGCGCGCGAGAGCTGAGCGCCCGCCCCCCATCACGAGGAACGCCCATGGCCATCGCCGCCGTCAGCATCTCGCCGGTCGGAGTCGGAACGAGCGTGTCCGAGTACGTCGCCGCGGCGCTCGCCGTCGTGCGCGCGCAGGACACCGTCCGCTACCGGCTCGACCCGATGTTCACCACGCTGGAGGGCGACCTCGGCGAGATCTACGCGCTGGTCGCCCGCATGCAGGAGGCGGTCTTCGCGGCCGGCGCCGAACGCGTGGGCACGGTGATGAAGATCGACGATCGCCGCGATCGCAATGTTTCGATGGAGGCGAAGGTGGCATCGGTGGAGGAGCGTCTGGGCTGACGATGCGTCGCCCGGCGCGTCCCGCGTCACCTCGCCATAACTACGGCATCCGACTAGGGATTCTTTGGAAAAGCCCTCAAACTCGAGTAGGGTTCTTCCGATTCGCCTCCGATTCGGAGTGGAACGCCATGTCGACGAGCTCCCCGCAGAAGGCCACCGGAACCGCCGAGATCCGCCGAATCCGCGGGGATGGCGAAGGCACGCTGACGGACGCCGTCGCGGCGACGATCGAGGACGGCACCGTCGAATCCTGGAGTCCGCAGGAAATCCTCACTTGGGGACTCAAGAATTTTTCGCCCGGGATCGCGCTCTCGTGTTCGTTCGGGGCGCCCGAAGGGCTCGCGCTGATCGACATGATGCGGCGCATCGATTCGGACT